>NZ_SOCE01000001.1:1068537-1387665 GCF_004365175.1 Kribbella voronezhensis | reverse complement strand
GCCGTCACGATCGTACGGGCGCTCGCGGGGTTCGCCGTCGAGCGGGATCAGCGTCGCGTGCGGACGGTCGTCGAGGAAGTACCAGGTGACGATCTGGGTGCACTCACCAGCGTCGGTCGGTGCCAGTTCCTCGCCCAGCAAGGCGTTCAGCAGGGTCGACTTGCCGGCCTTCACCTTGCCGGCGATCGCCAGCCGCAGCGGCCCGGTGAGCCGGGCGCAGATCTCGTCCAGTTGCAACCGGTCCTTGTAGGTGGGCGCCGACTGCTGAGCCTGCTCGATGACCGCCAGGATTGCGGCCGACAGATCGTCTGTCATCGTCCACCTCCCGCTCGTCCGTCCCTGGACCGGTCGGCGTTGGACGGGGCGACGCTGGACGGGGTGGCGCTGGACCGGGAGGCGTCGGGTTGGCCGGCCGGGCGGGCGCCTGCGAGGGCGAGTTCGCGGAGGTCGGTGCGCATCGAGCGCAGGCGCTCGGTCTCCGCCGCCAGTTGTGCCGCTCTTGCGGATTGCTCGGCGGGCGGAAGCTTGGCAGTGCGGTCCGCGGCGGTCAGTGCGGCGGTGGCAGAGCGATGGATCAGGCCGGCTCTTTCCTGGAAGTCGTCGCGCAGTTGGCGCTGCGTCTTGCGCAGGCTGTCGCGAGTGTCCTTGTTCATCACGAACGCGACCTCGTCGATGTACCGGCGTACGGCGGCCTTGGCCTGCTGCTGGCGGTAGGTGCGCTGCCGCTTGCGTTCGTCCTTGAGCAGTTTGCCGCCGATGCCCGCGCCGAGGGTGGCCGCGATCCCGACCGCGACGACCGGGGTGATCAGCGCAGAAACGATGCTGAAGGCAATCATCGGGACGAAGATCCCGGTCCGGCCGGCCATCATCAACGACTGGAGCCGGCCGCCCGGCATCGACAGGCTCGCGACCGAGGCCAGCTCGAGCTGATCCAGTTCGGCGCCGAACTGGGACAGCTCGACCTCGATCTCGGTCCCTGCCTCGAGATCGAACGCTTCCGCGACGCGTTCGCCCAGCTCGCGGGCCCGTTCGATCAGCAGGTCGCGGTTCGCCACTCCGACGACGGCGACCTGGCGGCGCAGCCAGACCTCGGTATCCGTCCACGTCTCGGTCGGATCGCCCTGGTCGATGATCGTCTCGACGTCCCGCATCACCGTGCGCAGCCGGCTCTGCAGGTCGTGCTCGACATCCGCGACCAGGTCGGCGATTCCATCCGACAGGGTCTGCTGCCAGGTCGCGCTGGCGGCAGTGAGTCCTGCTGCTTGGTCGCGAACCCGGGCGAGCTTGGAGAGCACCTCTGGCCGGCTCTGCGGCTTGGTCAGTACTACGCGCTCCGCGTCGGACTCCTGCGCCAACTGGCCGGCCACGAAGTCGACTTCCTGCGCGACGGTGGCCGCTGCGCGCGTAGTACCCGGTACTACGACTGCTGTGGCGAGGAACTCGACCAGTGGGGCAAAACCGGACTCCTGGTTGAGCTCTGGCCGCTGGGCTGCGCGGAGGCGGAGGAAGGACGAGACCGGGAGGATCGGCAGGTCTATGCCGGCCTTGGCGAGGTGGGCCTGGTTCAGCTCGACAATGCGGCGCCAGTGGCCGTACAGGTCGGTCTTGGTGATGACCAGCGCTGCTGCCGGGCAGCGGGAGATCGCTGTCTTGAGGAACTCGAGCTCTGGCCCTGTCAGCTCTTGTGCCGCGTCGGTGACGAACAGGATCGCGTCTGCCGAAGCCAAGGCCGCGAGCGTGAGCTGGCCGTGTACCGAGTCGAGACCGCCGACGCCGGGGGTGTCGAGGAGGCTGAGGCCCGAGCGGAGCATGCGGTGGGGGACTTCGACGGTCACGGACTGCAGACGGCCTTGCTCGTCGGCGTCGGAGGATTCCGAGACGAGTTGGGCGATCTGGTTGAGCGGTGCCGGGTAGCCGACAGGCGGCTGGCTGGGATCGGTCTGCCGGTACGCCGTGAGGCCGGCCTGCTCGCCGTACCGGACCAGCGTCGGCACTGCGGTCACGATGTCCGCGTCGACGGGGCAGACCGCGGTTTGGAGGAGCGCGTTCACCAGGGTGCTCTTGCCACGCTTGAACTCACCGACGACGACTGCGGTCACCGTGCGCGAGTCGAGCTTCTTCTTGGCGGTCTCGAGCCGGGCGGTCAGGTCGGGGCGTTGGCGATCCTTGGTGAGGGTGCGGCCCTGGTCGATCGCCGAGATCAACTGGCTGACGCTGGTGCGCGGCCTCGGCGCCGGCATGGGCTCAGGGTCAGGTAGCGGTGGGGGCGGTTGGGGGAGCACAGGCTCCGGTGCGAGCGGTTCAGGCTCTGGTACGACGGGATCCGGCGGCACCGGAATCGGCTCCGGCGCGAGCGGCTCGGGAGCGAGCGGGTCCGGCGTCACCGGCTCGGGTGCAAGCGGCTCCGGCTCCGGCTCGGGTGCAAGCGGTTCAGCCTCGGGGCTGGGCGGCTCGGGCTCGGGTGCGAGCGGCTCGGGGCTGGGCGGCTCGGGCTCGGCGGGCGTGGCGGTTGGGGTGGCGGGTTCTGCAGGGGTGGCGGGTTCTGCGGGGGTGGGCTTTTCGGTGGACCAGGCCAGGTAGGTGTTGCACGACGTGCAGAAGAGCGCGCCGTCGTCGTTCGCGCGTCCGCAGTTGTCGCAGCTGATCATCGGTTGCCGATCCCCCCGGCGTCCGTCGGTTCCACCGTCGTATCCCACAGATTAGCGTCCTGAGCCGGGCCGCCAGTGCCATAATCACCCGCAAGGGGGAGATGGCGATGAGCGAGGATGTCTGTACCGCCTGCGGTGAGCGCAACCCGGCCGGCTCGGCCTTCTGTCTGTACTGCGGTGTCTACCTCGGCTGGGACCAGGCGACGGCGGAAGAGCGCCCGCCGGTCCGTCAGTCCGCCAGTGAGCAGAGCGCGGTGGCGACCCAGCGTTCTGGTCAGGCCGGACCTGCCGCAACGCTGTCGACAGAGGCTCCCTCCGCTGACCCGTCACCCGGACAGGCAGCGCCAGTCCGCACCTCGCAGTACGAGGATGTGTCGGGCCGGCCAAAGCCAGGCGAGGTGGCGTGTCCGCAGTGCGGTGTGCCGAATGCGGTGACGCTCAGGTTCTGCAGTAAGTGTGGCAAGGTGCTGCGGCCGACAGCGTTCACCAACCAGAAGCCGTCGGCCGTCGCAAGCCAGACCTGGTGGCAGCGGTTGTGGGATCCCAAGGACCGCAAGGCACGCCGCGAGTACCGCCGGAGTCTGCCGCCGCTCTACCGCTGGCGCCGCGTGATCACCGCAGTCGTCGGCATCGCCGCAGTCCTGGTGGTGTTCTCCGTCGTCGGCAAGAACCCTGTGAGTTGGGCAAAAGACCGCCTGTACGACGTACGCGGCACCCTGGTGGCGGTCGATCCGGTCGTCTTCGCCGGCGCTCCGCCGCAGTCGGTCGCACCCACCTACGCTGCCGCCGCGCTGGGCACGGCACCCCTCGACGATGCCTGGGCCACCGCCTGGGATCCGACGAAGCTCGCACCGCTCGACGGCTGTCCGGGGAAGTCCGCAGCCAGGGGCATGGTCACCGTGAACTTCAAGGACCCTGTGCGCGTACGACGACTGGACGTGCGCGCCGGCCTGCCTGCTGCCAACGCCAATCGCCAACTGCAGTTCCGGCCGAGCACGCTGCTCGTGATGTACGAGGGACGCTGTAGCGAGCTTCAACTCAAGGACAGCAGCGATCTGCAGAAGCTGAAGCTCGACACCGGAGTACCGGTCAAGCAGCTACTGCTCGCTGTCGGCGGGACCTATCCCGCGCGTCCCGATGCGCCTCAGAACCTCACCGCGCTGACCAGCCTGACCGCGCTGTCCCGCCCGCGCTAGCCAGGCGGTGGGACGGCAGGCTGGAAGCGTGGGCAGGTCGAGCTTCTGATCTGCTGCACCTGCGGGGACCTGCAGACCGCTTGCGCTTGGTCGGGTGAGGCCGCCGGGCCCACGTAGACCACCCAGTCGTCCGGCATCGGCTTCTTGGTGTCGAGCCGGTACAGCCCCGGGTATTGGCCGGTGGCGTGCAGAGCCTTCGCATCGACTCCGGCGCTCTTCAGCTGCGCCGCCAGACTCTTGGCGTTCTGTTCGGCGTTCACGAGTGCGCCGGGAGCGAGGTCCACGGCCGCGATCCACTGGCCTGGTGCGAACTGTGGTGCGTCGACTCCGACGGAGGCGGATGGCTGGCCGGTCTGGGTCGCGGCGGAGCTGGGCGGTGCGGAGGTGGTCACCCCACCGGGCGGCGCAGTAGACGTTCCACCCGACGGCGGCGCACTGCTGGGTGGTGCGGAAGTCGGCGTCGCCTTCCCTGTGGTTGCACAGGCAGCGGCAGAGGGCGGCCCTTCGAGCTTGCCGTTGACCGCGCTCAACTTGAAGCAGTAGTGAACCCCGGCGTTCAGGCCCGTGACGGTCTTCGCCGTCTGCTTCACGTCGACGCCGCGCTCGGACTTGTTGACGTGCCCGGCGTCGTCGACGTAGTAGAGCGCATACGAATCGATATTGGGCAGCTGGGCCCAGACGAGCGCGATGGACGTGGGTCCTGCCGCAGCGGCGGTCAAGACAGGCTTGCCGGGCAGAGTTGTGCCGTCGCCCGTCGGGGTCGCCGCGGCACCGCCACCTCGGGTGAGGGCGAACGCCAGTACGCCGATCAGGGCGGCTCCTACGACGGTGGCTGCGGTGATGACGCCGCGCGTGAGGATCGGCTTCTGGGTGAAGGCTCCGTCCACCATCGGGCGACCGGGATCGGCGCCCGGGGTTTCCGGCATGCCGAAGGGGCGTGGGGGATCAGGCTCGCCGACGACCTTGAAGGGCAGGCGGGTCGTCGAGCCGCGCAGTACGGGTTTGCGGGTGCGGGCCTTGATCCGCGCGGTGACCGTGGCGCCCAGCGGTACGTCGACGACGTCGGGGCGGATCAGGAAGCCGAGCGCCTGGTCGGGGTCGGACGCGACGATCCGCAACCGGGCCGGGGCGTTGCCCCAGTTGCTGAACTGGATCGTGTGCAGCCCACGCCAGCGCCCGGACGACGTGACCGGCGTCAGCTTGGCCTGCAGCCCGAAGACCTGGCCGATCTCGAGCTGCCCTTCGACGACCGCACTGTTCAGCGGATCGACCTGCGACTTCGCCCGGATCCCGAACGGGACCGTACCGGCCGGCCCGGTCGGCCCGGTCGGTGGGTTGAAGACGATCGTGGCCGTCTCCTGCTGCTGCGGATAGACCGACAGGACGGGCGGGGTCACCTCGGCCCAGGGGATCGGCTGCTCGCCGACGACGTCCAGGGCGTAGCTCTCGACGATCGTGCCGGGGTTGAGGACGGTGACCTCCGCCCGGGCCTGGCCGCCGGGCTCGACAGTCAACTGGGTCGTCTCCAACCGCAGTACCGGGTCCGTCACTCGGCTCTCCCCCTACTCCGTCGCCAGGTCGATCACCGGCGTCGCTCACAGGCTAAGCCCGTACTGCGTACGTCGTGCAGGGCCGGCCGCCTGCCTCGCGGTGCAGCCGGGCTTGCCCGATCGGGCAGCAGACGGTGCCCCGGGCTCGACCCCAGCCCGCTTCGGCCCGCCAGCGTCCGGGCAGAACACTCGTGCTGTGATCCAAGAGGTGGACTCTGCGCTGCAGACTCTGATCCAGCGCGAAGCGATCGGCGCGCGGGACGTCGAGGTGGTGTTCGACGCCCCCACCAAGGAGTGGTCGAGCCGTCGCAACGCACCCACGATCGACGTGTACCTCTACGACATCCGC
Source organism: Kribbella voronezhensis (assembly GCF_004365175.1). Taxonomy (NCBI): domain Bacteria; kingdom Bacillati; phylum Actinomycetota; class Actinomycetes; order Propionibacteriales; family Kribbellaceae; genus Kribbella; species Kribbella voronezhensis. Next base: position 1,381,922 of record NZ_SOCE01000001.1, on the reverse strand, counting down.
GAAGACCTGCGCCGCCGCGAGCGCGGTCTGCTGAACGAGTACGACGCGGAGCAGCGGATCACCGCACGCCACCTGCCCCCGCGGTACTTCAAGCTGTCCTATCTGGTGACGGCCTGGACGCAGCGGCCCGAGGACGAGCACCGGCTGCTGTCCGGACTGCTCTCCTGCTTCCTCCGGCACGAGGCGCTGCCCACAGACCTGCTCACTGGACCGCTGGCCGAGCTGGGTCTCTCGGTGCCGGTCTCCATCGCGCTGCCGCCGCCGGAAGATCGTTCCTTTGCCGACGTCTGGTCCGCCCTCGGCGGAGAACTCAAACCGTCCCTGGACCTCGTGGTCTGCGCGCCGACCCCGACCGGTCGCGTCTACGAGGCGGCCACGCTGGTCGATCAGCCGCCACGGGTGTCGATGGGTGGGACGGACGGCTGGCCGCCCCGCGAAGTGGCAGGACGCAGTACTGCGAACGAGCCGCAGCGACCCAATCCCCGGCGGCCACGCAAGAGGACCGGGTGACCGCGCAAGGGCTGGACTATCTTCTGGCGCGCCTGGGCCTGGTCGAGGACCGGATCCGGGCGCTCGTGGCGCGGCGCCGTGCGGACGACCCGTCGATGGACGACCCGTTCCGCGGCCTGTACGTCAACGACGAACTCGTCGACCGGCTGCTCAGCGGACAGGCGCACACGGCTGTTGTCGACGAAACGGCTCTGGCAGCACTGGAACGGTCGGCTGACGAATACATTGCCGAGGGCAACGTCATTAGGTTGCGCCGGCTGGCCGCGGTCGCGGGACTGACGGCGCTGGACACCGAGTTGCTGGTGATCGCGCTACTGCCTGACCTGGACAGCCGGTTCGAGCGGCTCTACGGCTATCTCAACGACGATGTGACCCGGCGGCGGCCGAGTGTCGGCCTGGCCCTGGAACTCGCCGGTGCCTCGTCGATGTCGTCGGTGGCGCGCGGCCGGTTGACGGCGAGTGGGCCGCTCGTGGATCGCGGACTGCTGATCGTCGAGGATCCGGAGCGGCCGTTCCTGACCCGGGCGATCCGGGTCCCGGACCGGGTTGCCGCGCATCTGCTCGGTGACGACCTGCCCGACCATCGGCTGGTGCCGATGCTGGAGGAGCTGACCGCGTACAAGACCGATGCGAGCGCGGATCTCGGCCGGAGCCTGGCGGCCGGCGTACGGCTGGTTCATCTGCGCGAGCACGAGGCCGGTACCGGGCAATCCATCGCGGCGGCAGCGTTGGCGGCTGCCGGGCGGGGCGTCGTGGCGGTTGATCTGCGGTTGATGGCTCGCGACTCCGATCCACTCGGGCTGGCGGTGATCGCCGGCCGGGAGGCCTTGTTGCAGCACGCGGGGCTGGTCGTCGGGCCGGTGGAGGCGTTGGCAGAGTCGTCGCTGGAATCGCTGCACCGGTTGAGCCGCTGGGAGGTCCCGGTCCTGTTCATCGGTACGACGACGTGGGATCCGCGGTGGAGTCCGGAGACGCCGTTGACCGTGGATGCGCCAGTGCTCGGTGCGCATGACCGGATCGAGCTCTGGCGCGAACACTTGCAGGAGTCCGAACTCGATCCCGAGATCCTGGCTTCCCATCTCGCGCTCGGCCCTGGACAGGTGCGGAACGTCTTCAAGACCGCGGCCGCGTCGGCGCTGCTGGCGGGCACCGCGATCACCGCAGACGACCTGCGCCGCGGCGTACGGGCTCAGAACGCTGCTGGGCTCGAGCGGCTGGCTCGAAGGATCGAGCCGGAGGTCGGGTGGGACGACCTCGTCCTTGCTCCGGCGGTTCGGCGGGCGCTGCAGGGATTGGCTGCTCGGGCTCGGCATCGCGACACGGTGTTGACCGATTGGCGGATGCGGCGTGGTGGGGGACGTGGGCGTGGCGTGACCGCCTTGTTCGCGGGCGATTCCGGCACTGGTAAGACGATGTCCGCCGAAGTGATCGCCACTGAGTTGGGGCTGGATCTCTACACGGTGAACCTGGCGACCGTGGTCGACAAGTACGTGGGTGAGACCGAGAAGAATTTAGAGCGGATCTTCAGCGAGGCTGGTGGCGTTAACGCCGTACTGTTCTTCGACGAGGCGGACGCGATCTTCGGCAAGCGCAGCGACGTCCGGGACGCGCACGACCGGTACGCCAACATCGAGAGCGCCTACCTCCTGCAGCGGCTGGAGAGCTTCGACGGACTGGCGATCCTGGCGACCAACCTGCGGGCCAACATCGACGACGCGTTCACCCGGCGGCTCGACGCGATCATCGACTTCCCGGCGCCCACGCCCGACCTGCGGCTCCGGCTCTGGCAACAGTGCCTGGCACCACCGCTGCCACTCGGTGACGACCTGGACCTCCCGTTCTGTGCGGAGGCCTTTGAACTTGCCGGAGGCAACATTCGGTCGGCCTCGGTCAGCGCTGCCTACCTGGCGGCAGAATCCGGCCAGCCGGTGCGGATGGCCGACGTGATCGCGGCGGTCGGCCAGGAGTACCGCAAACTCGGCCGGCTCGTCCTCGAACGCGAATTCGGCCAGTACTACGCGTTGCTCGACGGACCCACCCTCGGCTGAACCTCCTCGGGGGGCGTCCAGTGCTTTCAGGGCGTTCTCCCGGCGTCGTTCCAGTCACTGGAGGACCTTTCGGGCAGAGATGATTGCCCGCGGGAGTGCCTGCGTGCTGTCGGTACGGCGTACGCGGGTGGCCCACGCTCTGGAGATGGCCGGCGCGCGCCCGACGGGTCCCTCTGTGAAGGCCGACGTCAGCGACGCCCTCGCCGAAGGCCGGCGACGGGCCGCTGGCGATCGCCCGGAGCGTGCTGCCGTTCCACCGGCGCGTGCTGCCGTTCCACCGGGGCTGCTGGCGTTGCAGCGGAAGGCCGGCAATGCCGCGGTGAACGCGTTGCTCGCCGGGAAGCTCAAGTCACCTGGTGGCGACGCGGCCGGGGAGATCGACGCGGCGCTGGTGGAGATCCAGCGTGAGGAGCCGGCCATCGACACGGTCGAGAAGGGGCTGAAGGCGGCGAAGGCGGCCGGCGTACCGGTTGATCTCGAAGGTCCGAAGCCGCCGGCTTCGGCGCTCGCGGTGACCACGACCGGGTTCGGGCCGGAGTCCGTCGCGCCGAAGAAGCCGGTGCCGCCGCCGAAGCCGGTACCGGCTGTCAGTCCGTTGGGGAAGGCCGCTGCCAAGCCGGTCAAGCCTCGCGGTGGCAAGGGCGGTAAGTCGAGCGGCGGTGGGGGTGCGGCTGGCGGGGGTGGAGCAAGTGCTGGTGGCGGTGGGGCTGGGGCTGCTGGGCCGGCGCCACTGTCGGGTGCGCAGGTGCTGGAGCCGCCGGTGCCGCCTACCGGCGTACGGCCTGAGCAGGATCCTGCCTTCACTGGTGTCACCGGACATGTGAAGGGGTTTGCGAAGGCGAAGCGGGCGCATCCGCCGGCGGCCTCGAAGGCGAAGGAGGCGCAGGACGCCGCGCTGGCGCCGACCGATGACCTCACCGGCCAGGCCAAGGCGGCCAAAGCCGACACGATGGATGCCCAGCAGGCGGGAACGTTCGACAAGAAGGCGTTCATCGCGGCGGTGAAGACAGCGATCGAGGCCAAGTCGCCGAAGACGCTCAAGGAGGCCGACGACTACAAGGAGTCCGGCAAGGCCGGGGAGGTCAAGGGCGAGATCAAGGGGATGGTCGGCCAGGGCAAGGAGGGGCAGGCCAAGGACATCGAGACCGCCACCGCCGCACCGCCGGACATGTCCAAGGGCGTGGCCAAACCGGTCACACCGATGGAGACCGAGGATCCAGGCTCGGCGGCCGCGATCCCGGCCGCCGGGGCCGCGCCGAAGGTGGCGCCGCCCGAACAGACCAACCTGGCTGCCGGTAAGTACCAGGCCAACCAGGAGATGGCCGAGGGCGAGGTCACCGACCAGCAGTTGGCGCAGTCGAACGAGCCGCAGTTCCAGGGCGCGCTCGCCGACAAGCAGACCGCGGCGGCGCATGCCGATACGGCACCCGCCGCGTTCCGTGCCGAGGAGCAGCAGGTCATCCAGCAGCACAAGACCGAAGCGGCGGCCGAGACCAAGACCGGCGTGGCCGGGATGCAGGGATCGAAGGCGGCCGCGCTCGCCAAGATCGTCGCCGACAAGGGCAAGACGAAATCCAAGGACGAGGCGAAGCGCGCCGAGGTCACCACCAAGATCCAGAGCATCTTCACTGCCGCCGAGACGGACGTGAAGGCGACCCTGGACAGCATCGATCCGCTGGTGGACGCCGAGTTCGAGAAGGGTGAGAAGCAGGCCCGGACCGCCTTCGAGAACTACGTGGCGGCCAAGATGTCGGCGTACAAGGAAGACCGGTACGGCGGCTGGCTCGGCGGACTGCGCTGGGCCAAGGACAAGCTGGTCGGGATGCCGGACAAGGTCAACGAGTTCTACGTGGCCGGCCGGGAACTGTATCTGCAGCAGATGAACGGCGTGATCTCGCGGGTGGCCGACATCGTCGGGGCCGGACTGACCAAGGCGAAGGCCCGGATCGCGGCCGGCCGGAGCGAGATCGCGGCGTACGTCAAGAGCCTGCCCGCCGACCTGCAGAAGGTCGGGTCCGAGGCGTCGAAGGAGATCGGCGAGAAGTTCGCGGACCTGGAGGGCGAGGTCGACTCCAAGCAGGACGCGCTGGTCGACTCGCTGGCGACGAAGTACAGCGAGGCCCGCAAGGGACTGGACGAGCGGATCGAGGAACTGCAGGCTGAGAACAAGGGCCTGGTGGACAAGGCGATCGGCGCGATCAAGGCCGTCATCAACACGATCCGCGAGCTCGTCGGGATGCTGAAGAACGTGCTGGCCCGGGTGGCCGGCGTGGTCGGCGACATCGTCAAGAACCCGGTCGGCTTCCTGTCCAACCTGATCGACGGGGTCAAGGGCGGCATCCTCAAGTTCAAGGACAATATCCTCGACCACCTGCGCAAGGGGCTGATGAGCTGGCTGTTCGGCGCGCTGGCCGAGGGTGGGGTGACGCTGCCGGACAAGTTCGACGTGCGCGGCATCCTGCAGTTGCTGCTGTCGCTGTTCGGGCTGACCTGGGCGAACATTCGCAACCGGTTGGTCAAGCAGGTCGGTGAGCCGGCGATGACGGCGATGGAGAAGGGCGTCGAGATCTTCCAGAAGCTTCGCAGCGAAGGGATCGCGGGGCTGTGGCAGATGCTGATCGAGAAGCTCGGGGACATCAAGGAGATGATCCTGGAGCAGGTGAAGGACTTCGTCATCACCAAGATCATCACCGCCGGTATCACCTGGCTGATCGGGCTGCTGAACCCGGCGGCCGCCTTCATCAAGGCCTGCAAGCTGATCTACGACGTGGTGATGTTCTTCGTCAACAACGGCAGCCGGATCCTGAAGTTCGTCAACACCGTGATCGACTCGGTGGCCGACATCGTCAAGGGCAACGTCTCCGGCGTCGTCAACAAGATCAACGACGTCCTCGGCCAGATGGTCCCCATCATCATCGGCTTCCTCGCCAGCGTCATCGGCCTGGGCGGCATCGGCCAGAAGATCCGCGAGATCGTAGAAAAACTCCAGAAACCGGTCAACAAGGCCCTCGACTTCGTCATCAAAACCGGCCTGAAACTGGCCGGCCCGGTCATCCGAGGCCTCAAGGGCCTGGGCAAGAAGGCCAAGGCCAAGATCGCCGCCGGCAAGGCCTACGTCAAAGGCAAGGTCGAATCCGGCAAGGAATGGGCCAAGGGAAAGGTCAGCGCCGCCAAGGAGCGGCTCACAGGGGGTGACATCAAGACGGCGGTGAAGGACGCCACGAACCTGTTGAAGGCGCCGAAGGCGACCGTGTCCTCGGTGCGCAGCGGTCTCGCCGCCCTGCGTCAGCGACACGGGCTGCGATCCGCAGACGTGGTGCCAGGAACCACCCCCGGTACGTTCCACGTTCACGTCCAGCGTGAGGACGCCGATACACCCACGGTGCCGCTGGAGGAGGCCGCGGATTCCCAGCACGCCGCCACCCTCTGGGAGGAAGTCTCCGAACAGACAAGTCGCGACGCCATGGCGGGTTTCCAGAACTGGCGGCAACCGCGACGTGGCGAAGCGGTCGGCCAGAACCGGGCGGTGCCCATCCGGCTCAGTGAAATCTCGGCCCGGCGGATCAGATCTTCCGGTGATCGGTGGATTGCCGCGGCGCCGGGTGTCACCTCTGATCAGAAGCGGACCGCGGGCGAGCGCTTCCATCGGCTGGTCGACGCGGCCGTCGCAACGAGGGAGGAAGTGACGTTGTACCGGCGGCTCCGGGAAGCAGCGTCAGCGATCCAGGCGCTGTACGGCGGCCGGGACGTGTTCTCGCTCGATGTCGAGCATCTCGACGAAGTCGGCCAGAACCGCGACCTCTATCCGCGGACCTCCATCTCGCGGAGGTTCGCGCGGATAGCCAACGCGATCCGCGATGGCGGTGCGGCCGGTTCGGTCGAACGGCAGATCGTCGAACGCGCCCGTAATGCCGGCGAAGCGCGGCAGATCGCCCGGCTCTATGCCGAGCAGCAGATCGAGCTGGAACTCGGCGACACGGTGCGATCCACCGGCGGACATGAGGAGCCGGTCGATCTCGATCTGGAGATCATCGACACAGACGTCCATGCTCAGATCACAGCTCGCCGCGCGGCGAGCCGCAGATAGAAGTCATTCAGTGCCAGAGGAGAGCGTCATGCGTGAGCACGGGTTCGATGCCGAGGAAGCTGCGTTGCGGCCGAAGGCTGGGCGGGTTGAGGAGCAGGTGTCCGAGCATGTGGGGAAGGCTGCTGCTGAAGGGCGCACCGATGTGCTCGGCGGACGCGGGATGTTGGGCTTGCAGCGGGCGGTGGGGAACAGCGGGGTGACGGCGATGGTGGAGGAGGAACGGTCGCCGGTGCATGACGTTGTTTCGTCTGGGGGACGGCCGTTGGAGCCTGAGGTGCGCGGGGAGATGGAAGGGCGGTTGGGACACGACTTCTCGGATGTGCGGGTGCATGACGACTCGGCGGCGCACGATTCGGCGAAGGCGGTGAATGCGCATGCGTACACCGTGGGGAGCAATGTGGTGTTCCAGCGGGACAAGTACGACCCGGGGTCGGCTGACGGGAAGACGATGCTGGCGCATGAGTTGACGCATGTGGTGCAGCAGCGGAGCGGGCCGGTGGACGGGTCGTCCGCGCCGGGCGGGATCAAGGTGAGTGACCCGTCGGACCGGTTCGAGCGCGAGGCTTCGGCCAACGCCGAGCGGGTGATGGCGGGGCCGGCACCGATGGCTGTCAGTGCGCCTGGAGTCCAACGGCACGCCGAGGACGAGACCGACGTGCAGCGGCACGAGGAGCACGAAGAGGACGTCCAGCGCGCCGAAGCGCCGGCTGAGGAGGAGAAGGAAGAAGAGGTCCAGGGCGCATTCGTCCAGCGCGATGAGGAAGAGGGCAAGGAAGAAGAGGAGTAGCACGCCGCTGGTAGACGGTGGAGCGAGCGCGACTTACAACGGCACGACGCGGCGGCAGTACACGATTCGGGGCTGTGGAAAGGCCGGCCTGGAGAGCGGGCTGTCGCCCTGTTGGCGGCGGTTGGTCCTTTGGTGCGGCCTAACGACTTGGACTGTTGAGTTCGAGCCATCGTAGGTGGGTGGCGGGTGATGGATCGTCCGGTCCGGTCGTTGCGATCTCGCTGGACTGCCCAGGAGCAGCGAACCGGGTGGCGCGACGGGGCGGTCGCCGGCCGGCGACCCGGTGGTCTTTGGAGTTGAGGTGTGGCGCGACGTGTTCGTTTGAGCTGCGACGGAGGAGCAGCGACCGCGGGTGGGTGGGAGCGGGCGGCGAAGGAGCTCGCGCGGGGCGTAGTACGAACGGGCAGTTGGGTTCCCCTTTGGGCAGTTGAGAGTGCCCTTGTCTGCGGCCGGTTGGGCGGGTGGGGGAGGTGGGGTGGGGGTCAGGCTGGAGCAAATCCTGATCGAGGAGGGGCAGCATGCCGACGTACCTGTCACCAGGTGTGTATGTGGAGGAAGTCGAATCGGGCGCCCGCCCGCTCGAGGGTGTCGGTACGGCGGTGGCCGCGTTTGTCGGGCTCGCCGAGGACGGACCCTTCAACCAAGCGACGCTGGTCAGCAACTGGACCGCGTTCACGGATACGTTCGGCGGCTTCGTGGCCGGCTCGTATCTGGCGCAGGCCGTCTACGGGTATTTCCTGAACGGCGGCGGGAACTGTTACGTCGTACGGATCGGCGGTGGAGCGGATGCCGCCGACGGCAAGGGTGCGCGAGGGCGCAAGGAGCTGCCGGCCGGGCCGCAGGCGATGCTGGGACGGTTCCGGGTGGTCGCGCTCGACGCGGCCCAGGCGCCGGGCGAGGTGAGTGTCGAGATCGCCGACGCCGGCGGGGAGAACCCGTCCGAGGACATGTTCAAGATCGTGGTCAAGCAGAACGGCACCCAGGTCGAGGAGTTCGACCGGCTGACCGTGTCGCGCGGCAAGACCAACGTCGCCACCGTGGTGAACGCGAACTCGAAGCTGATCAAGATCGAGGAAATCACCGGCGCCGCGCTGGAGAAGCCGGCGCACGGCGAGGTCGCGCTCAACGCGCCGCCGCCTGCGCCCGCAGTACCGTCGCCGCGGTTGACCGCCGAGGACTATGTCGGTGACGTGTCCGACCGGACCGGTTTCGGTGGGCTGGAAGCCGTCGACGAGATCACCATGCTCTGCGTGCCGGACCTGATGAGCGCGTACCAGCAGGGCTCGATCGACCTCGAGACCGTCCAGGCGGTCCAGCTGGCGATGCTGGCCCACTGCGAGTTGATGGGCGACCGGATCGCGATCCTCGACTCGCCGCCCGGGCTCAACGCCCAGCAGGTGAAGGAGTGGCTGGTCGACAAGGCCGGCTACGACTCGGCCTTCGGCGCGCTCTACTACCCGTGGGTCAAGACGGCCGATCCCGCCACCGGGCAGCTCGGTTTCATGCCGCCCTGTGGGCACATGGCCGGGATCTGGGGTCGCAACGACGACACCCGCGGCGTCCACAAGGCGCCCGCGAACGAGATCATCCGGGGCGCCGTGAGCCTCGAAGTACAGATCACCAAGGCCGAGCACGACCTGCTCAACCCGGTCGGCATCAACGTACTGCGAACCTTCCCCGGCCGCGGCAACCGCGTCTGGGGAGCCCGGACGCTGTCGTCCGACCCGGCCTGGCGCTACCTGAACGTCCGACGGCTGTTCAACTACCTCGAGGAGTCGATCCTCAGCGGCACCAACTGGGTCGTGTTCGAACCGAACGACGAGGCGCTGTGGGCCCGCGTACGCCGTACGATCTCCGCCTTCCTGGTGAACGAGTGGCGCAACGGCGCCTTGTTCGGTCAGACGCCGGACGACGCGTTCTTCGTCAAGTGCGACGCGGAGACGAACCCGGCCGAGGGGATCGACGCCGGCCAGGTGGTCTGCGAGATCGGGGTCGCGCCGGTGAAGCCGGCCGAGTTCGTCATCTTCCGGCTGTCCCAGTTCTCCGGCGGCACCAGCCTGGTCAGCGAGTGACCACCACCATCCAACGAGTCGAGCGGGAAAGGTAAGACATCATGGCTCTTCCGGACATGGACTCCGGTGTCGGTCACTCCTTCGGACTGGAGTTCGACGGCATCCAGATCAAGAGCATCACCGAGATCAGCGGCCTGAAGATGGAACAGGACGTGATCGAGCTCAAGGAGAACGGTGCCGACGGCAAGTATGTGATCAAGAAGCTGCCCGGCCGCTGGAAGGCGCCGGAGATCACCCTGACCCGCGGCCTGTCGTCGGACACGAGTTTCGACAAGTGGATCAAGGACTCGCAGTTCGGCAAGATGGGCGCGGTCCGCAAGGGCGGCGCGATCATCGTGTACGACTACGAAGGCGCGCCACTGAAGCGGTACAAGCTCACCAACGCGTGGCCGAAGAGTCTCGAGATCGGCACGATGAAGGCCGGTGACACCTCGGTGATGACCGAGAAACTGGTCGTCACCTGCGAGCGGCTCGAGGTGGAGTGATGCGCCGCACCACGTCCGCCACCCTCGACCAGTTCAGCGCGCCCGCCGCCGGGATGGTTGCCGATGGCACCGGTACTGCGGGGGCCGGCGCGCCGGCGTCGAGCGGTGTCGCGGGTCCGGAGTTGCGGACCGAGTTCCCGTTCGTGCTGCCGCGCGGGTACGTCGACTCGGCGGGCGTGGTGCATCGCGACGGGGTGATGCGGCTGGCAACGGCTCGCGACGAACTGGTGCCGCTGCGAGACGATCGGGTGCGCGAGAACCCGGCGTACCTGACGGTGGTCCTGCTCGGTCGCGTCGTGACCCGGCTCGGTAGTCACACCGACATTCATGCCGGCGTGATCGAGGACCTGTTCGCCGCGGATCTGGCGTTCCTGCAGGACCTGTATCGCCGGGTGAACCAGGAAGGGCACACCCGCGCCGGGGTGAACTGCCCGGAGTGCGGGCATGCGTTCGCCGTCGACCTGGCCGGTGGTCGCCTGGGGGAATCGTGACGTACGCGCCCGAACAGCTCTACACCGAGGTCGCGTACGTCGCCTACCACTTCCACTGGTCCCGCGAGGAGATCCTCGACCTGGAACACCCCGAACGCCGCCGCTTCGTCGACGAGATCGCCGCACTGAACACCCGCGCCAACTCCGGAAGGTGAACCGATGCGCTGGCCCTTCCGTCACGCTGCTTCCGCATCATCTGTTGCTGATGGCAACGGTGTGGTGAAGGCCGGCCGCGGTGGTGCCGAACCGGGTGCCGATGCCGCCGGTGGGGCGTCGGGTGCTGATGTCCCCGGTCGGTCGTCGGGCGGCGATGTCGTCGGTGAGGTGGTTGATCGCGGGTCGCGGGGCGGGTGGCGGGAGCTGCCGCCGTTGCAGCGGTCGACGGCGGAGCTGGGGTCGATCGCGTCGCCGCTTGCGTTTCGCGAGTCGTTGTCGACGCACCAGGATCCGCGGTTTCTGGCGCCGCTCGGCCATGCATTGACGGCGGACGCGCCGGCCGGCGAGGTCAGCAACTACGCCCAGGCCGCGCCGGTCGGCTCGCACCGGGAGTTCGCGTTGCCGCCTGGCACAGCAAGCTTCGGTACTGCGACCAGCGGTGCTCCTGCTGCTGTCCAGCGCGCGGTTGAGGGGGACACCGCGTCGGTCGGCGTCCAGCGAGCGCCGGAGGTTTCCGTCCGCACCTTTCCGTTGCCGTCGGCTGTAACCACGGCGGGTCAACTCCCGGCGATCGAACCTCACCCCACCCCGGCCGTCGCCGGACCTACGAACTTGTCGGCGTTGGCGGTAGCTCGATCATCGAGCTCCTCGGAGCCGGTGGTAGCTCGATCCGCGAGCTCGTCGGAGCCGGTGGTAGCTGGATCCGCGAGCTCGTCGGAGCCGGTGGTAGCTGGATCCGCGAGCTCGTCGGAGCCGGTAGTTGCCGCACCCGCAGGCTCCTCGGAACCGGCGGTCGCCGGGCCCCCGAACTCGTCGGCGTCGGTGGTTGATGCATCCGCGAGCTCTTCGGAGCCCGTGGTCGCTGTGCCCTCGGGTTTGTCGGCATCGGTGGAGTTGCCGGTAGTCGCTCGCGCGGTTGAGTCGCCGCAGGTTCGCGATCACGGATCTTCCGGCCATGTGGTCGAGGCCAGCGGGTCGGCGCCTGACGTGTATGCCGGGGAGATCAGTACGCCGGTTGCGGGGTGGGGCGAAGAGCAGGTGCCGTTGATCGGTTCGGCGGAAGCGGTTGGTCAGTCGCCTTTCGTGTCGGCGCTGGGTGGTCCGCAGGTTGAGTCCGAGCGGGATGTCGTGCAGCGGTCACTCGAGTCTCGTCCAGCAGCCACTCCGGTGGTGCACCGCACCGCGACGCCGGATGCCTCGATGCAGCACGGTCGGGTGAGCAGCCAGACGGAGCCGCACGCGCCGGTGCCGGTGCAGCGCGCGGTCGGCCCGACCGCGCCGATGCAACGCGAGGTGGGACTGAGTTCGGTGGTGCCGCGCGACTCGGGGACGGGCGCGGTGGTGCAGCGCGACGCGGGGATGGGCGCGGTGGTGCACCGCGAGGTGGGGGTGAGCGCGGTGGTGCAGCGCACCGGGGCCAGTGTGCCGGTGCAGCGCGACGCGGGGATGAGCGCGGTGGCGCAGGGCGACGCGGGGACGAGTTCGGTGGTGCCGCGCGACGTGGGGATGGGTGCGGTGGTGCAGCGCGACGCGGGAGTGAGCGCGGTCGTACAGCGCAACGTCGGGCCGGGCGTGGCGGGGCAACGCGAGGTGGGACTGAGCCCGGTGCAGCGTGACGGCGGGGTCGGTGTGCCGGTGCAGCGCGAGGCGGTGACGAGTGTGCCGGTGCAGCGCGTCGCGGGGACGGGCGTGCCGGTGCAGCGCGTCGCGGGGACGGGCGTGCCGGTGCAGCGGGACGTGGGGCTAAGCGCGGTGGTGCAGCGCGAAGGGGAGGGTGGCGGGGGCGCGGTTGGTGCAGGGGGCTTGGGGTGGAGCGGGCAGCAGGTCGCTGGGGAACGGCAGGGTGGAGTTGTGCCGATGGTGGTGCAGCGAGCAGCTGTTGCGGGCGCTGAGGGTCAGGTTGGGCTGATTGCGAATCGGACGGCTGAGCTTGGTCCAGTAGCTCAGCGGGCGGTCGAGGCCCAGGCCCTGGCGCAGCGAGTCGCGCCGGTGGCTGAGTTGTTGTGGCCGCCTCGGGAGGGCGCAGGGACGGGCAGTGTGGTGCCGTTGTCGAGTGCGGAGCCGTTGACTGTGCCGGAGGTGCAACAGCCGACTAATGCGGCCAGTGTGCCGCCGGCTGTGCAGCGGGTGGTGTTTGATCATCCCGGTCTTCGTGCGCCGAGTAGTGGTCGAACGACTCCGGCACAGCCGACCAAGCCCACCGAAGTACAAGCGCCTGTTGGGCAACCCGAGGGGCGGGTGTTGGCGTGGTCGGCGGAGGACAGCTTTCACGAGGAGCCGGCGGTGCAGCGGGCCGAGACCGTGCGGTCGGTGTCCTTGCAGCAGATGTTCAGCGGAGCTGCGTCGACGCAGGAGCAGCCGACAGAGCAGTTCGCAGTACAGCGGGATGACGCCCCGATAGCAGAGACGCCCGCCGCGCAGCCCGTAGTACAGACAGCGCCGGCAGCACAGGCACAGGCACAGCCGCAGGCGCCGGCCAAGGGGGTGAGTGCGGCCGAGGTGGAGGAGTTGGCGAAGCGGTTGTACGAACCGTTGACCGCGAAGTTGAAGGCTGAGCTCTGGCTGGATCGCGAGCGGGCCGGGCGGGTGACTGACAGATGGTAGGACCGAGTGCAGTGGGGGTGGCGGGATGAATCCGCAGTATCCGGAACCGGCGGTGACCGTCTGCTTCGGCGTGACCATCGACGACAAGCGGCTGGGTGCGTTCAACAGCTGTGAAGGACTCGGCCTGGAGATCGTGCTGGAGCAGCGCGAGGAGGGCGGCCAGAACGGGTTCATCTGGCAACTGCCGACCCGGATCAAGTACACGAACATCAAGTTGACCCGGCCGCTGTGTCAGGACACCACCGAGGTGATGGCCTGGCTGGCCAGCATGACGTCCGGGGTGAAGCCGTCGACCGGCAGCATCACCGCGATGACGGCGGCTCTCAAGCCGGTCGCGACGTGGAAGCTGGACGGCGTGATCCCGGTGAAGTGGAACGGCCCGGGGCTGAACCTTGATTCGCCGAAGGTGGCGATGGAGACGCTGGAGATCGCCCATCACGGGTTCAAGGCCGAGCGGGTGGCCTGATGACCAAGCCGATCGCGCTCAAGGCGTCCGGTGGGGCCGGGAGTTCGGCACCGGCCGAGGACAAGAAGTCGCTGCAGAAGGCGAAGCTGAAGCTGTTCGACTCGACCAAGGCCGGTGGCACGGATCGCGGCGAGATCCCGTTCCAGTTCAACCCCAAAGAGGTGACGATCCAGAAGTCGGCCAAGTGGGAGCGCAAGCCCGCGAAGAAGGCGAAGTCGGCCGGCTCGGTGGAGTTCAACGGCGCCGAGCCGTGCAAGCTCACCGTCGAGATGTTCTTCGATGCCTCCGGCAACCAGGACAACAGCGTCGTCACCGCGGTCGAGAAGCTGTTCAGCTGTTGCGTTCCGACCGAGGAGAGCAGGGGCAAGGACAAGCCGACGCCGCCGCTGGTCATGTTGCAGTGGGGCAAGATCGCGAGTTTCCCGGCCTTCGTCACGTCGGTGAACGTGAAGTACACGCTGTTCAGCTCCGAAGGCGTCCCGATCCGCGCGGTCTGCAGTGTCGCGATGGAGGAGATGCCGAACGAGCCGTGGCGGCAGAACCCGACCTCCGGTGGCCAGTCCGTCCGCCGGTCGCACCGGATGATCGACGGTGACACGCTCGCCTCACTCGCCTACGCGGAGTACGGCGATCCCGGCATGTGGCGCACGATCGCGCGGTACAACGGGATCGACGATCCGATGCGGCTGCCGAGTGGCTCGGTGGTCGTGTTCCCCGGTGCCGAGGAGCTGGTCTGATGTCGATCGTCAACAGCTGCCTGATCGAGATCAACGGTACTGCGCTGCCCGACGACGTGGTCAACCTGTTGAGCACGATCTACGTGGACGACAGTCAGCGGTTGCCGGATCTGTTCGAGATCAGGTTCCGCGACGGGGACCACACCGTGCTCGCGAAGACCGGCGCGAAGATCGGTTCGACGGTACGGATCTCGGTGCTGGCCAGTACCAGCCAGACCCCCGCTCTGCTGATGGCCGGCGAGATCACCGCGTTGGAGGCCGAGTTCGACACCGGCGGGTCGTTCACGGTGCTCAGGGGGTACGACCCCGCTCATCGGCTGTTCCGGGGTCGCGGGACCGGGAGCTACCTGCAGATGACGGCGTCGGACATCGCGCAGAAGGTGTCCCAGCGGGCCGGCTTCACCAACGGCACGATCAAGTCGACGACGACCGTGTTCGAGCACGTGTCGCAGGCGGGCACGAGCGATTGGGAGTTGCTGGACGCGCTGGCCGCGGACTCGGGGTACGAGGTCTCGGTCCGCGACGGCAAGTTCAACTTCGGGCCGCCGACGACGGCAGCCGGTGCCCCGAGCAACGAACAGAACCCGCTGGTGCTCAAGCTCGGCACGGATCTGCTCAGGTTCCGTGCCGTGCTCACCTCGGCCGGACAGGTCAAGGAGGTCGAGGTCCGCGGGTGGGACACCTCGACCAAGCAGGCGCTCACGACCAGGCGGCCGGCCAAGACCACCGGTGCCGAGTTGCCGCAGGCGAGTCCGGCCGAGTTCGCGCATGCCTTCGGCGACAAGGTGTACGTCGCGACCGACGTACCGCATCGGACCCAGGCCGAGGTGGATGCTGCCGCCGCCGCGATAGCTGAGGAGCTCGCGGGTTCGTTCGCCGAGTTCACCGGTGTTGCCCAAGGCAACCCAGCCCTCAAAGCGGGCGTGGCGATCACCGTCGACAATCTCGGTGCGCCTTTCGACGGCAAGTACACCGTGACCACGACCAGGCACCGGATCGACCCGACCACGGGCTACACGACGTCGTTCGCGGTCACCGGTGCCCACGACCGGAGTCTGCTCGGTCTGACCGGCTCGACCGGGACTCAGCGGGCGCCGACCGGTGTCGTCATCGGTCAGGTCAGCGACAACAACGACCCCGAGAAGCTCGGCCGCGTGAAGGTGATGCTGCCGTGGCTGTCGGACGACTACGTGAGCGCGTGGGCCCGGACGGTCCACGCGGGTGCGGGCAAGGACCGCGGCACGTTGATCATCCCCGAGGTCGGCGACGAAGTACTGGTCGTCTTCGAGCAGGGCGACCTACGCAGGCCCTACGTTCTCGGCGGTCTCTACAACGGTGTCGACAAACCGGATGCCCAGGGCATCGATCCGATCGACTCCGGCTCGGGTGCGGTCAACCGGCGCTCGATCGTGTCCAGGAAGGGCCATCGCATCGACCTGCTCGACCAGGACGGCCAGCACGAAGGCATCACGCTGGCCACCGGTGACGGCAAGCTCAGCGTGACGGTCGACTCGACCAGTACGACGATCACGGTGCACGCCGACGGCACGGTCAAGATCGAAGGCAGCAAAGGCATCGTGATCGACGCGGCCGCCGCGAAACTCGAACTCAAGGGTGGCGAGGTCTCGGTCACCGCCACCGGCAACCTGCAGCTCAAGGGCGCCAACACGACCGTCGAGGGCAGCGCCAACACCGAGGTCAAGGGCGGCGCGCTGTGCTCGGTCTCGGCCGCCCTGGTCAAGATCAACTGAGGAGACAGTCTCATGCCAGCAGCAGCCCGGGTCGGCGACCCGACCGGACATCCCGGGGTGATCGGCCCGCCCGGCGTACCGACCGTGCTGATCGCCGGGATGCCGGCGGCGACGGTGGGGACGCCGCACATCTGCTCCTTCCCACCACCGGCCGTGCACCCGCCGAGTGTGATCGCACCGCCCGGTTGCCCGACCGTGCTGATCGGTGGCATGCCGGCCGCGCGGATGGGTGATATGGCCGCTTGTGGTGCGCCGATCGTGCTGGGTGCGCCGACCGTCATGATCGGAGGCTGAGATGAGTACGGACTTCATCGGCGCCGGCTGGGCCTTCCCGGTCAGCACGGACGCCACCGGCGGGATCGCCCTGGTCGCCCGGGAACGCGAGATCGAGCAGGCGATCCGGCTGATCCTCGGCACCGCCCGGGGTGAGCGGCCGATGCGGCCCGAGTTCGGCTGTCGGATCCACGATCACGTCTTCGGCCCGGCGAACGCGGCGACCGCGGGACAGATCGCGTACGACGTCCGCGAGGCCCTGGAACGCTGGGAGCCGCGCATCTCGGTCGAGGACGTCGGCGTCGGCTACGACCGGATCGACCACGGCCGTGTGCTGGTCGACATCGGCTACGTCATCCTCGGCACGAACGACCCGCGCAACCTGGTCTTCCCCTTCTACACGATTCCGGACGAAGAGATCGCCGGTACGACGGTGCCGGCCGAGCTGGGGGTCTGAGATGCTGCCCGCGCCGAATCTGGACGACCGGACCTTCCAGGGGCTGGTGGACGAAGCGAAGCGACTGGTCCAGCGGCGTTGCCCCGACTGGAGCGACCACAACGTGTCGGATCCCGGGGTGACGCTGATCGAGGCCTTCGCGCAGATGGTCGACCAGCTGATCTACCGGCTGAACCGCGTGCCGGACCTGAACTACGTGAAGTTCCTCGAGCTGATCGGGGTCGAGTTGCGGCCCCCGGCGGCCGCCCGAGGCGGGGTGACGTTCTGGCTCTCCTCGCCCCAGCCCCAACGCGTGCTGGTGAGGGCCGGGACCGAGGTCGCGACGCCGCGGACGGACATCCACGAGCCGATCGTCTTCACCACCACCCAGGACCTGGAAATCATCCCCTGCTCGTTCTCGCGAGCGGGTGCGGCCCCGGCGGACGGTACGCCGGCCGACCTGACCACCGCGTTGTCCGGCAAGAACGGATTCCCTTGTTTCTCTGAGGAACCCGTCCCCGGCGACGCGCTCCTGATCGGTCTCAGCGAGGCGGTGCCGTCTTGTGCGGTGACGATCCGGCTGAGCTGCAGCGTGTCCGGCGTCGGCGTGGATCCGCGGCACCCGCCGCTGGTCTGGGAGGCGTGGACCGGCTCCGGCTGGAGCGAATGCGATCTCGACAAGGACGACACCGGTGGCCTGAACAAGCCCGGTGACGTCGTGATCCACGTTCCGCCGCAGCACGAGACCTCGATCATCGCCCGGCAGCGGGCCGGCTGGATCCGGTGCCGCCTGCTGAGGGTGGACGACGGGCGACCGACGTACACGGCCTCGCCGCGGATCCTGTCCGCCTCGGCGTTCACCATCGGCGGCACGGTCCCGATGATGCATGCGGAGGTGGTCCGGCACGAGGTGCTCGGCCGCTCCGACGGGACGCCCGGGCAGCGGTTCGCGCTGAAGCGGCACCCGGTCGTGCTCTCCAACGAGCCGTGCACCGTCGAGATCACCGACGACGAGGGAGTCGAGACGTGGGAGCCGGTGCCGACGTTCGCCGACTCCACCGAGACCGATCGGCACTTCCGGCTGGACGCGTTCGCCGGTGGCATCCAGTTCGGGCCCGCGGTACGGACGGCCGACGGGGGACTTCAGTACTACGGGAAGACGCCGCCCTCGGGCAGCAGCGTCGCCATCTCGGCGTACCGGACCGGTGGTGGGCGGCGGGGCAACGTCGCGCGGGGGCAGGTCCGGGTGCTCAAGTCCAGCGTCCCGTACGTCGCTCGGGTCGAGAACCGGGCGGCCGCGATCGGGGGAGCGGATGCGGAGACGCTGGACGAGGCCAAGGTCCGCGGACCGATGCTGCTCAGGTCACGCGGACGCGCCGTCACCATGGAGGACTTCGAGGAGCTCGCGCGCGAGGTCGCCTCGGACGCCGCCCGCGTGCAATGCGTACCGGCGACGGAGGCTGCCGATGCCGGCGGGATCCGCGTCCTCGTCGTACCGCATGTGTCCGGCGACGCCGTCGGGCGGATCCGGCGGGACGACCTGATCCCGCCGGAGGACATGCTCGAGCGGATCACCCAGACGCTGGACGAGCGGCGCCTGGTCGGGACGCGGCTGCTGGTCGCGCCGCCGGAGTACGTCGGGCTGACGGCAGTGGTCGACGTGAGCGCGCGGTCCCGCTTCGATCCGGAGGAAGTGAAGGAGGGCGTCCTCAAGGCTCTGTACGACCTGCTGCATCCGTTGACGGGTGGGCCTGATGGGACCGGGTGGCCGTTCGGACGGTCGGTGCAGTCGCACGAGGTGCACGCTGCGCTCGCCCGGATCCCCGGCGTCGACATGGCTCAGGAGATCAGCGTCGCGCTCTTCCCTGCTGACCCGGTGACCGGGCGACGGTCGGCACCCGTGCAGCGGCTCGACCTACCGGCTACTGCTCTCGTCTTCTCGTACGAACACCAAGTGCGGGTGCGCTGATGCGCGGCGCACTGGGGGACCTGCCGAGTCCGCATCCGCTCGGCGAGACGCTGCCGTCGATCTACCGGACCGACCTGTTCACGCAGCAGCTCTGTGCGAGCTTCGACGACGTACTGGCGCCGGTGATCGGTGCGCTCGACAACCTGCCGGCGTACCTGGACCTCGGTACTGCGCCCGAGGACATGCTGCCCTGGTTGGCGCATTGGATCGGACTGGCAGTCGACCGCGGTGACGACCCAGCGCGCCAGCGCGAGCTGCTGCGCTCGACCAGTGACCTGCACGGTCGCCAGGGGACACGTCTGGGCATCGAGCTGGCGATCAGCGCCGTACTGGGCGTGCGGACGGAGGTGGTCGAGTCAGGTGGCGCCAGCTGGTCGGTGGACCCGACTGATCCGTTGCCGGGCGAGCCGCTGCCTGCCGTCGTAGTACAGGTGTTTCCGGTGGCAGGGCAGGAGATCGACGAGCAGCGCTTGAAGGACGTGGTGGCGGCGCTCAAGCCGGCGCACGTCATCCATCGCGTGCAGATCGTCCCCGCGGACTGAGGGGAGCTGCCAGCTCTGCACAGATCCTGGCGTGCTCGCGGCGGGTCGCTGCCGCAGCGGTCGGGTCGCCTTGCTCTGCTTGCAGGTCGGCCAGCAAAAGCCAGGAGGAGTCTCGCAGCGAGTCCAGCTCGACAGCGCGGTGTGCGGCACGCAGGGCTTGGGCGTCCTGAGCCAGACCGGCCACTTGTACTGCGGCGTCGGCTGCGGCCAGGCGGTAGCGTTCCCGCTCGGCCAGCACCCACTCGGCAGCGCCCACCTCGGGCAGCAGCTCACCCACGTAGAGATCGAGTACGCCGGACCAGTCCGCCAGCTTTCCGGAGCGCCTGGCTCGTCCTAGCTGTCCCTCGAACTCGGCCAGGTCGATCCAGGTATCAGGAAGCACCAGCCGGTAGGCGTCGCCGTTGCGCTGCACGGCCTGGTCACCCAGTCCGACACCGGCCAGGCACTGCCGCACGTTGGAAGCCGCCACCTGCAAGCGATGCGTCCCCGCCTCGGCGGGCGCGTCCGGCCAGAGCGCGTCGATCAGCCGTTCCCGGTGCAGATCCTTGCCCGCGTTGATTGCCAACAGCAACAACAAGGCTCGCGCCCGCGGGCGCAACGGTGGCCAGTCCACCGCCTGTCCGTCAAGCTCCAGGCGGAAGCCGCCCAGCGTGTACAACCGCGCAGACCCCCGTACCGCGGTGCTGGTGACCGGTTCGCTCTCGGCCAGCTGGCGGGCATGGTCGATGAGTCGATGGGCACCGGGTACGGCGGCTGAGCGGATCAGGCTCTCGGCCTCGGTCAGCTGCACAGCCGTCCCCGGATGTCGCAACCTGGCCATCGCGATCGCGCCGAGTGCGAGCGCCCAGGCCTGTGGCACCCGCGCCTCGAGTCCGGCCGCCTCGGTCGCCGCCCGCCGGAGCCAGTCGATCGCGGCCTGGTCGTCACCCGCCTTCACCTGCGCCGACCCGACGAAGATTGCCATCAGCAACGATCCCCACCGGTCGCCGTCACGGGTACAGTCGTCCACCATCGACGCGCAGCCGCCGGGCCGCCAGTCATCGGGACGAGTCGCCAGCAATACGGTCGCTTGCAAGCCCCGCGCCACCCGGGCCAGCCAGGGGAGTTCGTCGAGCTCGGCAGAGAGCGCGACCTCCTCCAGCGGTACTTCGGCATGGGACCAGTTCCCGAGCGCGAGATCGGCCACCACCACCGCGATCGCCGCCCACAGCCGCCCGGCATTGTGAACGGCCGGGTCCGCCGCGATCGGCATCAAGATCTCCCGGGCCGCGTCGAAGTGCCCACCCAGCAAGGCGATCGTCCCGGCCGAGAGCGGGTCGACGCCTGCCTTGGCATCCACACCGGGCCCGAGCCCCGGCAACCGCCTGAGCGCTTGGCGGATCGCTTGCCCGGTACGCCGTACAGGGAACGCCGGCGGCTGTGGCAGCCACACCTCGGCCTGGGCGCGTTCGTTCGCACAGCGCGCCTGGAACTCAGGGTCGTCCAGCAGTGCCTCGGCATCGCGATAGGCAGTCACGGCGGCGCCTACCGACCCGGAGCGGAACAGCCGTCGTGCCCGCGCCAACGCGAGCCACGGGTCGTCGTCCGGTAGCCCCGACCGCGTGACCCAGTCGTGGGCGACCGAGTTCCCCTGTTGCAACAGCCGTGCTACCGACGCCCAGTCGTCAGCCAGCGCGTAAGCCCGCATCGCCTCACGTGGATGGTCGGCCTTCTCCAGCAGAGTCGCACTGCGGGCGTGGATCTCCCGGGACGCCGCTGCCCCCAACTCGTCGATCAGCAGGCCTTCCAGATGCGTCTGCAGCACCTGGTGATACCTGTACGTCGCCCCGTCGTCGGTGGACGTCGTGAAGAACTGCAGCGCCTCCAGCTCTTCCAGCACCGCAGCACTCCCGCTCTGCTCGAGCAACTCATCGCAGAGCGGCCCGGTAAGCCTGCCGAGCGCACTGGTCACCAACAAGAAGTTCCTTCGCTCCGGAGCGAGCTCTGCCAGCACATTGCGAGTCAGGTACGCCCGCACCAGCCGCGACCGACCACCGAGCTCGGTCGCGGCCCGGATGCGTTCAGTACTGGACTTCCCCATCGTGGCCAAGTGGAACAGCTGCAAGCCCGCAGCCCATCCACCCGTACGCCGGGTCAGCGCGGCAGCAGCCTCAGGCGAGAGCGGTTGCCGATACACCGAACGGAACAGCTCCTCGACCTCCCACGACCGGAAGCGCAGGTCGTCGCTGTCCAGCTCCAGCAGGTCTCCCGACACGATCAGCCGTGGTGTGTTCAGCGCCAGCGGCCGACGCGAGCCGAGCAGCAACCGCAAGTGCCGCGGCCTGAACTCCAGGAACCGCTCCAACGCGGCCTCCGCCGGACTCCCGGCCAGCTCGTGCACGTCGTCCACGATCAACTGCACCGGCGCCGGAACCCCGCTCTCGGTGGCGAGGATCAGGTCGTCGACAGTCGTCGAGGTGGACAGCGCCGCCGGCAACACCACGGACAGCGCCTCGGTCACGTGCCGGACGAGCGCGTCCTCGGTGCGATCCTCCGGCCGAGCCCGGTACCAAGCGGTCGGACGCAGCGGCGTCGCGGCGACCTGCGCGAGCAAGGTCGTCTTGCCCGAGCCGGCCGGTGCCAGCAGCAGTCCGACACTCGGCCCCGCTTCGTCGAGCAACGGCCGTTCCAGCCGGTCACGCGAAAGACCCGACGGCTCCGGTCGTCGGACCTTCTCCCTGAACACCACAGAACCCACGGCAAGCCCCCCGGCCTGGTGAAAGACACCAAGTCTCAGTGTGGAGCACTGTCGGGTGTCCCGCCCAGACCTTCCGGCCCATGGATTCCGCCCAGCTCGTGATCCAGGCCGTCGCCCACTCCGGTCAGCGCCCCCGTGCCGGTGCCGGCCCCCAGGTCGCCGCCCAGTCCGGTGTTGACCGGATCGGCGCCGAACTGAACCTCGAGCGAATCGCTGATCCCGTCGTGATCGGAGTCCAGCGCGGCCGGGTTCGTCCCCAGCGACAGCTCGGTGCTGTCGGACAGCCCGTCGCCATCGGTGTCCATGCTGTGCGGGTTCAGCCCGGCCCTGGTCTCGTACGTGTCGGTCAGGCCGTCGTGGTCGCTGTCCACCACGCCGCCGCGGATCACCTCGGCGAACTGACCCTGCCCGCCGACTCCGGCGACGCCGGGGATCTTGCCCGGGTCGGTACCGGCGGAGAGCTCGAACGGGTCCGACACCCCGTCGTGATCGGTGTCCGCGGTCAACGGATCGGTGTGCGACTTGATCGCCTCGAACGCGTCCGGCAGCCCGTCCTTGTCGGTGTCGGCCGAGGTCGGGCTCGTGCCCGCCAGCTTCTCGAACGCATCGGTGAGGCCATCGTGATCTGTATCCGGTGGCGCGACGATCGACGTACCGAGGTCGATCTGGTCGTAGTGGCTGACGGGAGTAGCGCTGACCGGCTGGAAGGATTCGGCCGCGTGGCCGGCCGGTGCCATCGACGAATCGAGACCCGGGATCACGCCCGCGTAGTTGAACCGGTTGTGCGCGGTGAACTCACCCACGCCGTACTTCGTGCCCTTGGCCTCGATCGTGCGTCCGTCGCCGAGGCTGATGGCGACGTGCGCCCTCGACGGCCGGCCGCCGCCGGGCGTCGGCTCGTCCGAGAAGTAGAACAGCAGCGCGCCCTTGGTGTGCATGGCCTGGTCGACCGAGATCAGCGAGTCCTTCTGCTTGAGATCGAGGTACTGGTACATCGCGCCGTCCGGGATCTCCACCCCGGCCTGGTGCGCGGCCCACTTGGTCAGCTCGGAACAGTCGAACTTGTCCGGATTCGGATCGTCCAGTTTCGCCCGGACGCCGAAGACGTACTTGTCGCCCTCCTGTGCCAGGGCGACGTCGACGAACCGCTCCACCTTGGTGGAGCCGGCGCCGAGCCCCGGCGTACCGGCGGCCTGCATGCTCTGCAGTTGGCCGCCTGTCTGCTGCATCACCGCTTGCTGCCCGACGAGTTGTTGCCCGACGAGTTGTTGCCCGGCGAGCTGTTGCCCGGCGGGCTGCGGTACTGCGGGTTGGGGTGGGCCGGGGATCACGCCGTCACCGGCGTCCGCGTGCTGCGGGTCCGAGCCGTACTGGAGCTCGACCCTGTCCGACAGCCCGTCGTTGTCGCTGTCCCACTTCAGCGGATTGCTGCCCAGCGACGCCTCCGTACTGTCGGACAGGCCGTCGGAGTCACCGTCGGCCAGCAGCGGGCTCGAGTGGCTGACGGCCACCTCGTACCCGTCGGTGAGGCCGTCGTGATCGGTGTCGGCCACCTTCACACCGGTACCGGCCGCCTGCTCGAACGCGTCCGTCAGGCCGTCGTGGTCGGTGTCCGACTGCATCCCGACGACAGTGTGTCCGGCGTCGATCTGGTCGTACGACGTGGGCTGCAGCATGGCGGGATGCGCTGTCCCGTTGGTGGAGGGCAGTGGCGGCGGCAGGTGAGAGCTGTACCCGCCGACTCCTCGGTCGTCGCCCTGCACGCCGGTGACGGCTTCCACCTCGTCCAGGTAGGTGCGGTAGTCGGCCGCCGTGCCCTTGTGCGAGTCGTGCGTCGTGGTCCACGGCCGCATGTCCGTGCCGTGGTGCGAGATCGCGTACGCCGCCCTCGCGTTCGCCCGCGGGTCGTTCAGGTCGCCGTACCGGCTGGCGCGGCCGCCGTCGGACGCGACGTTGATCTGCCAGAGCCCCATCGAGTGCTCGCCCTTGTCGTTGAGCGCGCCGGTCCGGCCGCCCGACTCGGCCATCGCGATGGCGGTCCAGGTGGTTGCCTGCTGCGGCGTGAATCCCGCGGACAACGCGGCATCGTAGATCTCGGCGATCGACAATTTCGGCATCACAACCCCCTGCGATTTCCCCCGGTGGATCCAAGACCACTTTAAGGCCGTTGCCCTACGATGAGTGCACCGTCGGCTGATCCATTCGGACCCGGGGGTGCTTATCCGAGGTGGGGGAATGGGATATCGGCTGGGCGTAGATCTGGGGACGACTTTCACTGCCGCGGCGATGCGCAACGGCGGTCCACCGAGCATGCTCGGCCTCGGCAACCGGGCGTTGCAGATCCCGTCCGTGCTCTACCTGCAGGAGGACGGCCAGTTCCTGGTCGGCGAGGCGGCTGAGCGCCGTGGTGCCACCGATCCGTCCCGGGTCGTCCGCGAGTTCAAGCGCCGGATCGGCGACCCGATCCCGCTGATGGTCGCCGGTACGCCGTTCTCGGCGCAGGCGCTGTCCGCTCGCCTGCTCTCCTCGGTGGTCGCGACCGCCACCGAGCGCCGCGGCGCACCACCGGACGAGATCGTCCTGACCTACCCGGCCAACTGGGGCGCGTACAAACGAGAACTGGTCGACCAGGTGATCTCCCTGGCCGACGTCGGCCCGACCGTCACCTGCCCCGAGCCACAAGCGGCCGCGATCCAGTACGCCGCGCAGGCGCGCCTGCAGCCGGGCGACCGGGTGGCCGTCTACGACCTCGGCGGCGGCACCTTCGATGTCTGCGTGCTGGAGAAGACCGGCAACGGGTTCACCATCCTCGGCAATCCTGAGGGCATCGAGCAGTTGGGCGGCGTCGACTTCGACGAGGCCGTTTTCCAGCACGTCGTGGGCGCGCTCGGCCCGGCGATGGAGCAGTTGGACCTGGACACTCCGGAAGGACGAACCGCACTGACCAGGCTTCGCCGCGATTGTGTGGAGGCGAAGGAAGCCCTGTCGGTCGACGTGGACACGATGATCCCGGTGACCCTGCCAGGCCGTAGTACGTCGGTCCGGCTGACCCGCGCCGAGCTGGAGACCCTGATAGCGCCCGCACTCGAGCAGACCGTCGAGGCGACCGGCCGGGCCCTACGCGCCGCCGGTACGACGAGCGACCAGCTGACCGCGATCGTGCTCGTCGGTGGCAGTTCGCGGATCCCCCTGGTCAGCCACTTGCTGCAGTCGCGCTTCTCCACTCCCACGGCACTGGACACCCACCCGAAGCACGACATCGCCTTGGGCGCCGTGCAATACACGGACACTGAGGCGACCGCGCCCTTGTCCGCTGTCGGAGCCACCGCATCGCTGCCGGCGGTCGGTGCAGGCGGGTCACAGGCGGCTGGCGGTGCAGCAGGCACCGGTACGGCGTCCCGCGTGCTGCCGAAACCGACCAGGACACCGATTTCGAGCGAGACCCGGCGCCGGATCGCCATCGCTGCCGGGGGAGTGGCGTTGCTCGCCGTCGGTGTGTTCGTGGCGATCCAGCTGACCTCGGGCGACTCCAACAACCAAGCGACCCAGAACCCGCCCGCCACGACACCCACCTCGGTAGTCACCTCGGCGCCGACCTCCGTCACGCCGTCCGTCACGGCGCCGACCTTGAAGGCTCTCCCGCTCGCAGGGATTCCGGTCAGCGAGTCGGAGCTCGTCATCCCGCTTCAGAATGGCGACGGTCAGAGCCTCTACCTGGCCGACGCCGGCAATCCGGGCAAGTCGGTCAAGCTCAGCAGGTTCGCCGGCAATGCTGCGGCCGGGGTCGACTCCGGGCCGGTGCTGTCGCCGGATCGTAAATCGATGATCTTCACGCGGTCGACGCCGCCCGCCAAGCCGGCTTTGTGGGTGTCGGGCGCGGACGGCAGCGGCGCGCGTCCACTGTTCACGAAAGTGCCGGCGCAGTGCGCGGACGGCATCACCCGCCCGGCGTGGAACACCAAGGTCCCGACTCAGCTCGTGGTCGCCTGTTTAGCGGGCAAGACCAGTGGGCTCTATTTGGTCGACACGGACGGCAAAGTCCTGAAACAGCTTTTCACCGCATCGGGACAAGGTGTCGGAGTCAGCGATCCCGCTATCTCGCCGGACGGCAACCGGGTTGCTTTCCAGGCGCAGCGGGTCCGGCCCGTGCCCGGTTCTCCTGTCGGCACCGGCGTCTTCACGGTGCCGCTCGACGGTACGCAGAAAGCTCGCCAGGTGACGACGGGCGCCGACGCGGACCCGGCCTGGTCGCCGGTGCTGCCGGGCGTGATCGCGTACCGGCATTTCCTGGCCGAGGGCTCGTGGGCGATCTTCCTGACCAACGTGGACGGCTCGCCCGTGGCCTGCAACCGAGCGCTGATCAGCAACCCTATCGGCGGCGGCAAACTCTGCCAGTTCACCGACGGCAGCACGCTCGACCAGGACCCGACCTGGTCCCCTCACGGCGACCAGCTCGCCTTCCGCCGCGGGCCCGTCACCTCGGCCCGCATCTACGTCGCTTCACTCGACGGCCGGCAAGCCCCCCACCCGATCTGGACCACCGACGTCGGCAACCAAAGCGCCTCGAGCTGGACCGCCCGCTGAGCACCTCCGTACGCCGAGTTGGCCGTGCCGGTGAGGCGCGCCGGCGTACGGCGGGTCAGGGTGCGCAGCGCAGTGCTGGGGTCGCGCGGAGAGGCGGGGCGGCGTACGAGGTCAGTTGTGGACTGTTGCTGGTTCGTACGTGGGGCAGGCTGGGATGGCGCCTACTGCTTTCTGGGTCTTCGGGGAGACGCAGAGTGTGTTGGCGGCGTCGGCCGAGCTGACCGGGCCGATGTAGACGATCCAGGTGCCGCGGATCGGCTCGAAGCTGCTGTTTGCTAGGCCCGGGTACTGGCCGGAGGCGAGCAGCGCCTTCGCGGGGACGCCTGCCGCGATCAGTTTCGCAGCGAGGCCCTTGGCCAGTTGGTCGGCCGCGACCCCGGCGTCTGCCTGGACGGAGTCGACGACGGCGATCCATTGGCCGCGGCGGAAGGTCGGCGACTCGGAGCCGGTGTTCGGAGTGGCCGAGGTCTTGCCCGCGGTCGTCTTGCTGGTGGTGGTCTTGCCTACCGGCGGCTTGCGGTCCGCCTTGCCGGAGGCGAGCGTCGGCGCCGAGTTGGTCCGCGGCTGCGCGACCGTCGAGGTCGCCTGCGGCAGCGAGCCGGTCCGGATGCTGTCGTCGGTCGTGTGGGAGTTGCCGTTGGTGAGGATGAAGGCAAAAGCGGCGACCATCGCGGCACCGCCGACCACAGCAGCACCGATGGCACTGTGCGACCGGCTCGCCTTGCGCCGCCTGGTGCCGTCGCTCGACGGGCTGCCGGCACTGTGCGAGTTGCTAGTCTTCCTCCGGCCGGTGCCGTCGCCGAGCGAGCGGTCCGTCGTCTGCCGGCCGGTGCCGTCGCCGAGCGAGCGGTCCGTCGTCTGCCGGCCGGTGCCGTCGCCGGCCGAGCGGCCGGTCGTCTTGCGGCTGGCAGCGTCGCTCGATGGACTGCTGGCGCTGTGCTTACTCCTGGCGGCCCGGGTGGGCGGTTTCCGGTGATCCAGGTGTGTCACGACAAAGCCCCTCCCCGGGTTCCGTCGGGCATTCTGATGCCGCTACCTTAATGCCGAAACCGCAAGAAATGAGCCCTGCTCAGGTGTTGAGAATCTCCTTCTGGACAAAGCATCGCGCCCCGGAACCAACCCGCCACAATAGGTGTCCAAGCGACCGTTTGAATGTCACCCCACGCACTTGCGATAACACTTTCTGATTCTGCTCGTCGAGCGGTGCTGATTTCCCATCAAAGAATCACAGTGGTGACCAATTGACAGTTAATCGTTAACCATGAACTGTCAAAGTCCGCGGCCGGCGTAGCAGGTGCGGTGCGGGCGCGTTCAGGTGCCCGACGGGATTCCGTCGGTGGGTGGGGTGGGGCGGGTGTCCAGGGCATCTTCCAGCCAGGCGTCCACGTCGACCTCGGCGTTGAGGATGTGGGTGACGTAGGAGGCGCGTTCGTGGCTGAGGACCTCTAGTTCCCACACACAGGGTGCGGCGCCGATGGGGGCGGGGCGGAGGTCTTCGACGTCGAAGCCGGAGAAGATGCTGAGGCGGGACTGGAAGTCCTTGGCCCAGCTCTGGACGACGAGGTAGACGCCGTCGTCGCCGAGGTGCAGGACGACGACAGCGAGGCCGATGCCGCCCATCGCGTCGTCGAAGTCGAGCTGCCGGGAAGCCGCAGTACGGGCCAGCGCGACCATCTGGTCGTCCCAGGCGCGGCCGCGGGCGGTGACGACGTACGGCTTGACCAGGCGGTTCGGGTAGCGCCAGGGGAGGAGCGGAGTGATCGGCCGGGGGCGGTAAGCCTCGGCCAGTCCGGTCAGAGCGACAGCAGCAGCACCAGCAAGGGCGGGATCAGGGGAAGCCACCCGCATAGTCTCCTAGATCGGAGCTCAGCACACTATCTCCGGTGTACTGAGCTCCGAGCCAAGAACTACCCCGCAGCGTCGCAGCGCTGGGCGTCCAGTGCGCGCATCAGGTCGGCGCGTGCCTCGCCGACGTACCGGAGGGTCGGAGCGTCGACCGACTCGGCCTCGGTGTCCAGCCAGCCGGTGAGGGCCTGCAGCGTGGACTCCTCCGGCAGGTTGCGCGGCGACAGGTAGACCAGGACGTTCTCGCCCATCGACGAGCCGAGTCGCGTGTAGACGTCCTTGGCGGCGGTCAGGTACTTGTCGACGTACGGCCGCAGCAGTTCCTCCTGACCCGGCTGCTGGAAGCCCAGGATGGTCCGGAACTGGGTCTCGTTCGGGGTGTCTCCGGCCTCCACCGCGATCCGCCAGGCCTCTGCCTTCGCCTCCGCGCTCGGCCGTGCCGCGCGGGCCTGGGCGGCCCGCTCCTGCCCGGTGATCGTGGTGTCGCGGGTCAGCTCGTCGTCGATGCCGTCCGCGTCGATCCGGCCCAGCCGGGCCAGCGCGACGATCAGTGTCCAGCGCAGATCGGTGTCGACCACCAGCCCGGTCGGCAGGTCGCGGCCGTCCAGCCAGCCGGCCAGCCGGTCAGCGCCTGCGGCGGAGAAGACGCCGGCGATGTAGGCCCGCGCGAACGCGAGCTGGTGGTCGCTCCCCGCCTCGGCCCCGTCGACCAGTTCGGCCAGCGTCTGCTCGTACTGCGCGCGCAGGTCGGCCCGGTGCTCCGGCGCCGAGTAGCTGTTGATCGCCGAGGTCGCCTGGCCGAGCAGCGAACGCACGCCGGTCAGGTCGGTCTCGGCCCGGATGCCGCGCAGCACCATGCCGACGTACTGGCTGGCCGGCATCTCGGCGTCGCGGGTCATGTCCCAGGCGGCACCCCAGGCGAGCGCGCGGGCCAGCGAGTCGGACAGCTGGTCGATCGAGTCGACCAGGGTCGCGCGCGACCGCTCGTCGAGCCGGATCTTGGCGTAGGTGAGGTCGTCGTCGTTCAGCAGCACCAGGTCGGGCTGAGTCGCACCGACCAGTTCGGCGAGCTCGGTGCGCGGACCGTCGATGTCGACCTCGAACCGCTCGGTGCGAACCAGGCCGGCGTCGGTCTTGCGGTACAGACCGATCGCGAGCCGGTGCGGCCGCAGTACGGGGAAGTTCGCCGCGGCGGTCTGGTCGATCGCGAACGTCTTGAAGGCGCCCGAGTCGTCGACGGTGAAGTCGGCGCGCAGCGTGTTCACCCCGGCGGTCCGCAGCCAGCGCTCGGTCCAGTCGTCCAGGTCGCGGCCGGACGCCTTCTCCAGCGGCTTCAGCAGATCGGCCAGTTCGGTGTTGCCGAAAGCGTGGTCGGCGAAGTACTCCTTCAGCGCCTCGACGAAGGTGTCCTCGCCGACGAACGCGACGAGCTGGCGCAGCGCGGAGGCACCCTTGGCGTAGGTGATCCCGTCGAAGTTCACCTCGACGGCGTGGAAGTCGACCATGTCCGCGGCGATCGGGTGCGTCGAGGGCAGCTGGTCCTGCCGGTACGCCCAGTTCTTCCGCGCGTTGCAGAAGGTCGTCCAGGCGCCGTTGTACTTCTCGGTGGCAACCACCTGGGCCCAATGGCTGGCCCACTCGGCGAACGACTCGTTCAGCCACAGGTCGTCCCACCAGGTCATCGTGACCAGGTCGCCGAACCACATGTGCGCGAGCTCGTGCAGCACGGTGTTCGCGCGGCTCTCCAGCTCGGCGTGCGTAGTACGGCTGCGGAAGATGTACTCGTCCCGCAGCGTCACGCAGCCGGCGTTCTCCATCGCGCCCATGTTGTACTCCGGCACGAACGCCTGGTCGTACTTGTGGAACGGGTACGGCGTACCGAAGGCGCGCTCGAACAGCTCGAAGCCCTGCTTGGTCACCTCGAACAGGTCCTCGGTGTCGAGGTGCTCGGCCAGCGACGGCCGGCACAGCAGCGACAACGGGTACGACCCGTTCGGACCCTCGTAGACATCGGTGACCACGTGGTACGGACCGGCCACCACAGCAGTGATGTACGTCGAGATGCGCTCGGTCGGCGCGAACTCCCAGCGAGCGAACTCCTCGCCGTTGTCACCCTGGTACGGCGTGGGCTCGGGCGTCGGCGCGTTCGAGATGACGACCCAGCGGGCCGGAGCGGACACGGTGAACGTGAAGGGAGCCTTGAGGTCGGGCTGCTCGAACGTGGTGAACACCCGGCGCGCGTCCGGCACCTCGAACTGCGTGTAGAGGTAGGTCTCCTTGTCGGCCGGGTCGACCGAGCGGTGCAGCCCTTCACCGGTACGGGAGTAGGTGCAGTCGGCGACCACGCGCAGTTCGTTGCGCTCGGCGAGGTCGTCCAGCTGGATCCGGGCGCCGTCGTACACGCTGTCCGGGTCGAGGCTCCGGCCGTTCAGGGTCACCTCGCGCACGGACGCCGCGATCAGATCCGCGAAGGTGTTCGCGCCGGACTCGGCGGCGAAGGTGAGGACGGTCGTCGACGCGAACGTCGGGGCGCCGGCGGCGGCCGTCGTCAGATCGAGCTCGATCGAGTAGCTCACGTCGCTGATCAGGCCGGCGCGGGTCCGCGCTTCGTTGCGCGTCAGGTTGGTTCCAGGCATGTCGGCATCCTATGCACCTGCCGACGAGCTTCGCCGACGGTTTCCCCCCGACTTGAGCAACGGATACGAAAGCGTTTCCAACGATTGGCCCGACGGTGCCGTGACACCGCCCCTCGGTGACCGCGCCACGCCAGGCGGTGACCGAGTTGGTTGCAGTTTGTACGATCGGAGCATGACCGCCACCGCTGATTTCTGGTTCGATCCGGCCTGCCCCTGGGCCTGGATGACGTCTCGCTGGATGCTCGAGGTCGAGCAGGTGCGGGACGTGCAGACGACCTGGCACGTGATGAGCCTGGCCATCCTGAACGAGGAGCGCGACGAGCACGACGAGAACTGGCAGCGCAAGCTGGGCATCGTCCGGGTGCTGATCGCGGCCGAGCAGGCGCACGGGAACGAGGTGCTCCTGCCGCTCTACACCGCACTGGGCAACCGGATCCACGTCGAGCACCGCGGCACGAAGTACGCCGACCTGCTGCCCGAGGCACTCGCCGAGGTGGGCCTGCCCGCCGCGTTGATCGAGGCCCACGACACCGATCGGTACGACGACGCCCTGCGCAAGTCGCACCTGTCCGGCATGGAACTGGTCGGCATGGAGGTCGGTACGCCGGTCATCGCCGTCGAGGGCTCCGCCTTCTTCGGCCCGGTCGTCACCCCGGCGCCGAAGGGTGAGGCGGCCGGCAAGCTCTGGGACGGGGTCCGGCTGGTGGCCGGCACCGAGGGGTTCTTCGAGCTCAAGCGCACCCGCGACCGCGACCCGATCTTCGACTGACAGCAGCTCCGGCTCACAGCAGGTTCTGCTCGCAGCAGTTTCGGCGGCAGCCGTCAAGACCTCTTCGTCCTGCCGTACAGGGCTTGAACGTTCCACTCGTTGACGCGAAGGTTGCTCACCAACAGCTTTCCCCTCTGGTGAGTAGGTTTCAACGATGAAGCTTCTTCGCGACGGCCGGGCCCTGGCGGCTGCGGACTCGATCCCGCCGGACGTCGTGGCGGGGATCTCCGTCTTCGACCGGCAGACCGGGCAGTTCACCGAGCAGGTGAACGCCGAACTGCAGTTCCGGTCGGCCTCGGTCGTGAAGCTGCTGATCGTGCTGGACTACCTGTGGGACCGCGGCCTGGAGTACGAGATGCCCGCGGCTGACAAGGCCCGGCTGGACCCGATGCTGCGCAGCAGCGACGACGATGCGGCGAGCTACTACTGGGACCACCGTGGCGGTGGAGACATCGTCGACCGGATGGTGGAGCGCCTCGGCCTCACCCACACAGCACGGCCGCCGGCGACCCACCCCGGCTTCTGGGGGTACGTCGCGCTGACTGCAGGCGACACCGTTCGGATCTACCGCTACCTGCTCGACCAGGCACCGGCGCCGGTGCGCGACTACGTGCTCGGCAACCTGCACCAGGCGACTCGCTACGGTACCGACGGCTTCGACCAGTACTTCGGGATCGCGTCGGTCTTCGACCAGGACTTCGCCATCAAGCAGGGCTGGTCCGGGTTCATGGGATCGAGCGGCTTCCGGTCGGATCGCGCCAAGCCCGAGCAGAGCACGCTCGACCTCACCAGCGAGGCGCTGCACACCACCGGCACCGTGGGGACGGGAGACCGCACGATCGTTGCCGTCTACACGCTGCACCCCGACGGAACGGCGTACGGGAAGGCCTACAGCGTCGTGACCCGGTTGACTCGCACGTTGAACGTGCCCGGCGGCGTACCGGCTGCTGGTAGCTGGCTGACGACCGTTGGCGTCGGCGTGCGCGTTCGGAGCGAGCCGACGACGTCGGGTGGCGTTCTGGGCACGCTGCCGTCAGGTGTGGACGTACTGGTGAGCTGCCAGAAGAAGGGGCAGCTGATCGAGGCACCCTCCCGCTCGAGCGAGTGGTGGGCGTACCTACCGAAGTACGGCGGCTACGTCACCAACGTGTACGTCGGCACGGGCGCCCGCAAGCTCCCCGGCGTCCCGGACTGTCAGTAGAACCTGACAGACTTCACGCCATGCGAGTGCACATCGGCTCTGACCACGCCGGCTTCGAACTGAAGAACCACCTTGTCGAGCACCTCCAAGGTGCCGGGCACGACGTCGTCGACCACGGCCCGGCCGTGTACGACGCCGTCGACGACTACCCGCCGTACTGCCTGCGCACGGCCGAGGCCGTCGTCGCGGACGCGGGCAGCCTCGGCATCGTGATCGGCGGCTCGGGCAACGGCGAGCAGATCGCCGCGAACAAGGTGAAGGGTGTCCGGGCCGCGCTGGCCTGGAGCACCGACACCGCCAAGCTCAGCCGCGAACACAACGACGCCAACGTGATCAGCATCGGCGCCCGCATGCACAGCGAACAGGACGCGACCTCGTTCGTCGAGCTGTTCCTGAGCACCGACTACTCCGGCGAGGACCGGCACACCCGCCGGATCAAGATGCTGGACAGCTACGAGGAGACCGGCGAACTGCCGCCCTTGCCGTCCTCCTGAGGTGGCTGCGCCGGCCGCTCCGTTGCCGGTTTGCCGGGGCGCGGCCGGGAGACATCCCGGGCGCGCATCGAGCGGCCGGTACCGACCACTGCCGGGGTGGGCGCGCCGCCCCGGCCTTTGCCTGCTGTCACACCCATAAGAGGAATCATGCCCGAAGGTCACACACTGCACCGGCTGGCGAACGACGTCTGGGACGCTTTCGGCGGCCGGGTCGTCCAGGCGTCCAGCCCGCAGGGCCGCTTCGTCGAGGGCGCCGCGCTGCTCAACGGCAAGGTGCTGCGGCAGACAGAGGCCCACGGCAAGCACTTCCTGGCCGAGTTCGACGGGGCCGGCTGGCTGCACATCCACCTCGGCCTGATCGGCAAGGTCGACTTCGGGCCCGCGCCGGTCCCCGACCCGGTCGGGCAGGTACGACTCCGGCTGCAGAACGCCACGTCGTACGCCGATCTGCGCGGCGCGACCGTCTGCGAGGTGCTGACCGACGGCGAACGCGAGACCCTGATCTCCCGGCTCGGCCCGGACCCGTTGCGCGACGACGCCGACCCCGAGCTCGCCTGGAAACGGATCCACCGCAGCAAACTGCCGATCGGCCGGTTGCTGATGAACCAGGAAGTGCTCAGCGGCGTCGGCAACGTGTACCGCGCGGAGGTGCTGTTCCGGGCCAAGCTGCACCCGATGACGGCCGGCAACGTGGTGAAGAAGCGCGAGTGGCAGGGGATGTGGGACGACCTGCTGGAGCTGATGAAGTACGGCGTCGAGACCGGCCGGATCGACACCGTCGCCGACGACCACACCCCGGAGGCGATGGGCCGCGATCCGCGCCGTGACGACCACGGCGGCGAGGTCTACGTCTACCGTCGCCAAGGGCAACGATGTCACGTCTGCGACTCGGTGATCCGGACCGAGTTGATGGAGGGCCGCAACCTTTTCTGGTGCCCGAAATGTCAGCGCACCGGGCTGACCCGAAAGAAACTGTGACAACTTGATGCGCGGACCGCACGGTGCCGTTACATTCGTCTCACCATGAGTAGCGGCGCGGATTTCGCTGGCTTGCACCGGGTCCGCCGACAGGCGCGCTCGACGGTCCGCCACGCGCGGCAGTCGCACCTGCTGACCTTCGTCGGTCTGCTGGCGCTGACGATCACTCTCGGCGCTGCCGCGCTCTCGATGCCCTCGTTCATACCCACTTCCATCCTGATCATTCCGCTGTTGCTCGGTGGATTGCTGCTCAGGTTCCGTCCACTGGTGACGCTGACGTTGCTGACGCTGGTGCTCGGCTCGTACGTCGTGTCCGAGCGGGCGCAGGGCCTGCCCAAGACCGGGTTCGTGGTGACGCTGGGAGTGGCGGCGTGGATCGTGCTGGCCGGGGCGAAGGTGCGCAGCCGCCTCGGCGTACAGGGCACCCGCGGTGAGTCGATGCTGATCGAATTGCGGGACACGCTGACGGCGCAGGGCGAACTGCCGCGGTTGCCGGCCGGGTGGCGGGCCGAGGTGGCGATCAGGTCGGCCGGGGGAGCGTCGTTCTCCGGTGACTTCGTGGTCTCGACGATCCGCGACGGCGAGTTGCTCGAGGTCGCGCTGGTCGATGTGTCAGGCAAGGGAATCGATGCCGGGACGCGAGCGCTGCTGCTGTCCGGCGCCTTCGGTGGACTGCTCGGCGTGGTGCCGGTCGAGGAGTTCCTGCCGGCGGCGAACCACTACCTGCGCCGGCAGGACTGGGACGACGACTTCGCGACCGTCGTCCAGGTCGCGGTGAACCTGGCGACCGGCGACTTCGAAGTACGGACGGCCGGGCATCCGCCGGCGATCCTGTTCGACT
Organism: Kribbella voronezhensis; assembly: GCF_004365175.1. NCBI lineage: Bacteria > Bacillati > Actinomycetota > Actinomycetes > Propionibacteriales > Kribbellaceae > Kribbella > Kribbella voronezhensis. The sequence continues at coordinate 1,346,423 of NZ_SOCE01000001.1, read as the reverse complement.
CGTGGTCGGGGCGGTGGCAGACCCGGGACGCCGAGGGGCCGTTGCTAGGGCTGGTGGAGATCCCGGAGTTCACTGTGAACAAGGGGACGCTCCGGCAGGGCGACGCGCTGTTCCTGTACAGCGACGGGATGGTGGAGACCCCGCACCGCGAGATCGGCCAGGGGATGGACCGGCTCGCCGGGCACGCCGAACGGCTGATCGCCAAAGGCTTCAAGGGCGCCGCCCAGGAACTGGTCGTCCAGATCGGCGGCCGCGGCGACGACTCCGCCATCGTCGTCATCCACCGCCAGATGAACCCCGCCGACCCGGTCACTCCGCCCTGCCTCCCGACCCTGCGTCCCACCCTCCGCCGCCGCGGCCACGCCCTTCTCCGCACCCTCCACCGCACCTGACCTCCCAGCACTTCGCTTCGAAGGCGACGCCCTCCACCGCACCTGATCCTGTCCCAGGACAGCGCTTCGAGCCGGGCGTGGCGTAGCGTGCTCGCTCGTGGCGATTGATGGGGTGGACGCGGCCGACCAGGCTGCGCCGGACGTTTCCTTCGACGAGTTGCTGGCGATGACACCGGAGTCGATGCGCGAGGTGTTCCCGCCGACCCGCTGGCAACTGGGCAAACTCCTCGCCCTGGACGTCAAGGTGGAGCCGGTGGAGGTCGCCGACCTGCTCTGGATGCTCGACCTGCCGCTGTGGCAACTGAACGGCGAACGCTTCAAGGTCACCCCGAACCAGGTCGCCGCCACCCCGATGAACTTCCGCGCCCACTACGAGCGCGTGATGAACGCCGACCTCGACTTCCCGATCCACCTGGTCGCCTACCGCGGCCGGCTGGTCGTCCTCGACGGCATCCACCGCCTCCTCAAGGCCCACTTCCTCCGCCGCCGCTGGATAGAAGCCAAGATCGCCACCGCCGCTCAACTGGCCGAGTGCGGCCCGGACCACCGCTAACTCGACGACGCGGCCGCGATCACTCGGGTCAGGTTTTTGTGCAGGGACTCGAGTTCGGGCAGCGTCATGCCCAGGCGGGCGATGATGGCGGGTGGGATCTTCAGGGCGTCCTCGCGGAGGGCCTGTCCGGAGTCGGTCAAGCGGACGGCCAGGGAGCGCTCGTCGCGGGGGTCGCGCTGGCGGGTTAGGTAGCCCGCCGACTCCAGGCGCTTCAGGAGCGGGGAGAGCGTGCCGGGGTCGAGCTGGAGCAGTCCGCTGAGCTGCTTCACCGACAGCGGTGACTCCTCCCACAAGGCGAGCATCACGAGGTACTGCGGATGGGTCAGCCCCATCGGCTCCAGCAGCGGCCGGTACAGCGCGATCACGCTGCGGGACGCCACCGCCAGCGCGAAACAGACCTGACGGTCCAGCGCCAGCAGATCGACCTCTTCGGAATTCTCAGCCATGGGAGTATGTTATCAATTGGTGTACAAACAATTGCCGCACCAAGCATCAGGAGAGACCCCATGTCCGACAAGAACGCCGGCCTCAGCCTCGCGTACCGGTTCCGCTGGCGCTTGACCTGGCTGCTGCTGCACATCGCCGGCCCGGCGACCCTGCCTGACCACCTCGACCCCCGCCGCCGGATGGAGCGCGAGCGCGCCGCCCGGGTAGCCCGCGCGCAGGCCACCCGCCAGGTCGCCTGACCGCGCGTCGGCTTTCGCGTGGTGACATGTCAACCTATGATGGTGACATGTCAACCGAAACGGAATACGCCCCCAGCCCGACGCCCTTCGTGCGCGACATGGTGGAGCAGATCGAGCAGGCAGGAACGACCGCGGTCATCGAGCACGGCAAGGGTGTCATCCTGCTGACCACGCGCGGGGCCAAGACCGGCAAGATCCGCAAGACACCGTTGATGCGCGTCGAGCACGACGGCCGGTACGCCGTGGTCGCGTCGCTCGGCGGAGCGCCGAAGCACCCGGTCTGGTACTTCAACGTGAAGGCGGAGCCCAAGGTTCAGCTGATGGACGGCGACGTCACCCGTGACTTCGTTGCCCGCGAACTCGAGGGCGCCGAGCGCGAGCTGTGGTGGGACCGCGCGGTCGAGGCGTGGCCCGACTACGCCAACTACCAGACCAAGACCGATCGCCTGATCCCTGTCTTCGTGCTGGAGCCCGTCAGCGCCTGAGCGGCATCGACCCACGGACGCTTTCGGTGACATGTCACCCGCTACGATCGGTGACATGTCAACCGAGAATGAATACGCCCCCAGCCCGACCGATTGGGTCCGCGAGACCGTCGAGAAGATCGAGGCGACCGGCAGCACCGAGACCGCCGGCTTCAACGGTATGGGTGTCATCCTGATGACCATGCGTGGCGCCAGGTCCGGCAAGATCCGCAAGGTGCCGGTGATGCGCGTCGAGCACGACGGTGTGTACGCCGCGGTCGCGTCGCTCGGCGGAGCGCCGAAGAACCCGGTCTGGTACAACAACCTCAAGGCGGACCCGAAGGTCCTGGTGCAGGACGGCACCACCACCTCGGAGTACGTCGCCCGCGAGATCGAGGGCGAGGAGTACGACCTGTGGTGGAAGCGGTCCGTAGCCGCCTACCCGGACTACGCGGAGTACCAGAAGAAGACCACCCGGAAGATCCCGCAGTTCGTGCTGGAGCCCGTCGAGTAACGCAACGGCAGGTGGTGGCAGGAGGAGCACCCCGCTTGTGAGACGCTGGCGGCGGCCGGTTTTTGTTACCTGGCACGACGCCTTGCGTCGACCGAGTTCTGGGAGCCCTCCTGACCACACACGACGCGGTGCGGGAACCGTTCGTCTACTCGACGCGGTTGCGTCTGGCCGGACTTGCACTGCATGCCTACACAGCGAGCGGAACGGTGCTCGCGCTGCTCATCGTGATCGCGGCGATCGACGGCGACGCGGTCCGGGCGCTCTGGCTCGGCCTGGCCGCGCTGTGGATCGACGGCACCGACGGAATGATCGCCCGCCGGCTCCGGGTCAAGGAGACGATCCCGTGGTTCGACGGGGCGATGCTCGACAACATCGTCGACTACCTGACCTACGCCTTCGCGCCGATCGTGTTGCTGTGGACCGGCAACTACCTGCCGCACGGCTGGTACGGCGCGGTGCTCGCGGCGCTGCCGTTGCTTGCGTCGAGCTACCAGTTCTGCCGGGTCGACGCGAAGACCGACGACCACTTCTTCCTCGGCTTCCCCAGCTACTGGAACGTGGTCGCCTTCTACGTGGTGATCCTCGGCCTCGGGCACACCGCGACCGCGCTGATCCTGCTGATCTGCTCGATCCTGGTCTTCGTCCCCGTGAAGTACGTCTATCCCTCGCGCACCAAGGCGTTCCGCTCGATGAACCTGCTGACCACGCTGGTCTGGCTCGCCGCGTACGCCGTACTGCTGACCCAGATGCCGAATCCGAACGCGATCGTCGTCGCGATCTCGCTCGCCTACCTCGTGTACTACGCGGCGCTCAGTCTGTACCTCACCTTCGTGTCTCCGCGCCGGACCAAGGCCGTCTGAGTGGTACTCGGTCTGGGCGCGGCCCTCGGAGCCGCGGTGCTCTTCGGCATCGCGGCGATCTTGCAGGCGGTCGGTTCGCGGCGGGTGCCGACGAGTTCGGAACTCGACCCGCGCCGGCTGGCGGCCTTCGTCGGGGCGTTGCTCCGGCAGCCGGCGTTCCTCGGTGCGCTGGCCCTCAACCTCGCCGGCTTCGGCCTGCACTTCGTCGCATTGCGACTGCTCCCGCTGTACCTGGCTCAGGCCGGGATCGCGGCGAGTCTGGTCGTCACCGCGCTGCTGGCCACCCGGTTGATGAGCGACCAGTTGAGTGCGATCGAGTGGTCGGCCGTGATCGGCGTCTGCGTCGGACTCGGCCTGCTCGCGGTCTCGGCCGGTGACGCGGGAGACAGTGCTCGCCACCACGGCCTGACGATCGGGCTGATCATCGGATTGGTCTGCATCGCCGTACTGGGTGGACTGTTGAGTCGCTCGAAGCACGGCATCGCTACCGCGCTGCTCGGCTTGCTGGCCGGTCTTGGGTACGCCGGAGTCGCGATCTCGGCCCGGCTGCTTCAGGACGGTTCGGTGAGCGACTTGCTCAGCGGGCCCACGACGTACACGCTGCCGGTCAGTGGTGCGCTCGCCTTCGTCCTGTACTCGCTTGCTCTCCAGCGTGGGTCGGTGACCCTGGCAACGACGCCGATGATTGCCTTGCAGACCATCACTCCGGCTGCCGTGGGCGTCTTCCTCCTCGGTGACAAGGTTCGCTCGGGCTGGACCCTCGGCGCGGTCGCCGGGTTCGTCGTGACCGCCATCGGCGCGCTCATCCTCGTCCGCTTCGAAAGCGTCAAGGATCCCGAGCCGCAGGTCCCCGCCGAGAACCTGCACTGATCAGCGGCTCGGCCACTTCCAGGGCGGTTCGTCCAACGGGCCTTGGCCTTCGAGCGCGGTCTGGCCGAAGGACTTCACCAACTCGATCGTGCGCAGGTCGAGGTCGGACCCGGCTTGCAATGCGGCCAGGAACGGGCGGGAGTGGGTGACCACGATGACCTGGGTGTCCTTCGCGGCGGTGACCACGAGATTCGCCAACGCCGGCAGGAGATCCGGGTGCAGGCTGGTCTCGGGTTCGTTGAGGACGAGGAGAGCGGGCGGTCGCGGGGTCAGCAGGGCAGCGACCCAGAGCAGATATCTGAGGGTGCCGTCGGAGAGCTCGGCACCGGACAGCGGTCGGAGCAGGCCGTGCTGGTGGAAGGCGATCTCGAACCGGCCGGCGTTGTTGCGGATCTCGACCTTGCTGCCGGGAAACGCCTGCTCGATCGCCTCGTCCAGCGCGCCGCGTGGCCCGATCTCGCGGATCGTCTGCAGCGCCGCGGCCACGTCCGCGCCCTCAGGACCGAGGATCGTCGTCCGGGTGCCGATCTGCACCTGGCGAGCCGGTGCGTCGGTGTCCGTCCGCAGGTGGTCGTAGAACCGCCACGACCGCATCCGCTCCCGCAGCATCAGCAACTCCGGCGCCCGCTCCGGGTCGGCGAACTCGCTCAGCATGCTGTCGAACGGCTGCAAGGCGTGCCCACCGTTGTGCCACTTGCCGTCGCCGTCGCGGATCCGCACTCCACCGCCACCACGCTCGACGAGCAGTGACGCAGGTCGCAGGAACGGCCCGGCCCATAGCGCCTCCCGCTTGATCTCCGGATCGAGGCTGAACGCCGAGGGCTCGCCGCGCTCGCCGCCCAGCGGCTGGGGCAGCCCGAAATCCATCGCATAGCCGTAGTCCTCGGAGGCGAACCCCATCCGCAGGCTGACCGCCTTGCTGCGCACAGTGCCCTGCAGCGGTTGCTCGCCCCGGCGGACGGCCCGCGAGATGTTCTCCGGCCCGGCCCACAAGGTCGACGACAACCCGCCCTCGCGGGCCAGCGCCGCCACCGCGCCGTTGCGCGAGGCGTCCGCCAGCAACCTCAGCGCCCGGTACAAGCTCGACTTCCCGGTCCCGTTGGCCCCGGTCACCACGTTCAACCGCCCCAATGGCAGCACGAGCCGCCGCAGCGAGCGGTAGTTCTCGATGGCCAGCGTGGTCAGCATGCCGGCCAAGCTACCGGCCCGGGCCGACAGAATCAGTTAGTGAGGTGGCTGAGGATCTTCTGGAGCAGCGGGGAGCCTTGGGCGCCTGCCGGGATGGCGGCGAAGAGGTGGCGGCGGGGCTGCTGGCGCGCGACTGGCCGTAGTACGAGGGTTGGGGGCAGGTCTCGTTGGGCGAGGCGGGGGAGGAGGGCGACGCCGTGGCCGTGGGCGACCAGTTGGGTCACGGCCAGCCAGTCGTCCACCTGATAGCGGATGTCGGGGGTGAAGCCGGCAGCGGCGCAGGCCGTCGCGGTGATGGTGGCGCAGCAGCCGCTTGGGCTGCCGGTGATCCAGGCATCGGTGGCAAGGTCGCGCAGGTCGATGGTGCGATCGGCGGCCTGCGGATGGGATGCCGGTAGAGCGACGTCCAGTACGTCGGGGCCGAGCTCGACCCGGTGGTAGCGCGGATCGCCGAGCATTGGGGAGCCCTCGAAGCTGACCGCTATCGCGAGATCGACCTGACCCGCGTCCAGTTGGTCGAACAGCACGGGCGGTTCAGCCTGCCGGAGCTTCACCACCAACTCGGGCGCCTCGGCGGCGAGCGTGTCGAGAGCTGTCGGTAGCAGCCCGGCCAGCGCAGTGGAGAAGGCGCCGATCGTGACCGTACCGCGGAGCGCCTCGTCCCACGTCTGCAGGTCGTGACGCGCGTGTTCGAGGTGCGCGAAGACCACATCCGCATGGCTCAGCAGGGCGTCACCGCGGGGCGTCAGCACGATCCTCCGGCCGCTGCGGCGGGTGACCGGGAAGCCCAGGTCATGGGAGAGCCCGGAAAGTTGCTGAGAAACCGCGGACGGCGTCAGGTGCAGCGCCTGGGCCGTCGCGGTGACCGTGCCGCGCTCACGGAACTCCCGCAGCACCCGCAACCGGCGCAGATCGTCCATGAAGTCCGGACTTAACTTATCCATGCACAAACTGTAGATGGACTGAAACCTCGTTCACGCCCGACGATGGGGACATGAGCACTGAACCGATCCGGCTCGGCATCGTCGGCCTCGGCGCGATGGGCCGCCGCGTCCTCGAAGTCGGCCTGGACCATCCCCGGTACGCCGTCACGCACGCCGCCGACCTCGACCCGACGACCGTCGCGCGGCTGCAGGCGGCGCACCCGAGCGTGCTGTTCAGTACGACGCCCGCCGACGTCCTCGAGGCGGACGTCGACGCGGTGTATGTGGCGACACCGCCGGCGACCCACGCGGCTCTCGTCGTACCGGCGCTCGAAGGCGGGAAGGCGGTGTTCTGTGAGAAGCCGTTGGCCGTCTCGGCGGCGGATGCGGAGGCAATGATGTCGGCGTCCGCCGGACGGCCGACCGCGGTGAACTTCGCGCTCTCGGATCGACTCGCCACCCGGTACGTCGAGCAGGCGCTGGCCGACGGCCTCGTCGGCGACGTGCTCGGCGTGGAGATCCGGTTACACTTCCCGGTCTGGCCGCGGAAGTTCCAGGCGGACGCGACGTGGGTCGCAGGACGGGAACAGGGCGGGTTCGTGCGCGAGGTGTTCTCGCACTTCGCCTACCTGACCGATCGGCTGCTCGGCCCGCTCTCGGTGGTGCAGACGCGGCTCGATCACCGGGACGGCGCGAGCGAAGCCTCGGCGTACGGACTGATGCTGGCGGGCGACGTCCCGGTGGTGCTGACCGGATCGGCCGGCGCGCCAGGACCTACGACGTACGAGTGGATCCTGCGCGGGAGTGGCCGGTCTTTCCTGCTCCGTGACTGGCGCGAGCTGTTCGTTGCTGAGGGCCACGAATGGGTGCCGGTCGAGCTGGCCGGTGAGGAGGGTTCGGAGTACAGCCGGTTGTCGCTCTTCGCCGATCTCATCGCTGGCCGGCCGTCGCCCGAGCTGGCCGATTTCGCTGCTGCACAACGGGTTCAGCGCGTCGTCGAGTCGTTTCACGAGCAGCGATGAGGCAGGTCGAGGTCCACGGTCCGGATGATTTGAGAATCGTCGATCGGCCGTCGAGAGCGCTCGACGCCGGTGAGGTGCGGATCAAGGTGGCCGCGATCGGGGTCAACTATCTCGACATCCAGGAGCGCACCGGCGTCTATCCTCGCGAGTTCCCTTACGTGCCGGGCGGTGAGGGCAGCGGCATCATCACCGAGCTCGCGGGCGACGTCGACGGTCTGCGAGTCGGTCAACGCGTCTGCTGGCAAGGCGTTCGATGCTCGTACGCCGAGGCGGTTGTCGCGCCGGTTTGGAAGGTGCTACCGGTTCCCGATGAGGTGAGCGACCAGGAGGCGGCTGCGATTCTGCTGCAAGGACTGACCGCGCAGTACCTGGCCACCACGTCGTACGCGATTCAGCCCGGAGATGTGGTGGTGATCCATGCCGGTGCGGGTGGCCTCGGCCTGCTCCTCACCCAGGTCGCGAAGCTCCGCGGCGCGCGCGTCATCACCACTGTCTCCAGCACTGCAAAGGCCGTCTTGTCGCTGGAGGCAGGCGCCGACCTGACAGTCCCGTACGACGAGCTGACCACCGTTGCGGCCGGCAACGCAGCAGTCGTCTACGACAGCGTCGGTCAGGCGACCTTCGAGGATTCCCTGACCTGCTTGAAGAAACGAGGCACTCTCGTCCTCCTGGGCCAGTCGAGTGGACCTGTGCCACCCTTCGACCTCAGCCGCCTCGGCCGACTCGGTTCCCTCACCATCACCCGCCCCACCCTGAGCGATTTCGTCAGCACCCCCGCCGAACTCCACGACCGCGCCTCCGCCGTCTTCAACTGGCTCGCGACCGGCCGACTGCGGCTTCGCATAGGCGCCACCTACCCCCTAACCCAAACCGCCGAAGCACACGCAGCCCTCGAAGCACGCAGTACGACGGGCAAGGTGCTGCTGATCCCGTGAAGACGACACTGGCCCCTCCCGATTGCCGGGAGGGACCAGGATCGGTGGATCAGGCCAGTGACTCTTCCCAGGCCTGGTGGAGGCCGGCGTAGTTGCCGCCGGTGGTGATCAGGTCGGCGGGGGAGCCGTCCTCGATGATGTGGCCGTGTTCGAGGACGATCACCCGGTCGGCCGTCTCCACGGTGGAGAGGCGGTGGGCGATCACGATGGCGGTGCGTTCGGCCAGGATGGTCCGCAGCGCGCGCTGGATCAGCCGCTCGCTCGGGATGTCCAGGCTGGAGGTCGCCTCGTCCAGGATCAGCACGGCCGGATCCGCCAGGAACGCCCGGGCGAACGCGACCAGCTGACGCTGCCCCGCGGACAGCCGGTTGCCGCGCTTCTCGACCGCGGTCTCGTAACCGTTCGGCAGCTTGCTGATGAACTCGTGCGCGCCGATCACCTTGGCCGCCTCGACGATCTCCTCCATGGTGGCCGTCGGCTTGCCGAACCGGATGTTGTCGGCGACCGTGCCGGTGAACAGGAAGTTCTCCTGGGTCACCATCACGACCCTGGTGCGCAGGTCGTCCTCGGTCAGGTTGCGCAGGTCGATGCCGTCCAGCAGCACGTGGCCGCCGGTCGGGTCGTAGAACCTGGACACCAGCTTGGCGATCGTGGTCTTGCCGGCGCCCGTCGTACCGACCAGGGCCAGCGTCTGCCCGGCCGGCACGTCGAGGTCGAGCCCGGGCAGGATCGGGACGCCGTCGACGTACGAGAACTGCACGTTGCGCAGTTCGAGGTGACCCCGGGCGTTGCCGGGCCGCGCGGGCTCGACCGGTTCGGCGACGTCGGGCTTCTCGTTGAGGACGCCGGACAGCTTCTCCAGGGCGGCACTCGCGGACAGGAAGGTGTTGTAGAACTGCGAGATGTCCTGCAGCGGCTCGAAGAACTGCCGCAGGTAGAGCAGGAACGCGGTCAGGACGCCGACGGTGACGTGACCGTGGTACGCCTGCCAACCGCCGTACGCGAGGATCGCGACGATCGTGATGTTGCCGACGCCCTTGATCGACGGCATGAAGATCGCGTTGATCCGGAACGACTCGAGGTTCGCCTCGCGGTACTTGTCGTTGACCTCGTGGAAGATCTCCTCGTTGCGCGGCTCCCGGCGGAACGCCTGTACCGCGCGGATGCCCTGCATCGACTCGACGAAGTGCACGATCACGAGTACGACGGCCTCGCGCGTCCGCCGGTAGACCACCGCCGACCTGCGACGAAACCAGGCCGTCAACAGGAACAGCACCGGGAACGACAGCAGCGCGAGCAAGCCGAGCCGGATGTCCAGCGTGAGCAGCAGAACCGCCGTACCGACCAGGGTCAGCAGTGCCGTCACCAGGCCGTCGAAGCCGGTCTCCAGCATCTCGTCGATGACGTCGACATCCGAGGTCAGCCGGGAGATCACCCGACCGGAGGTGTACTTGTCGTGGAACGACGGGCTGAGCCGCTGGAAGTGGTCGAACACCCGCCGGCGCAGGCCGAGCAGGATCGTCTGCCCGAGCCGGCCGGACCGCATCAGGAACACCTGCCGGGCGCCCGCCTGGATCAGCGCGGAGGCCAGCACGACGACCACGATGGTGACCAGGGTCTTGCTGCCCTCGCCGGCCAGGATCGGCGGGATGCCCTTGTCGATGCCGAGGTGGACCAGGTACGGCACCGAGAGCCGGGCCGCGTTCTCCACCACGACGATCACGATCAGCAGCCAGATCATCTTCTTGTAGGGCCGCAGCAGTTCACCGAGCAACTTGCGCGACTGTTCCTTCAGCCGGACAGTCGTTGCCCTCGACAACTCGTCGTTGCCTTCTTCGGCGTACCCGCGCCAGGAGTCGTTCTGCTGTTCGACCGTCGGCTGAGGTGTTTGCTGGGTCGTCGTCATGCGTGCACCTCCTCCTCTTCGGCCGCGAGCAGTGTCCGGTACGCCGGAACGGTCGCGAGCAGTTCGCCATGAGTACCGACGTGGGTGATCGTGCCGTCCTGCAGCAATGCGACCTGATCGGCCAGCATCACTGTCGACGCCCGGTGCGCCACCACGATGCCGGTGGTCGCGGCGAGCACGTTGCGCAGCGCTTCCTCGACCAGGGCCTCGGTGTGGACATCCAGCGCGGACAGGGTGTCGTCGAGAACCAGTACTGCGGGTCGCGCGAGCACCGCACGAGCCAGCGCGAGTCGTTGCCGTTGGCCACCGGACAACGACATGCCCTGCTCGCCGACGCGGGTGTCGAGGCCCCACGGCAGGTCGTTCGCGAAGGTCGCCTGGGCGATCTTCAGCGCCTGCTGCACGTCCTCCTCGGACGCGTCCGGCCGGCCCAGCGTGATGTTCTCCCGAGCACTCATCGAGAACAGCGTGGGGTCGTCGAAGGCCGACGCGACCGCGCTGCGCAGTGATGCGAGAGTGAGGTCGCGCACGTCGTGGCCGTCGATGGTGATCCGCCCGCCGGTCACGTCGTGCAGCCGCGGGACCAGGGCGGTCAGGGTGGTCTTGCCGGATCCGGTCGCGCCGACCAGGGCCAGCGTCGTACCGGGCGGCAGGTCCAGGTTGATGTCGTGCAGTACGTCGTCGGAGTCGGGGGAGAACCGGAAGCTGACGTTCTCGAACCGCAGGTGACCGCGCGGGTTCACCAGCTCGTCCGGGCCGTCGGTGATGGTCGACTCGGTGTCCAGGATCTCGCTGATCCGGTCCGCCGACGTCATCGCCTCCTGGGCCATCGCCAGGATCGTGCCGAGCGATTCGACCGGCCAGATCAGCGACAGCATCAGCGTGATGAAGGCGACCAGCGTGCCCAGCGTGATCGAGTGCCGGCCGACGGCGAGGGCACCGAGCAGCAGCACGATCACCAGCGTCAGGTTCGGGATCACCTCCAGGAAGGTCCAGAACCGCGACGCCAGCCGGACCTTGTCCACCGAGGTGTCGTAGAGCTTCACCGCGCCGTCGTCGAACTGCTTCTTCACGTGCTCGCGGCGGCCGAACGCCTTGATCACCCGGAAGCCGACCGCGGACTCCTCGATCCGGGTGGCCAGGTCGCCCTGCTGGTCCTGCACCCGGCGGGAGATCGCCAGGTACTTCTTCTCGAACTTCAGCGACACGATGATGATCGGCGCCGCGGCCACCAGGACGACGACACCGAGCGGCCAGTAGAGGCGCAGCAGCAAGATGGTGACGACCACCAGTTGCAGGATGTTGATCACCAGGAACAGCAGGCCGAAGCCCATGAACCGGCGGATGATGGACAGGTCCGAGGTGACCCGGGAGAGCAGTTGCCCGCTCTGCCACCGGCTGTGGAACTCCATCGGGAGCGCCTGCAACCGGACGTACAGGTCGTGCCGCAGGGTGGCCTCGAGGTCGCTGACGGTCTTGGACTGGGCCCACCGGCGCATCCAGACCAGCAGCACCTCGCTGATGCTCAGGCCCAGGGCCAGCAGGCCGAGCGGGAGAAGCAGGCTGATCTCGCGACGGGTGACCGGCCCGTCGATGATCGCCCGGGTGACCAGCGGGACGGTCAGGCTGACGCCCACGCCGAGAATGGCGGTCGAGAACATCGTCAGCAGGCGCCAGCGGTGCGGGCGCAGATAGGGGCGGAGTCGCCAGAGATTCTGGCTCCGCCGGTGGTTACGTTTCGAAGGGGCAGCAATCGACGGCGCTTTGACAGGTGGCTCTGAGGGCATCTGGAGGGGCGCACTTCCCAACATGCTCGGCACGGAAGGGGGTCTGCGGCCGGAAAACGGCGCAATTTCAAGTATCCCCCAGATGGGTAACCGCTGTCCCCCGAATTCCATTCCCCGGTGAACCATTGCCGCTTCCTGCAATGGGTGGCCGCGGCAACTAGCGGTGACCGGGCTCTCAGTCATTACGAGTCGTGATCAGTACACGACCTGACCCGGGCCTGGGTCGCTTGTAAGGTCGGCGGCATGGTGAGCGTGAGTGATGTGGTGGTCAAGGATCTGGCTGCGGAGGGTGTGCTGCGGGCCTCGATCAATCTGGGGAATCCTGTGCTGGCGCAGGGGACGGCCGAGGAACCGGCCGGGGTGACCGTCGACATCGCGCGCGAGATCGGTGCACGGCTCGGCGTACCGGTCGAGCTGATCTGCTTCGACGCGGCGCGCAAGTCGTTCGAGGCGATGACCTCGGGCCGGGCGGACATCTGCTTCCTCGCGATCGACCCCGCCCGCGAGGCGGAGGTCGCCTTCACCGCGCCGTACGTGGTGATCGAGGGCGTGTACGCCGTACCGCGGGAGTCCTCGATTCGTTCTGCTGCCGACGTGGACCGCCCGGGGATCCGGGTCGGCGTGAAGCGCGGATCGGCGTACGACCTGTATCTGTCCCGCACGCTCCAGCACGCGACCGTCGTCCAGGACGAGGAAGGCACCACCGCCTTCCGTACCCACAACCTCGAGGTTGCCGCCGGCATCCGCCAGCCGATCACCGACTACGTCGCCTCGCACCCCGACCTCCGCGTGATCCCCGACCGCTTCATGCAGATCCAGCAAGCAGTCGGTACGACGAAGTCCCGCTCGCCCGAGACGATCGCCTTCCTGTGGGCTTTAATCGAAGACCTGAAATCCACCGGTTTCATCGCCTCCTCTCTGACCCGCTCCAACCGCCCCGACGCCACCGTCGCCCCGCCCGCATGATCCTCGAGACACCACGGCTACGGCTCGTGCCGCTGGGCCCGGAGCACGCTCGGGAGCTTTGGAACGTGTACTCCGATCCGGAGGTCGCCCGGTACGTCGGCGGCGATTCGCTGACCCCCGACTCCACCCGCGAGCAGACCGAGCGCTGGGCCCAGACCTGGACCGACCGCGGCTACGGCCAGAGCGCCGTCATCCTGCGCGAGACCGGCGCGTTCCTCGGCCGCATCGGTCTCTCAGTGTGGCCCGACTGGAACGAAACCGAACTCGGCTATGCCTTGTCCCGCTCTTCCCAGGGCAAAGGCCTGGCTCAAGAGGGCTGCGTCGCGTGGATCGACTGGGCTGGTTCGAACCTCCCGGACGACCACCTGATCGCAGTCATCAACCCGCTGAACCTCCCCAGCCTCCGCCTGGCCCACCGCCTCGGCTTCACCCTCTCCCGCCACGAAACCGTCAACGACATCGAGGTCGGAGTCCACCGCCTCGACCTCTCCCGCTGAGCCTTGGTCCTACCTGCCCCGACCTCGGCGAGCGATGAACAGCCGGTAGAGGCCCACTGTGAGCATGGAGATCCCCGCACCTACGACCGGCAACGCTGACACGCCGAACACTGGAACGTCCTTGGCTATCAGCGCCACGCCCACGACGATCACGACGCCGCCCCCAGCCACCCCGCGCCAGCCCTGAGCTTCGCGCCTGTTCATCTCGCTCCCCCCATTCGGCTGCCCGATGAAGGGGCCGGGTCCTCGCCGATCGTGGCCCGCTGCTAAGCCTGAACCGTATCGCGGCTCATCTGCGGGTTCAGGTGTTGTCGATTGCCGCCGCGACGGTGGCGAGCATGAGGTTGGCGGCTTCGTCGTCGCTGAGGTCGCCGGCGATGCACAGGGAATGCCAGGTGCGGAAGTCGACGGCGTGTGCGAGGGCGGCTTTGAGCCGGCGGCTCTTCTTGCCCGGAGCTCGGAAGCCCTCGCTGAGGATCTCCACCCGCGACTGCTGGTCCCGGGTCAGGAATCGGCTGACGAACTCGGGCATGACGTGCAGATCGCGATGGATCTTCGTCATCATCGGCTCCGCGCCCCGAGCCCACCGGTAGGTCTCCGACAGCGCAGTACGCAGTCGCTCCATCGGGTCGCCGACGGATGCCCAAGCTGCGGCATCCGGCCGCGGGTGCAGGCCTCGCCAATGTGCCGAGCACGCCTTCACCAACGCTTCGTCATCGGGGAAGTGCCGATAGACGGTCAGGCGGGTCACTCCCGCCAACTCGGCGATGGCGGACACAGTCGTCGCGCCCGGGCCGATTTCCTCGTGCAGGCGCATCGTCGCTTCGGTGATCCGCAGACGGGTCTGGTCGACGCGTTCCTGGCGCGCCCGCAGGGTGTAACCGCGGGACGCCGGTACGTCGGGCTGCGCAGCCAAGCATTGACTCCTTGATCGGTGAGGCGTACACCTGATTTCACTATACATCGCTGTTCAGTGAAATTATCGGGGGAGAAGCAGATGAGCTCACCAACCGTCCCGACAACGCTCCAACAGGCAACGGCAGGAGGGCGCGCGCTCCCGCTGACGGTGCTGCAGGGACCGCAAGCTGCCGACCGGTCCATCGGCTCCATCGGCGTCGGATTCCGGCTGGGTGGTGAGGAGACGGGCGGCCAGCTGGCCATCGTCGAGCATCCCTTCCCCGTCGGCGCTCTGGTGCCGCCGCACGTGCACACCCGCGAGGACGAGTTCTCGATCGTGACCGCCGGCACGATCGGCTTCCGCTCCGGCCCCGACGAGGTCGTCCTCGAAGCGGGCGGCTACATCGCCAAGCCCCGCGGCGAACTGCACACGATGTGGAACGCCGGCGACACCGAGGCGCGAATGATCGAGGTCATCACCCCCGCCGGCTTCGAACGCTTCTTCTTCGACCTGGCCGAGCTCGTCGAAGCCGGCCCCCCGAACCCCACCGACCTGGAAACCCTCGCCACGTCGTACGGCCTCTTCATAGACCCCACCTGGGTCCCCGACCTCATGCACCGCTACAACCTCAACTCCCCGTTCGCCTGAGACCGAACGACTTGTCTGTCAGTAGCCTCGTCGCCGACAAACAGAGGCAGGCTCCGCGGCCAAGGTCATGGGCGGCATGCTTGATTAAGTCGTCCCCGCGGTCGATTCACCTTGTGGTTGGCTGAGTCCGTGAATCCAGTCAAGTGGCTAGGCGCCTGGTGGAGCAACTACCAAGCTGGCCGCGAACGCTCTGCCTACTTAGGCGATGCCCGCGGCCCGGCCCGCACTGATCAGCCCGGCTCGCACTGATCAATCGACATGCGCCGGCACAGCGCGCACGAGAGATCGCGGACCGCCCGCGTCCGCCGGGCGCACGAAGTCGCGGGCTCAGAGCGAGGCAGCGTAGGTGCGACGGAGGAGTGCCGTAGCTGGGGGGTGGGGAGCGGCGACGGAGGAGCCGCGTGGGCGGATCTTCCCCCGTCGTACCAGGTGGAGCGGGTGACGAGAATCGAACTCGCGTAGCCAGTTTGGAAGACTGGGGCTCTACCATTGAGCTACACCCGCGTGCGTGTTGAGCGCTCGGACATGATTCCACATCTCGCTCGCAGGGCCCAATTCAGGGGTGGGGGCGCGAGCACTGGTCTGCGTCCACTAGACTCGTGCGGTCACTGCGGGGCGTAGCGTAGTGGCTAGCGCGCCTGCTTTGGGAGCAGGAGACCGCAGGTTCGAGTCCTGTCGCCCCGACAAACCCCTGCAGCACCCTGCAGCGTGGCCTGCCCGGTCACGGCTGTGAACGTCACCAACCAAGGAGAACCGCCACCGTGAAGAGCACCGTCGAGTCCTTGAGCCCGACCAAGGTCAAGCTCATCGTCGAGGTGCCGTTCGAGGAGCTCAAGCCGAGCCTCGACGCGGCGTACAAGAGCATTGGCAGCCAGATCGTCGTGCCGGGCTTCCGCAAGGGCAAGATCCCCCCGCAGGTGATCGACCAGCGGGTCGGGCGCGGGCCGGTGCTCGAAGAGGCGATCAACGACGCGCTGCCGAAGCTGTACTCGCAGGCTGTCCAGGACAACCAGGTCAAGGCGATCGGCCGGCCTGAGGTCGACGTGACCGAGTTCAACGACAAGGAGAGCCTGCAGTTCTCCGCCGAGGTCGAGGTCCGCCCGGAGATCACGCTGCCGGACCTGGACGGTATCGAGGCCGGCGTCGAGGACATCGCGATCAGCGACGACGAGGTGACCGAGCAGATCGAGGCGCTGCGCCAGCGGTTCGGTTCGCTGAACCCGGTCGAGCGCGCGGTGGCCGACAAGGACTTCATCACGATCGATCTGTCCGCCACCAAGGACGGCGAGAAGATCGAGGAGGCGCAGGCGACCGGCCTGTCGTACCAGGTCGGCAGCGGCCAGCTGCTGGACGGTCTCGACGAGGCCGTGATCGGCCTGTCCGCGGGCGAGTCCGCCACGTTCACGACCCAGCTGGTCGGTGGTGAGCTGAAGGGCGAGGACGTCCAGGTCGAGGTCACGGTGACCGCGGTCAAGGAGCAGGAGCTGCCGGCGTACGACGACGACTTCGCGCAGACCGCGTCGGAGTTCGACACCGCCGACGAGCTGACCGCCGACGTGCGCGCCCGGCTGGAGCGTGGCAAGCGCCTCGAGCAGGCAGGCGACGCCCGCGACGCGGTGCTCGAGAAGATCCTGACCATGGTCGACGTGCCGGTCCCCGAGGGCCTGCTGACCGACGAACTGGCCGCCCGCAAGGAGAACCTCGAGCAGCAGCTCGGGTACTCCGGGATGACCTTCGCGCAGTTCCTCGAGGGCGAGGAGCAGACCGAGGAAGAGTTCGACGAGGACCTGAAGAAGCGTTCCGAGGACGCGATCAAGGCCCAGTTCGTGCTCGACATGGTCGCCGAGCAGCAGCAGCTGAGCGTCAACGACCAGGAGCTGACCGAGCACATCGTCCGGCACGCGCAGCGTTCGGGTGTCAGCCCGGACCAGTTCGCCCAGCACGCGGTCGAGAACAACCTCGTCCCGAGCCTGGTGTCCGAGGTCGTCCGCGGCAAGGCGCTCGCCCACCTGGTCGAGAACGCCAAGGTCACCGACGCCTCCGGCAACGTCGTCGAGCTCAAGACGCTGCAGCCGGACGGCACCTACGCCGACCCGGAGGCCGAGGGCGACGCCGCGGCCGACGAGACCCCGGCCGAAGAGCCCGCCAAGGCCTGACAGCCCCGAAACACCAGCGACGGCCCGGATCCCTTGCGGATCCGGGCCGCTGCCTTTCCCGTACTACGCCGCGCCCTGCCGCACGTAGCAGCGGACAGTGCGGGTCGCCTGCCCCACGTAGTACTGCGCTGTGCCCTGCCGCACGTTGTAGCGGGTGGTGCGGGGCGCGGCCCTGCGTAGTACGGGGCTGATGGGGTGGGTGGGATTCGCTGAGGGCAGACACAGTGCGCCGTGAGCGAACACTTGCCGACCGGCCTCCGGTCTGTCGACGGCGACCAGTAATGTCGGCTTCGTGAACGAGACATTTGCAGCCAGCCCCACCGCCGCGGGCGGCAACGGATCCGGCGGACTCGACGACCACATCTACCAGCGCCTGCTGAGCAACCGGATCATCTTCTTGGGATCCGAGGTTCGCGACGACAACGCGAACGCGATCTGCGCTCAGATGTTGCTCCTCAACGCCGAGGACCCCAACAAGGACATCTGGCTGTACATCAACTCCCCGGGTGGTTCGGTGGACTCCGGCATGGCGATCTACGACACCATGCAGTGGATCTCCAACGACGTCGCCACCGTCGGGATGGGCCTGGCCGCGTCGATGGGGCAGTTCCTGCTCTGCGCCGGCGCGAAGAACAAGCGCTTCGCCCTCCCGCACGCGCGGATCATGATGCACCAGCCGTCCGGCGGGATGGGTGGAACGGCCTCCGACATCAAGATCCAGGCGCAGCAGTCGCTGCACATCAAGGCGCAGCTGTTCAAGCTGATCGCCGAGCACACCGGCCAGGCGCTCGAGCAGGTCGAGACCGACGCCGACCGGGACCGCTGGTTCACCGCTGACCAGGCGAAGGACTACGGCTTCATCGACCACGTCGTGGCGAGCGCCGCTCAGCTGAGCAGCGGCAGCCCGAACTCCTGATCTCCCACTCCGTAGTAAGGACACGAGCATGAACTACTTCATCCCGCAGTGGGAGGAGCGCACGTCGTACGGCATGCGCCGCGTCGACCCCTACACGAAGCTGTTCGAGGAGCGCACGATCTTCCTCGGGACGCCGATCTCCGACGAGATCGCGAACGCCGTGATGGCGCAGCTGCTCTGCCTGGAGTCGATGGACCCCGACCGCGACATAAGCATCTACATCAACTCGCCGGGCGGTTCCTTCACGGCGCTGACCGCGATCTACGACACGATCCGTTACATCAAGGCCGACGTCCAGACGGTCTGCCTCGGCCAGGCGGCCTCCGCCGCCGCGGTGCTGCTCGCAGCCGGTACGCCGGGTAAGCGGATGGCGCTGCCGAACAGCCGGATCATCATCCACCAGCCGGCCACCGAGGGCACCTACGGTCAGTCCAGCGACATCGAGATCCAGGCGAACGAGATCCTGCGCCTGCGCTCGCTGCTGGAGAAGATGCTGTCGGATGCCAGCGGGAAGTCGCTGGAAGAGGTTTCCCGTGACATCGAGCGGGACAAGTTCCTCACTGCCGAGCAGGCCGTCGAGTACGGTCTGATCGACTCGGTCCTGGAGTCGCGCAAGACCCCGGTCGGCGTCGGCGCCTGAGTTCTTCGAGATTGCGGCGGTGCCGCCGTCTGGAGGCCTGCACGTTCGCCACAGGCGTAGTCACGACGCGTGCGGGAGAGCAGCGTTCGGACTCCAGGCGCGGTACCGTCGGAATCTAGGTTCGAGACGAATTCGGCTCGACCGGCCTCAGCTAGTGAGAGAAGGGATCTGTCCCGGTGGCACGCATAGGTGACGGCGGCGACTTGCTCAAGTGCTCGTTCTGCGGGAAGAGCCAGAAGCAGGTCAAGAAGCTCATCGCCGGTCCCGGCGTCTACATCTGCGACGAGTGCATCGATCTCTGTAACGAGATCATCGAGGAGGAGCTGAACGAGGGCTCCGAGGTCGGCCTCACGGAGCTGCCGAAGCCCCGCGAGATCTACGACTTCCTCAATGCCTACGTCGTCGGACAGGACGTGGCGAAGAAGGCCCTCGCGGTGGCTGTCTACAACCACTACAAGCGGGTGCGCGACGGGCAGGCCTCGTCGACGGCCGGCCGGCACGCCAAGGACGAGGCGGTCGAACTCGCCAAGTCGAACATCCTGCTGATCGGCCCGACCGGGTGCGGCAAGACCTATCTGGCCCAGACCCTGGCCCGGATGCTGAACGTGCCCTTCGCGATCGCCGACGCCACCGCGCTCACCGAGGCGGGCTACGTCGGTGAGGACGTCGAGAACATCCTGCTGAAGCTGATCCAGGCCGCTGACTACGACGTCAAGAAGGCCGAGACCGGCATCATCTACATCGACGAGGTCGACAAGATCGCCCGCAAGAGCGAGAACCCGTCGATCACCCGCGATGTCTCCGGCGAAGGCGTCCAGCAGGCACTGCTGAAGATCCTGGAAGGTACGACGGCCAGCGTCCCGCCGCAGGGCGGCCGCAAGCACCCGCACCAGGAGTTCATCCAGATCGACACCACCAACGTGCTGTTCATCGTCGGCGGCGCGTTCGCCGGGCTGGACCACATGGTGGAGCAGCGGGTCGGCAAGAAGACGCTCGGCTTCAGCATGTCGCGCGAGACTGAGAAGCCGCGCGAAGCCGGGACGTACGCCGACGTGATGCCGGAGGATCTGCTCAAGTTCGGCCTGATCCCCGAGTTCATCGGCCGTCTGCCGGTCATCACCACCGTGTCCCCGCTCGACCGGGACGCGCTGATCAAGATCCTGTCGGAGCCGAAGAACGCGCTGGTCAAGCAGTACCGGCGCCTCTTCGAGATCGACAACGTCGAGCTGGAGTTCAGCGACGACGCGGTCGAAGCGATCGCCGACCAGGCCCTGCTCCGCGGTACCGGGGCCCGCGGCCTGCGCGCGATCATGGAGGAGGTGCTCCTCAACGTGATGTACGAGGTGCCCAGCCGTGAGGACGTCGCCAAGGTCGTCGTCACCGGCGAGGTCGTCCTGGAGAACGTCAACCCGACGCTGATCCCACGCGACCAGATCGAGCGCAAGCGCGAACGACGCGAAAAGACCGCCTGACGACTTTCAGGGGGAGCTTCACCCAATCGTGTGAGGAGGCCGGAGTCCGCTGCCAGGCGGACTCCGGCCTCCTTTACGTGGCAGAGGTTATTGTCCGGCCGCTGAGGTCGCCTGCGGCCAGGGTGTAGGTCATCGCGGCCAGGCCGGTCGCCACGCCGGTCGAGCGCGCGTTGCCGAGAGTCTGGTCGAACACAGCCGACGGCAGGTCATCCGTCCGGTTCTCGTAGCCGGCTTGCGCGTTGTCACTGAGCCAGCCCACGTACGACGTCTGCTTCCCGAGCGTGATGAATTTGGCCAGCCCACGCAGCAGGATCCCCTTGAACACGATCTCGTAGCTGTCCACGGGATCCGGCCGGTAGAGACCGTTGCCGGTGACATCGTCCTCGACCACGATCAGCTGGTTCGGTCCGGTGGTGAAGTGGGATCGGGCGAAGTCGGCGACCTTGGTGCCGTCGGTGAGATATGTCTGGTCCTTGGTCAGGTCGTAGAGATTCGCTGCGAGTTCGAGGAAGACGCCCGCGTTATAGGTATAGAGGTTGTCATCCCATGGCCGGCCGGAGAACGAGTTCTGCACCGCGCCGTCGGCGCGCAGGAAGCTGGCCTTGAGCCAGTTGTAGGTGTCTGTCGCGATCTGCAGATAAGTCTTGTCGGTGTTCATCGGGTTGTTGTGGACCGTCGCGGTCGGGAAGTGTCGAGCGAGCTCGGCCGCCGCGATCGCGAACCCGTTGGAGGGCACGTCCTTCTGGTCCCGAGTCCCACGCTCCCGCCAGAAGCCTCCGCCGTACGCCGTGTCGTAGTGGTCGCGATAGAAGAAGTCGGTGTGCCATCTCGCCTGGTCCCGTAGGTGCTCGTCACCGGTGACCTCGTACGCCGCCAGCGCGAACTGGATCGCCCAGGAGTAGTCGTCGTTCCAGTCCGCGTCGTTGGCGATCCAGCAGTTCGGATTGCCGAACCGGTTCACCGAGTGAGTCTTCTCGTACCGGTAGTAGGCGTCGCTGACCTCGTCCTTCCACAGCCCGGTCAACCGCGAGGCGTCGGCCAGGGTCTGCCGGATGAACGACGCCTCCCAGAAATGGATCGCGCCGGGATCCCGCTGGTGCGTCTTGTAGTCGCCGTTGTCGATCCCGTACGCGCCGAGGAACGCGTCCATCGTGCGGACCAGGTCGGTCTGGGTGACCGTGGATGCTGCGGTGGAGGACATGGGTACTCCCATCAGGTGATCGCCACTGCCGGTGATCTTGGCTGGCGACGACAACGTCGAATGGTGTCGCGGCCCTTGGCTGTCCAGGCCGTTTCGCTCGGGGTGACCGCCGGTGGAGTGCTACTTCATTGCGGTGAAGGCTTCGTCGGAGACTGGGCCGACGTCCTCGACTGTCGCTCCGTCGTTGGCGGCTTGGGCGATGATCGTCAACGTGTGCGATCCGCGGTAGCACTGGGCCGGGAGGTTCGCGATCGACTCGACGCAGGTGGACTTGCCGACGGTCTTCACCTTGTCAGGCGTGGCACCCGAGTCCTTGATCGTCTTGTCGATGTCGACCTTGCCGCGCAACGCGATCAGTACGAACAGCCGCTTGCCGTCAAGGTTCCCGTACGCCTCGACCGTCACCTGCTTGCCGTCGTTGATCCGGCTCAGCGCCTGACGCGTCTGATCAAGCTGCAACTGCCCACGAATGTCGGGGTCGGTGATGCGGTCCAACCCCGCCAACTTCGCCGGCGGCGTGATCCCGCGCGCCGTATTCAACCGACTCAACGGCCCGAACCCACCGAAATACCCGAACCCAGCAAGCAACAACAAAACCAGCACCACACCCCCCACAGTCACCCACGGATTCCTCCGCAACTGCAGCTTCTTCTTGCCCTTCTCCCCACCGGCGTCCGCCGCAGCCTTACCCCCAGCCCCACCACCCACAGCACCAGCCCCGGTGCTCGAGCTGACGCCCGCAGTACCCGACGACCCCGCCGACTTCCCAGCCTTTACGGTTCCGGCAGGTGAGCCAGCCTTGCTCGTCTCGGTAGGTGCAGGGGGTGTGGTGGGTATGGACGGCGGACTCGGCGCAGCGCCTCCACCGGTCCTGAAGGTGGCCGTGCCGCTGCTCGGCATCGCAGCAGCCGAACCAGCCTTGGTCGTCCCTGAAGGTGAACCAGGTGCGGTGGTCCCCGACGGCGAACTCGGCGCAGCGCTCCCACCGGTCCTTGAGCTGGCGGCGGAGCTGCTCGAAGTCCCGGCGGGCGAACCGGGCTTGGTCGTCTCGGTAGGTGAGGCGGGTGTAGTGGGTGTGGACGGCGGACTCGGCGCAGCGCCTCCACCGGTCCTGGAGGCGGTGGTGCCGCTGCTCGGCGTCGCAGCAGCCGAGCCAGCCTTGGTCGTCCCCGGAGGCGAACCAGGTGCGGTGGTCCCCGACGGCGAACTCGGCGCAGCGCTTCCAGCACTTGGGCTGACGGTGCCGGTGCTCGAAGTCCCAGCAGGTGAGCCGGGCTTGGTCGCCTCGGCAGGTGAAGGAGGCGTGGTGGGCGTGGACGGCGAAGGCGGCGCAGCGCTTCCACCGCTCCTTGAGCTGGTGGCGGCGCTGCTCGGCGTCGCAGCAGCCGAGCCAGCCTTGGTCGTCCCCGAAGGCGAACCAGGTGCGGTGGTCCCCGACGGCGAACTCGGCGCCACGCTTCCGCTGGTCCTTGAGGTGGTGGTGGCGCTGCTCGGCGTCGCAGCAGGCGAGCCGGGGTTGTTCGTTGCTGAAGGTGAACCAAGTGCGGTGGTCACCGACGGCGAACTCGGCGCAGCGCTTCCGCCGGTGCTTGGGCTGGCGGCATCGCTGCGCGGCGTTCCGGCGGGCGACCCGGGCTTGGTCGTCTCGGTAGGAGAAGCCGTGGGTGTGGACGGCGAACTCGGCGCAGAGCTTCCACCGGTTCTTGAGCTGGCGGTGCCGCTGCTCGTAGTTCCGGCAGGCGAGCCAGCCTTGGCCGTCTCGGTAGATGCAGCAGGTGTGCTGGGTGTGGACGGCGAACTCGGCGCGGTGCTTGCACCAGTTGTTGAGGTGGTGGCGGTGCCGCTCGGAGTTGCGGTTGGCCGGCCGGGCTGAGGCGTCTCGGTGGGTGTAGCAGGTGCGGGCGTCGGGCTCGGAGTGGTGCTTTCGGCTGAGGTCGAGCTATCGGAGGTGGCCGCCGAGGTGCCGGAATTGGTCGAGCCAGCAGGAGAGCTTCGCGTGCTGTTGGGTGTTGGCGCGCTCGGGCTGGCTGGGGTTTCGGCGGCTGGTGCTGGGGTGGTTGCTTGCGGGGTGGGGGTGGTTGGGCTGGCGTCGGCTGGGGGAGCGCTGGCGGGGGTTGGGTTGGTGTCTTCCGAAGAGGGGGTGGTGAAGGGGAGTTCTTCGGGGGGCTGGGGCGTTTTGGGGGAGTCGGTGGGGGTGGGGGCCGACTTGGCTGTGGTGGTTTTTCGGGGGGTGCGTTTGCGGGGGGTGGCTGACTTCTTGGTGGGAGTCTTCTTGGCTGGAGCGACCTCGGGCGGGGTGTCGGACGCGGGGGTGCGGTCCGCATCGGCCGGGGTGTTCGGGTCGCTCATCAGGCATGCTCCTCGGGACAAGTCACGGTCTAGCCACTGCCGTCCTGATGGTTTCACACCGGGACAACTGGCTCCGCAGCGTAGCCGTTCGGTTCACGCAAGTAGCGTCCGCCTCCGGAGAAGCGGGCGCTGTCAAGGGACTACGGGCGACGGAACTTGCCCGCCGCCGCACAGCACGAGACCGGCGAGGCTGGGAGAGGCGCCCGGCCAGTGCTGCCGCGCCACCGCCGACCGCGTTGGTTGCCACGGTGTTGCACAGCTGCGATCGACCACCGGCGTGCAGGAGCCTGTACGCCGGCGCCCGCACCGGTCCGTCAGAGAGCTGCGATGACCGAGATGGTGTCGGACTCGTCGGGGCTCCAGACGATTTCGCCGATGATCCGGCCGGCCGCGCGGAGGTCGACCTCGGCCTGCTCGGCCAGGGCGAGCCGGTCGGCGGGGCCGCTGACCTCGACCTTGGAGACCTCGGTCTTCATCGAGACCTGCGCGGTCGACTTGGCGCCCCGGATGCCGGCCAGGACCTCGGCGACCGCATCCAGCACCGCCGGGTCGTGCGCCGTGGAGGCGACATCGACCGAAGCGACAGGCCACGACGTCAGGTGGATCGAGCCGTCCTGCCACCACGACCAGACCTCTTCGGTCGCGAAGGGCAGGTACGGCGCGAGCAGGCGCAGCTGGACCGACAGCGCGACCGCCAGAGCCGCCTTCGCCGACGCCGCCCCGGCCTCGCCGTGACCGCCGTACGCGCGCTCCTTGACCAGCTCGACGTAGTCGTCGCAGAAGGTCCAGAAGAACCGCTCCGCGACCTCCAGCGCACCGGTGTAGTCGTACCGATCGAAGGCCGCGGTCGCCTCGTCGATGACTGTGCGCAGCTGCGCCAGCATCGCCAGGTCGACGGGCTCGGTGACAGCGGAGGCGTCGGCCGACGTCGCTCCGAAGCTCAGGACGAACTTCGACGCGTTCAGGACCTTGATCGCCAGCCGCCGGCCGACCTTCATCTGCGACTCGTCGAACGGCGAGTCCAGCCCCGGCCGGGCCATCGCGGCCCGCCAGCGCACGGCGTCCGAGCCGAACTTCTCCAGGATCTCCGACGGGACGACCGCGTTGCCCTTGGACTTGGACATCTTCTTGCGGTCGGGGTCGACGACGAAGCCGGAGATCATCGACCGTGCCCACGGCAGCGTGCCGTTCTCGAAGTGGGCCCGGACGACGCGGGAGAACAACCAGGTGCGGATGATCTCGTGCGCGTGCGTGTTCAGGTCCATCGGGAAGGTGCGGGCGAACAGGTCCGGGTCGCGCTCCCAGCCGCAGACGATGTGTGGCGTCAGCGAGGAGGTCGCCCAGGTGTCCATCACATCCGGATCGGCCTGGAAGCCCTCCGGCTTGCCGCGCTGGGACTCGTCGTAGCCGGCCGGAGCCTGCGATGTCGGGTCGATCGGCAGGTCTTCCTCGCGGGGGACCAGCGGGTGTGCGTAGTCCGGCTCGCCGTCGCGGTCGAGCGGGTACCAGACCGGGAACGGCACGCCGAAGAAGCGCTGCCGGGAGACCAGCCAGTCGCCGTTCAGCCCTTCGACCCAGTTCAGGTAGCGGTGCCGCATGTGCTCCGGGACCCACTTCAGCTCGTTGCCGCGGTCGACGAACTCGGCCTTGAGCTGCGGGTCCCGGCCGCCGTTGGTGATGTACCACTGCCGGGTGGAGACGATCTCGAGCGGCTTGTCACCGTTCTCGTAGAAGTTCGCCATCCGCTTGGTCGGCTTCGGCTCGCCGTCCAGATCGCCGGATTCGCGCAGCTTCGCCACCGTCAACTCGCGGGCGCTGAAGATCGTCTTGCCGGCCAGTTCGGCGTACAGCTCCGAACCCTCGAGCCACTCCGGGGTCTCGCGCAGCAGCCGGCCGTCGCGACCGATCACCGTGCGGATCGGCAGCTGCAGCTCACGCCACCAGATGACATCGGTGAGGTCACCGAAGGTGCAGACCATCGCGATGCCCGCGCCCTTGTCCGGCTCGGCCAGCGGGTGGGCCAGAACCGGCACCTCGACGTCGAACAGCGGCGTACGGACCGTCGTACCGAAGAGGTCCTGGTAGCGCTCGTCGTCCGGGTGTGCGATCAGGGCGACGCAGGCGGGCAGCAGCTCGGGCCGGGTGGTCTCGATGTAGATCGGGCCGTCGGCGCCGTGGAAGGCGATCCGGTGGAAGGCGCCCGGGTACTCGCGGGCCTCCAGCTCGGCCTGGGCGACCGCGGTCTGGAACGTGACGTCCCACATCGTCGGGGCTTCGGACAGGTAGGCCTCGCCGCGGGCGAAGTTGCGCAGGAACGCGCGCTGCGACGTCCGCCGGGAGTCCTCGGAAATGGTCGTGTAGAGGTAGGACCAGTCGACGCTGAGGCCGACCTGGCGCCACATCGCCTCGAACGCCTGCTCGTCGATGTGGGTCAGCTCGCCGCACAGGTCGACGAAGTTCTGCCGGCTGATCGGGATCTGCTTCTTCGGGTCGGGCTTGGCCGGCGGCGTGAAGTCAGGGTCGTACGGCAGGGACGGGTCGCAGCGGACGCCGTAGTAGTTCTGGACGCGGCGCTCGGTCGGCAGGCCGTTGTCGTCCCAGCCGATCGGGTAGAACACCTTCTTGCCGCGCATCCGCTGGTAGCGGGCGACCAGGTCGGTGTGGGTGTAGCTGAAGATGTGCCCGACGTGCAGCGAACCGGAGACGGTCGGCGGCGGGGTGTCGATCGAGTAGACCTCTTCGCGGGAAGCGGTCCGGTCGAAGGCGTAGGTCTGCTGCTCCTTCCATACCGCAGCCCACTTCTCCTCGAGGCCTTCGAGGGTGGGCTTGTCAGGAACACGGGACGCTTCGCTCATACGGCAATCCTAGTGGTTGTCAAGGGGTGCTAACGACCGGTTATCCACAGGCCACTTAGACTGGCGACCTGATGAGTGACCTCTCGTACGCCGAAGTGTCGGCCAAGCTCCAGGCCCGCTGGCCGGAGTCCAAGATCGACCCCACCCTGGACCGGGTCCGGCGGCTGGTCGAGCTGCTCGGCGACCCGCAGAAGACCTACCCGGTCGTGCACCTCACCGGGACCAACGGCAAGACCTCGACCGCGCGGATGGTGGACGCCCTGCTGCGCGAGGCCGGTCTGCGCACGGGCCGGTTCACCAGTCCGCACCTGGAGTCCGTCCGGGAGCGCATCACGCTGAACGGCGAGCCGATCGAGGAGCAGCGCTTCGTCGAGGTGTACGCCGAGATCGCGCCGTACGTCGATGTCGTCGACTCCGAGAACGAGCACCCGCTGTCGTTCTTCGAGGTGATGACCGCGATGGCGTTCGCGGCCTTCGCGGACGCACCCGTCGACGTGGCGATCGTCGAGGTCGGCCTCGGCGGCACCTGGGACTCCACGAATGTTGCCGACGGCATCGTTTCGGTGATCACCCCGGTCGCGGTCGACCACGCGCACATCCTCGGTCCCGATCCGGTCACCATCGCCAAGGACAAGGCCGGCATCATCAAGCCCGGCGGTACGGCGGTGATCTCGCAGCAGAGCCTCGAGGTGCTCGAGGTGCTGCAGCGCCGGGCCGCCGAGGTCGGCGCGCAGGTCGCCCGGGAGGGACTCGAGTTCGGTGTCACCAGCAGGACGGTCGCGGTCGGCGGCCAGCTGATCTCGATCCAGGGGCTCGGCGGCACGTACGAGGAGATCTTCCTGCCGCTGCACGGCGAGTACCAGGCGCACAACGCGGCCACTGCGCTCGCGGCAGTCGAGGCCCTGCTCGGCGCGACCGCACAGACCGAAGGCCGGATCGACAACGAGCTGGTCCAAGCCGGCTTCGCCGAGGCGACCAGCCCGGGGCGGCTCGAGGTCGTGCGCACCAGCCCGACGGTCATCGTGGACGCCGCGCACAACCCGCACGGCGCCGAGGCGACCGCGGCCGCGGTGACCGAGGCGTTCGCGTTCAACCCGCTGATCGGCGTACTGGGCTGTATGAAGGACAAGGACGTGTACGCCATCCTCGAGGCGTACGAACCGATCATGGAGACCGTCGTCTGCACCCGGAACTCGTTCGACCGGTCGATGCCGGCCGAGGAGCTGGGCGAGATCGCGGCCGAGGTGTTCGGCGAGGACCGGGTGCTGGTCCGGCCGAAGCTGATCGACGCGATCGACGACGCGATCCGGCTGGCCGAGGAGAACGCGATCGCGATGGGGACCGGCGGCGTACTGATCACCGGCAGCGTCATCACCGCCGGTGAGGCCCGGACGCTGCTGGTCCGCAAGCAGAAGGGCGCGCCCAACCCGTACGAGGCCGGGCGATGAGGTCACTCGCGTCGATCGTGCTCGGCTTCGAGGCACTCGTGCTGGCCCTCGTCACGCCGGTGATGATCTCGGTCGCCGACGTGAAGGCCAGTACTGCGCTCCCGGTCTGCCTCGGTCTGGCGCTGCTGGCCGTCGTCGCGGCCGGACTGCTGCGCAACCAGGTCGGCTACATTCTCGGCTGGGTGATCCAGGTCGCCGCGGTCGGGCTCGGCTTCGTCGTACCGGTGATGTTTCTGCTGGGCCTCGCGTTCGCCGGGTTCTGGGTGCTGGCGTACGTGCTCGGCAAGCGCATCGACGAAGCGAAGAAGGCACAGCAGGCCCAGGCCGGTTAGGCTCGGCCGCCGCAAGGTCAGCAAAGAACTGCCGCCCAAGTCGCAGTATCGAAGATGGAGAGAGTGGAGAAATGTCGCAGCGCACCCTGGTCCTGCTGAAGCCCGACACGGTACGCCGTGGCCTGGTCGGCGAGATCCTCGGCCGGTTCGAGGCGAAGGGCCTGAGCATCGTCGCGATGGACCTGCGCACGATCGACGGCGAGCTGGCCGACCAGCACTACGCCGAGCACGTCGAGCGGGACTTCTACCCGCCGCTGCGCGAGTTCGTCACCAGCGGTTCGCTGGTCGCCCTGGTGCTCGAGGGCGACGAGGCGGTCGAGGTGGTCCGTGGCCTGAACGGCGCGACCGACGGCCGGAAGGCGGCGCCCGGCACGATCCGCGGCGACCTGTCGCTGTCCAACCGCGAGAACCTCGTGCACGGCTCGGACTCGCCCGAGTCGGCCTCCCGTGAGATCAAGATCTGGTTCCCCGACCTGCCGTAGTCCAGGTGAGGTACTGCGCTCGGTCGGTCAGGAATCGATCGAGCGCAGTTTGCTGTCCACGATCTCGGCCGTGGGGTGGTTGAGCTCGGTCAGCAGGTCCAGGGCCAGCTCCCACCAACCGCCGGCCGATTCGAGGTCGCCGAGCTCGTGCTCGATGTCCCCGAGGTTCTGGAGCATCAGAGCCTGGTAGTAGAGGTCGTTGAGTTCCTGGTAGAGCTCCAGGGCCTTTCGATAACACTGTGCGGCCACTGCCAGGTTCCCAAGTCCACGGTGGGCGTAGCCGAGGTGGTCCCAGGTGGCAGCCTCACCGAGCTTGTGGTCGACCTCCTGGTAGAGCCGCTGGGCCTGAGTGCAGTACTCGACCGCCTGGTCGTACTCAGCGAACGTCGAAGCGTGCAGCCATCCGAGTGAGTTCAGTGCCAGTGCCTGCCCGGTTCGATGCCCGCTGGCCCTGAACAGCTCGGACGCGATCACGTCGTGGTCGTACGACTCCTTCAACCGCTCCTGCTGCGCAAGTACGAACGCCACAACCCGCTGGCACCACGCCTGCGCCACCTGATCACCAGACCGTACTGCGAGGTCCAATGCGGCCTCCGCCTCGCTCAGGGCTTCGTCCAGACGGCCCTGCCTCGCCAGAGCGTGCGCTCGATAGCGGTGTGCCATCACCTGACCCGGGAGGTCTCCGGACCGCCGGGACGCCTCGATGGCCGTCCGCATGACGTCGACCCAGGTGTTCCACAGTCCACGCCGTTCCAGGAAGCCCGTGATCGTCCGGGCGAGGTGTGTCGCGTGTCCGTCGAAGCCCTGCCGTGCGGCGTGCTCGATCAGCACGACCAGGTTGGGGTGCTCGGCTTCGAACCAGTCGAACGCCTCCTGATAGCCGCCGAAGCTCAGCACGTACGGCGATCCGGCCGTGGCAGGCAGTTCGTCGGGGTCGCGGTGCGGCCGTAGCCATTGGTCGCCTGCGTCCGCAGTACGCAGGTAGTGGTCGAGCAGTCGCCACAGGGCCTGGCGGCACTCCTGCTCCTTGTCGATGGAGCTGGCCAGCTCACCGGCGTACACGCGAAGGAGATCGTGGGAGGTGTACTGCTCGGGCGCCACCTGGCTCATCAGGTGAGCCCGCTCCAGCTCTGTAAGGGCGGCGCGGACCCGTTCCGGCGTAGTACCGGCAAGGGCTGCTGCTGCGGCGACGGGGAGGTGTGGGCCGGGGTGCAGACCGGACAGCCTGAAGACGCGGGCGGAGCTGCCGGTCGCCAACTGGTACGACCACGAGAACACCGCACGCAGGTCTGTCATCTGATCCTCACCGGTGAAGGCGTCCAAGCCTTGCTTCGTACGCCGTAAGTCCAACGCGACAGTTTCGAGCGGCCAGGTCGGGTGAGCCGCAGCGTGCGCCGCGACGAGCGACAGGGCTAGCGGCAGCCGCGCGGAGAGGGCTATGAGCGACTCGGCAGCCGCAGGCTCGGCGGCGACGCGTGCAGAGCCGAGTGCACCCACCATGAGCGAATGGGCTTGCTCCCAGTCCATCAGGTCCAGGGACACCGGCCGCGCGCCTTCGCTGGCCAGCAAGCCGGGCAGACGATTCCTGCTGGTCACCAGGACACGACAGCCTCGACCGCCAGGCAACAAGGGCCGCACCTGCTCGGCCGACCGAGCGTTGTCGAGCACGACCAACAGCCGCCGGTCCGCAAGGAGCGTCCGGTAGAGCGCAGCCTGAGCTGCCGCCCCGAACGGAATACGACCGGGCGCAGTCTGCAGCGCGTCAATAAACCCCCGTACTGCGTCCTCCGGCGACACCAGGTCGCCCGATGGGTCGAAGCCGCGCAGGTTGACATACAGCTGCCCGTCGGGGAACTCCGCAGCCACCCGCTCGCCCCACGCGACCGCCAACGCGGTCTTGCCGACTCCTGCGGTCCCGGAGATCACAGCGACCGATGCGGTTGGACCGATCGAGCCCAGTAGCGCCTGGTCCAGCTCAGCTAGCTCCCTGGTTCGTCCCACGAAACTGCGCCCGACAGAAGGCAGTTGGTGCGGTACAACGTCGCGAGAAGTCCGTACTGCGGCCGCTCGCGCATCCGTGGCGAGTACGGCCTGATGGAGGCGACGCAGAGCCGGTCCGGGATCCAGAACGAGTTCGTCAGCGAGTCTGCGGGACGCGTCGCTGTAGGTGGCCAGCGCATCGGCAGGGCGCTCGGCCCGGATCTGTGCCTCCATCAACAGCGCCCAGAGCGGCTCGCGCAGTGGATGCCGCTTGGTGAGACCGCTCAGCTCCGACATCACCTGGGCGTGTTCGCCCAGCTCGAGCCGTGCTCCCAAGAGCAGCTCTGTCGCGTGCAAGCGTTCCTCTGCCAGCACAGGCACGGCTTCTCGGATCAGTGCGCCGGCAGCCAGCCCGGCGAGCGGCTCACCGCGCCAGAGGCTCAGCGCCTCGGTGAGCAGGCGGGTGCGGTCGTGTGGATCGATCGTCGCCTGTGACGCCGAGACCAAGGCGCGGAACCGGGTCAGGTCGATCTGCTCGGGGTCCGCGCTGATCAGGTAGCCAGCCGGCTCGGTGCTGATGATCGGCGTACCGAGCATCGTCCGCAGCCGCGAGATGTAGGTCTGGAGGGCTGACCGCGGACGTGCGGGCAGGTCGTCCTCCCACAGGGTGTCGACCAGCGCCTGGGCGCCCACCACGCGGTTGGGTTGCAGCAGGAGTGCGGCCAGCAGTACCCGCAACCTGTTCGCGGCGAGCTCGATCCGGCGGCCGGAGTCGTCGAGGACCTCCACCGGACCCAGCAGCCGAAACTCCATGGGCCATTGTCACCGGGAAAAGGCGACTGTGCCCCGGTTCCGCGTGAAAGCGCGGCGAAAGCGCGGTGAAGGGACGCCGGGTCAAGCTTGCCGACGCGGGGCGAGTGACGAAGTCCGGCGTACCCGGACCGGCCTCCGCCACACCGTGGGAGGAGCAGTGCTCGCCCGTCAGGGGAGGGGCGAGCTCTGGGGGCGAGTGGTGCCGCTGCACGGGCAGCAGCGGTACCACTCGATACTCCTCACCCGGGCATCGCCAGCAGTGAGACGCCCGATACGATCAGTGCTGGGCAGACGGGGACGTGTCGGTCCCTCGGTGGCGCCGGCTGCGCGCTTAGCCTGAGATCTACGAGCAGCAGGAGGCGCCTGCGATGGCGAACAGCATGCTCGGCCGCGACATGGCGGTCGACCTCGGCACGGCAAACACCCTCGTCTACGTCCGGGGGCGCGGCGTCGTCCTCAACGAGCCCTCGGTGGTCGCCACCCGGACCGACGAACCGCGCGAGGCGGTCGCGTTCGGGCACGAGGCGAAGAAGATGATCGGCCGTACGCCGGGCAACATCACCGCGATCCGGCCGCTCAAGGACGGCGTGATCGCCGACTTCGACGCCGCCGAGCAGATGCTGCGCTACTTCATCCAGCGGGTGCACCGGCGCCGGTACTTCGCCAAACCGCGGATCGTGGTCTGCGTGCCGTCCGGGATCACCGCCGTCGAGCAGCGCGCGGTCCGCGACGCCGGCTACATGGCCGGGGCCCGCAAGGTCTACATCATCGAGGAGCCGATGGCCGCGGCACTCGGGTCCAACCTCGAGGTCCGCGACGCCACCGGCAACATGGTGGTCGACATCGGCGGTGGGACCACCGAGGTCGCGGTGATCTCGTTCGGCGGGATCGTCACGTCGCAGTCCATCCGGGTGGCCGGCGACGCGATCGACAAGGCGGTCGTGAACTACTGCAAGAAGGAGTACTCGCTGATGCTCGGCGAGGCCACCTCCGAGCAGATCAAGATGACCATCGGGTCGGCGTACCCGTCCTCGGACGGCCCGGATTCGGAGATCCGCGGCCGCGACATGGTCTCCGGGCTGCCGCGGACCGTGAAGGTGTCGTCGGCCGCCATCAGGCAGGCGATCGAGGAGCCGATCACGGCGATCGTCGACGCGGTCAAGGCGACGCTCGACAAGACCCCGCCGGAGCTGGCCGGCGACATCGTCGACCGGGGCATCGTGCTGACCGGTGGCGGCGCGCTGCTGAAAGGGATGGACGAGCGGCTCCGGCACGAGACCGGCATCCCGATCCACGTCGCCGACAACCCGCTGGACGCCGTCGTGCTGGGCGCCGGCAAGTGCGTCGACAACATCGAGACCCTGAACCGCATCCTCGTCACCGACCGCCGCTGAACCGGTACTGCGCATGCTCAAAGACCTCGGTACTCCGGCCAGGGGCCTGGTCAGGTCGGCCGGCCTGCCGCGCGAGATCCGCCGCCGCCGGGCCATCCTGGCGCTGGTGATCCTCGCCTCGTTCACGCTGATCGTGCTCGACGCGCGCCGCTCGGCAGGTTCCCCGGTCGAGCCGCTTCGCCATGGCGCGGCGGCTGTCTTCGGTCCGCTGGAGTCGGCCGGGACGTCGGCCCGGCAGCCTGTGGACAACCTGCGGGACCGGTTCGCCGAAGTGGATAGGTTGAAAGCTGAGAACGAAAAACTCCAAGCGGACAACGAGAAACTGACCACCGAGCTGCGATCCACCGACTACGCCCGCAACCGGGCCGCGGAGCTGGACCGGCTGCTCAAGGTCGCCCCGACCTACACGATCACGCCGGCCCGGGTGATCGGGATCGGGGGAGCGCAGAGCTTCAACCACACACTGACCATCGACGCCGGAACAGCGGACGGGGTGAGACCGGACATGACAGTACTGAACGGGGACGGCCTCGTCGGCCGCGTCGTCCGGACGACGCAGGGCACGGCGACCGTGCTGCTGATCGGCGATCGCGAGTCGACCGTCGGCGGCCGGCTGAACTCGACGATGGCGCTCGGGTTCGTCTCCGGCCGCGGCGACGTCGCCGGTTCGCTGGACTACAAACTGGTCGACCTGCGGGCCCGGCCCAAGGTCGGCGACCGGATCGTCACCTGGGGTTCGAGCGGCAACGCGCCGTACGTGCCGGGCGTCCCGATCGGCGAGATCACCACCGTCACGCCGAACCAGGGGACCCTCGGCTCGACCGCGGTGGTGAAACCGTTCGTCGACCCGACCCGGATCGACCTGGTCGGCGTGGTGACCGGGCCGCCGGCCCGGCCGCCGCGCGGCACGGTGCCGCCCGAGAAGGGCGGGGGCTGACATGACCTCGCTCCGGATCGCGGTCGCGGCGGTCTTCCTGCTGATCGCCGTCACCGTGCAGACCTCGGTGCTGCCGCAGTTGGCGGTCGCCGGAGTCACCTGCGACCTGGTGATGATCGTGGTCGTCGCGCTCGGCCTGGCGCGTGGTCCCGAGTGGGGCGCGATCGCCGGCTTCACCGGCGGCCTCCTGCTCGACATCGCACCACCTGCTGACCACACCGCCGGGCGCTGGGCGCTCGCGCTGGCTCTGGCGGGCTACATCGCGGGCATGATCCGGCGCGAGGCGTCGGCCGGGCCGGTGGGTCCGCTCGGGGTGGCGCTGACTGTCGTGCTGGCTGCAGCTGTGTCCCTCGTCGTGTACTGCGCGACCGGCTCCCTGCTGCACGATCCGTCCGTCGACTGGGGCCAGTTCGGCGTCCGGCTCGGCATCTCCGCGGGCTACGACGTGGTCGGCGCGATCGTGGTGATCCCGCTGGTGCTGTGGGTGATGCGCCGGTTCGTCCCGGTCCGCGAGCGTCGTCGGGTGCTGCCATGAGTTTCGACAGCTTCAACCCAGCTCCGCTGAAGCCACGGCTGCGCCTGTTCGTGATCGGCGTGCTGGTCTTCTCGCTGCTCAGCACGCTGCTGGCCCGGCTCGTGTACATGCAGGTGCTCTCGTCGGCCGACTACTCCCAGGCCGCCACCGAGAATCACACCCGCGAGGTCCTCATCCCGGCGCCGCGCGGGACGATCGTCGACGCGGCCGGCCGGACCCTGGTCGGCAACAGGGTGTCGCTGGTGATCACGGTCGACCGGTCCGTGCTGGCGAAGCTGCCCGACGAGCAGCAGCAGGCGATGCTGGTCAGGCTGGCGAAGGTGCTCGGCCAGAAACCTGCCGACTTGAAGGCCCGCACGATGCTCTGCGGTGAGCCCGGCGCCTCGAAGCCGCCGGCCTGCTGGAACGGCACGCCGTACCAGCCGATCCCGGTCGCGAAGGACGTCAGCGAGCAGGTCGCGATCGAGGTGATGGAGCGCCGCGAGGACTTCCCCGGCGTGGCGGCCGACTCGACCGCACTGCGCGCCTACCCGGCGCCGTACGGCGTGAATGCCGCGCACATGCTCGGCTACCTCTCGCCGATCACCACGACCGAGCTGGATGCGCTCGACAACGCCGGCCAGGACTCGGTCGGGCACCGGTCGGATCTGGTCGGCCGGGCCGGGCTCGAGCGCACGTACGACGCGATGCTGCGCGGGTCCCCAGGAGTCAAGAACGTCATCGTCGACGCGGTCGGTTACACCACCGGGGTGCAGAGCCAGACCGCGCCGGTGCCGGGATCGACGCTGGTGACGAGCATCGACGCCCGGATCCAGGCATCGGTCGAGAAGGAGCTCCGCGGCGCGATCATGACCGCGCGGAAGCAGTTCGACCCGGTGACCAAGCGCAAGTACGTGGCCGACTCCGGCGCGGCCGTGGTGATGGACACCAAGACCGGCCAGATCGTCGCGATGGCCAGCTACCCGACGTACGACCCCGGTGTCTGGGTCGGCGGCATCTCCCAACGCGAGCTGGACGCCCTGTACTCACCAGGTTCCGGTACGCCGCTGTTGTCGCGGGCGTTGCAGGGACAGCTCGCGCCCGGGTCGACCTTCAAGCCGATCACCACCGCGGCGGCGATGGCCAATGGCTACAGCACCAGGTCAAGGCTGGACTGCTCCTCGAACTTCGTCGTCGGCAACCGCAAGTTCAAGAACTACGAGTCCGCCTCCTACGGGATGATCGGCTTCGACCAGGCGCTGGCGATCTCCTGTGACACGTTCTTCTACCGGATCGCCTACGACCTGTGGCTCAAGGAGGGCGGGCAGTCCGGCAATCTTGACGCCCACGATCCGATCGTCGAGATGGCGAAGAAGTTCGGCCTCGGCCGGCCGACCGGGATCGACCTGCCCGGCGAGGTCTCCGGCCGGATCGCCGACCGGACCTGGAAGAAGGAGTACTACGACGCGCAGAAGGACTACTACTGCAAGCTCGCCGACAACCCGCCGGCCGGGACGTCGAGCTTCCTGAAGCAGTTCTCCCGGGAGTTCTGTGTGGACGGCTACCGCTACCGGGCCGGCGACGCGGTCAACTTCGCGATCGGTCAGGGCGACACCACGCTGACTCCGTTGCAGTTGGCAACGGCCTACTCGGCGCTGTCGAACGGCGGCATCCTGTGGGAGCCGCGGGTGGCGAAGAAGGTCATCGGCCCGAACGGCAAGGCGAAGGTGATCCCGGCCAAGATCGCCGGCCGGCTCCCGGTCCCGGCCGCCACGCTGCACTACATCGACAAGGCCCTGAAGGAGACTCCGCGGACCGGAACGGCGGCCTGGAAGTTCGTCGGCTTCCCGCTGGACCAGGTGCCGGTCCGTGCCAAGACCGGGACGGCCGAGGTCTACGGCAAGCAGACGACGTCCTGGCTGGCCAGTTACACCGACCGGTATGCCGTCGTGATGATGCTCAGCCAGGCCGGTACCGGCTCGGGCGCCGGCGGAACCGCCGTACGGCACATCTACGAGACGCTCTACAACATCAAGCCCGCCGCGCCACCGGCGAAGAAGGCCGGGCAGCGATGAGTTTGCTGACGATGTCGCGCGGGGTGCGGCCGCGGATGGACCGGCGGTCGGCGCTGTGGCACGCCGACTGGGTGCTCGTCATCGGCGTGCTCGCGCTGGCGGCGATCGGCAGCCTGCTGATCTGGTCGGCCACTTACCACCGCCCCTCGCTCAACGGCGGCAACCCCCACGAGTTCTTGGTCCGGCACGCGCTCAACTTCGTCATCGGCCTGGTGCTCGCCGTCGGCGCCGCGCTGACAGACCACCGCCGGGTCCGCATCCTGGCCCCGGTTCTGTACGCCGGGTCGGTGGTCGGGCTGATTCTCGTGCTGGTGCCCGGCGTCGGCGCGGTGATCAACGGATCCCGGTCGTGGATCCAGTTGCCGTGGATGTCGGTGCAGCCGAGCGAGTTCGCGAAGCTCGCGGTGATCGTCGGGATGGCGCTGCTGATCGCCGAGAAGGGCGAGACCAACCACCGGGAGAACGCCCGCACGATCGACATCCTCCAGGCGATCGCGGTGGCCGCCGTGCCGGTCATGCTGGTGATGCTGCAACCCGACCTCGGCACCGTGATGGTGCTCGGCTCGATCGTGTTCGGGATCATCGCCGTCTCCGGCGTCCCGAAGCGGTGGATGCTCGGCATCGTCACCGCGGCGACGGTGGTCGCGGTGCTGGCGATCCAGTTCAACGTGCTGAAGAAGTACCAGTTGGCGCGGTTCGCCGCGTTCGCCGACCCGTCGCAGGATCCGCAGGGCATCGGCTACAACGTCGCCCAGGCGCGGATCGCGATCGGCAACGGCGGCGTCTTCGGCCAGGGGCTGTTCCACGGCTCGCAGACGCAGAACGCCTTCGTGCCCGAGCAGCACACCGACTTCGTCTTCACCGTCGCCGGGGAAGAGCTCGGGTTGATCGGGGCCGGCGCCATCATCGTCTTGTTCGCGCTGATCCTCTGGCGCGGCCTGCGAATCGCCGTCAACGCCCGCGACGCCTTCGGCCGGCTGATCGCCACCGGCATCGTCTGCTGGTTCGCCTTCCAGGCCTTCGAAAACATCGGCATGACCCTCGGCATCATGCCGGTCACCGGCCTCCCGCTCCCCTTCGTCTCCTACGGCGGCTCCTCCATGTTCGCCGGCCTCCTGGCCATCGGCCTCCTCCAAAACATCCACCTCCGCACCCACGAGGTCTGACCTCCGCCATTCCAGGCCGACGGTCCTCCACCGGATTCGTGAGAGGTGGGGGGCAGCGGGGGACTTCGCGCGGCTGGGTGACGATTGGGAGTCGGAGGTGGGGCGGGCGGTGCGGCTGGGGGCGGATCGCGGGGGTGGGTTGTAGGCTGCAGCGGTTCTGGTTCGGGTCGGCCCTGGAAGGGACCATGTCGAAAATCGTCTCGTTGTCGCTCGCCGCGCTGGTGACTGTCTCGCTCGTCTCCTGTGGGGGCGACAAGAAGACTGGTACGCCGGCTCCTTCGGTGACCCCCTCGGCGTCGACCTCCAGCACGCCGGTCACGTCGAGTACGCCGACCGTCGCTCCTACGACCAGCGAGCAGCCGGTGCAGCGGACCAAGGCTCAGCTGACCAGGGCGCTGCTGGTGCTGGCGGATCTGCCCAGCGGGTTGTCGGTCGTTCCGGAAGATCCGTCGGACGCTGGGCTCAAGCCGTTCTCGTCCAAGGACGCCAAGTGCAAGACGCTCGTGCAGTACCTGAACGCTGACGCCGCACCCGGTTCGACGGCGAGTGTGTCCCGGTCGTTCTCGGCCGGGCAGGAGGGGCCGGACATCGACTACGGTCTGGACGCGATGGGTGAGGCGAAGAAGGTGGCCGCGCTGCAGTCGGCGTACAAGGCCGCGGTGAACTCCTGCCGGAAGGTCACGCTGAAGGTTCCCGGTCAGGGCACCTCGTCGATGGGGGTGGAGGAGATCTCCGCGCCCAAGCTCGGCGAGCACCCGTTCGCGTTCCGGATGACCGGTCTGAGTGGACCGCAGGAGGGGAGCGAGGCCACGGCGGCCCTTGCCGGGGTGAACGACGTGATCCTCTCCGTCTTCATCTACGCGGGCCAGCCCGGCGAGCTCGACGGCGCGATGAAGCTGGCCGTCGACAAGGCCAAGAAGGTCCTCGGTACGAAGAGCGGCACCTGACCCACCGCGCGGAAGCATCACCGGCGCAGACGGCGGACATCAGCGCGGCCGACGCGGAAGCAGCAGTACCGCCGCCGGTCGGAACAAGCTCCCGCGACCCGCGAAGTTGTGGGTGGTGCCGAAGGTGATCGGGGTCACATCCCGGGTTGTCACGCCCGCGGGTGCCTGGGCCGTCGTGGTGGCATGACCAAGAGAATTTCGTGGGCCGAGTTGGTGCCGGACGGTTATCAGGCTGTGCTCGGGCTCGAGAAGTACACCTCGTCGAAGGTCGAGCCGACGGTGCTGAAGTTGGTGAAGATCCGGGCGTCCATGACGAACGGCTGTGCCTTCTGCATCGACATGCACACCGAGCAGGCGCTCAAGCGGGGCGAGACCACGCGCCGCCTCATGGGTCTCGCCGCCTGGTACGAGTCGACCCTCTACGACGAGCGGGAGCGGGCCGCGCTCGCCTTGACCGACGCGGTGACCACCCTGGGCGAGCACGGCGTACCGGATGACGTGTGGGACGACGCGGTGAAGCACTGGGGCGAAGAGGGGACGGCAGACCTGCTCCTCGCGATTGCGACCATCAACGTGTGGAACAGGATGATGGTCGCGTGCCGGATACCGGCCTGAGCGTCGACGAGTTCGTTCAGCACCGACAGTTCCTGGCGGGACTGGCGTACCGGATGCTGGGGAGCTGGCACGACGCGGAGGACGTGCTGCAGGAGGCGTACGTCCGCTGGGCCGGCGTCGATCACGACAGCGTGGCCGAGCCGCGTCGCTACCTCACCAGGGTGGTGACGCGGCTCGCTGTCGATTCACTGCGCGCTCGGCAGGCTCGCCGCGAGAGCTACGCCGGTGACTGGCTCCCCGAGCCCGCCCTGTCCGATCCACACAGTGCAGTCGAGTCAGATCTCTCCATGGCGATGCTGCACCTCATGGAGCAGCTCACCCCGCCACAGCGCGCTGTCTACGTACTACGAACCGCCTTCGTCCTCCCGTACGACGAGATCGCGGGGATCCTGGGCAGAACCGCAGAGGACTGCAGGCAGCTCCACAAGCGCGCTGCCGCTGCCTTGGAGAAGGGCCGGTCGCGCTTCGAGCCGACCAGGGCCGAGCAGCAACGACTGCTCGAAGACTTCGTCGCTGCCGCCCGCGAAGGCGACCTGCCCAGACTGCAGGCGATGCTGCGCGACGACGTCACCGCGTGGAGCGACGGTGGCGGCAAGGTGCCGACGGCTCGCAAGCCGATCCGCGGCAGCGAGAAGGTGGCGCACTACTTCACCCACGTGTACTCGCGGCGCAAGCGGTTCATCCAGACCCCGGTCGACCTGGTCACCGGGCCGGCGATCTACCTGCAGCTCGACCGCACGCGGCACCTGCTGACCCTGCAGGTCGAGGCCGGCCAGGTGGTCGGCGTACGGGTGGTGGCGAACCCGGAGAAGCTGTCAGCGCTCGGGTAGCGGCATGACCGTCGTACGCCGGTGGTGTTCGAACACGACCGAGCTGCGGATGTCGCCGATCTCCTGACGCTTGGCCAGGTCGAGCACGAAGTCTCGCAGCGCAGCCGTGTCCTTCACGGCCACATGGGCGAGGAAGTCGGAGGCGCCCGACACCATGAACATCGCGAGCGTTTGCGGCAGGCCCTGCACGTAGTCCTGGAAGGTGGTGGCGACCGCCATCGCCTGCGGCCTGAGCTTGATCGAGATGATCGCCTGGGTCGACCGGTCGATCGCCTGCAGGTCGACCTCCGCGTGGTACCCGCTGATCACCCCGCGGTCGCGCAGCCCGCGGACTCGCTCCAGGCACGTCGACGGGGCGATGCCGAGCTCGGCCGCCATCTCCCGGTTGGTGCGGCGCGCGTCATTCTGCAGCAGCCGCAGCAGCGCCGTATCAAGTTCGTCCATGTCCGCCAGTTTGGCAGATCCGCCGAATTCTGTTCGGTGACCAGGAAATTCCGGCGCGCATCTGCCTACTCTTCAGCTCGTCGAACCGTGCACAAAGGAGAGAAATGCTGGCGAACAAGATGGTCGTGGTGATCGCCGACGAGGCGCCGGCCGGCGTCGCGCTGAACACTGCCGCGCTGCTCGGCGTCGCCCTCGGCCACCATCACGACGAGGTCGTCGGCGCGGACACCGTCGATGGCTCCGGCGGCGTCCACACCGGGATGTGCGCCCACCCGATCCCCGTACTACGAGCAGCCGCCGAGCGACTCCATGAGCTCCGGACCCAGGCCGTGGCTCGCGACGGCGTGACCGTGCACGACATGAACCAGGTGGCGCAGAGGTCCCGCACGTACGACCAGATGTCCGCAACCATCAGCGGAACCAAAGCCGAGGACCTCGAATACCTGGGCCTCGCCCTCTACGGACCCCGCGCCACGATCGACTCGCTGACCGGCGCCCTCGCCCTCTACCGCTAGCCCAGCCCCGGCGAACCTCGCGGCCGAAGCCGAGGTCGAAGCCGAAGCCGAACCTCGCGGCCGAAGCGGAGGCCGAACCTCGAAGCCGAAGCTAGATCGTCAGCTCGAGTTGGCCGACCGGCCGGCCGCCACCGAGCACCGGCACTCTCAGCAGGGAGTCGGCCGCCGAGATGTCGACCCCGCACTTGGCGAGCAGGGTCAGGCCGAGAGCGGTGGTGGCGCGCGGGTTCCCGTCGATCACCTTCACCGCGACCGCGTGCCCATCCGGCGCGGCCATGCCGATCACACCCTCGGCGCCACCCTTCGCGATGACGCCGGGGAGCAGGCGCATCACCTCGCTGTTCAGATGGCCTTGCCCGCCGACGAGGTACGGGTGCCGCCGCATCCCCGTCGCCACGCGGTTGTCCGGCGTACCAGCTGGGGCTGTCGCGAGGCGGCCGAAGGCGCGGGCCAGGCCGTCGAGTGGCATGCCGA
The DNA here is from genome assembly GCF_004365175.1 of Kribbella voronezhensis. Taxonomy (NCBI): domain Bacteria; kingdom Bacillati; phylum Actinomycetota; class Actinomycetes; order Propionibacteriales; family Kribbellaceae; genus Kribbella; species Kribbella voronezhensis. The sequence continues at coordinate 1,304,759 of NZ_SOCE01000001.1, read as the reverse complement.
GCAGCGGGGCGCCGCAACCGTCGACAGTGACGATGCCGGTCGCCGCGCCGGTGAGGCGTTCGATCTCACCGGCGATCACCCGCTGCACGGGGGAATCGGCATCCAGGTAGGCCGAAGAATTATTGCCCATAGCAACTGTTGCCATCAGCATCGCCGCATGTTTGCCGGAGCAGTTCATCCTGACCTTCTCCGGTTCGATGCCCTCAGCAATCAAACGGAACCGGGTCGGCTCGTCCTCAGGCCGATCCGGCGGGCACCCCAGCGCATCGCGGCCCAGCTCGACAGACGCCAGCATCCGATCCACCAGCGTGACGTGCCGATCCTCACCCGTATGGCTACCGGCCGCGATGGCCGCCTCCTCGTCCTCCAGCTCGGCCCCGGCCGCGATGCTCCCGACCGCCTGGAGCGGCTTGGCCGTTGACCGGGGCAACACGACCGCGTCGACCTGCCCCGCGGCGTACACCGGCATCCCGTCCGGATCCAGCGCCACGGCCAGCCCGAAGTGCCGGCTCTCGACGAACCCGTTCCGCACCACCTCGGCCAGCTCGACGACCTGACCCAGCCCGGGGACACCGTTGCTCATGGGCGCAGGCTAACAACGTCCGTAGGGTAGGAATCATGCGACTCGACTATCAGGTGAGTGGACCGGAGAAGGCACCCGTCGTCCTGCTCGGCTCGTCGCTCGGGGCGACGCGGGCGATGTGGGCGCCACAACTCGAAACCCTGTCGGAGCGGTTCCGGGTGGTCGCCTTCGACCATCGCGGGCACGGCGGATCCGAGGCGCCACCCGGCCCGTACTCGATCGAGGACCTCGGCGGTGACGTGGTCGAGCTCCTGAACGAGCTGCTGGTGGAACAGGCGGCGTACGTCGGGATCTCGCTCGGCGGCGCCGTCGGACTCTGGCTGGCCGAGAACGCGCCCGACCGGTTCAGCCGGTTCGCGCTGCTCTGCCCACCGGCGTATCCGGCGGCGGGCGCGCAGATGTGGACCGACCGGGCGGCCCAGGTCCGCGCCGAAGGCACCAAGGCCATCACCGAGGCGACCCTGAAGCGGTGGTTCCTGCCGGAGTACGCCGAGGCGCACGCCGACGAGGTCGAACTGATCCGCCAGCAACTCCTCAATACCTCGGACGAGGGGTACGCCGCCTGCTGCGAGGCACTCGGCGCGCTGGACCTCCGCGAGAAGCTCGGGGACATCACCGCTCCCGTCCTCCTGGTCACTGCCGAGTCGGACACCTCGATCCCGCCGGAAACCGTCGTCCCGCTCGCCTCACAGATCCCCGGCGCCCACCTCGAGATCATCCCGGACGCCGCCCATCTGGTGACCTACAGCCACCCGGACATCATCAACCCGCTGCTCCTCGCCCATCTGACCTGACCGGCAGAGCAGATTCAGCCGTCCCGCAATGATGGGCACAGGGGAGAGCGGAGTTAGGCTGGTAGGCGCTTTGACCTCGAGCTGGAAGTTCTGTGATGACTGTTGAGTCCTTGTTCCCCCGCCTGGAGTCGCTGCTGCCCACCGTGCAGAAGCCCATCCAGTACGTCGGAGGTGAGCTCAACTCGGTCAGCAAGGACTGGGACTCGGTCAGTGTCCGCTGGGCACTGATGTACCCGGACGCGTACGAGGTCGGCCTGCCGAACCAGGGCGTCCAGATCCTGTACGAAGTACTGAACGAGCGCGAGCACACGCTCGCCGAGCGCACGTACGCCGTCTGGCCGGACATGGAGAACGTCATGCGGGAGCACAAGATCCCGCAGTTCACGCTGGACAGCCACCGGCCGGTCCGGGCGTTCGACGTGTTCGGGATGTCGTTGTCGACCGAGCTCGGCTACACGAACATGCTCAACGCGATCGACCTGGCCGGGATCCCGCTGTACGCCGTGGACCGGACCGACGAGGACCCGATCGTGCTCGTCGGCGGCCACAGCGCCTTCAACCCCGAGCCGATCGCCGACTTCATCGACGCCGCGGTGCTCGGTGACGGCGAGGAGATCGTGCTCGCGGTCTCCGAGGTGATCCGGGAGTGGAAGGAAGAGGGGCAGCCGGGCGGTCGCGACGAGGTGCTGCTGCGGCTGGCGAAGTCGGGCGGCGTCTACATCCCGAAGTTCTTCACGGTCGACTACCTCGAGGACGGCCGGATCAAGCGGGTCGCCCCGAACAAGCCCGGCGTACCGTGGCGCACTGCCAAGCACACGGTGATGGACCTCGACGCCTGGCCGTACCCGAAGAAGCCGCTGGTGCCGCTGGCCGAGACCGTACACGAGCGGTACTCCGTGGAGATCTTCCGCGGCTGTACTCGCGGCTGCCGGTTCTGCCAGGCCGGGATGATCACCCGGCCGGTCCGCGAGCGCAGCATCACCACCATCGGCGACATGGTCGAGAACGGCCTCAAGCAGTCCGGTTTCGAAGAGGTCGGCCTGCTCAGCCTGAGCTCCGCCGACCACAGCGAGATCGCCGAGGTGGCCAAGGGCCTGGGCGACCGGTACGAGGGCAGCAACGTCTCGCTGTCGTTGCCGTCGACAAGGGTCGACGCGTTCAACATCACGCTGGCCAACGAGTTCTCCCGCAACGGCCGGCGCAGCGGCCTGACCTTCGCCCCCGAGGGCGGCTCGGACCGGATGCGCAAGGTGATCAACAAGATGGTCAGCGAGGAGGACCTGATCCGCACGGTCGCGGCGGCGTACAGCCACGGCTGGCGGCAGGTGAAGCTGTACTTCATGTGCGGTCTGCCGACCGAGACCGACGAGGACGTGCTCGCGATCGCCGATCTGGCCAAGCGGGTGATCGCGACCGGCCGCGAGGTGACCGGGCGCAACGACATCCGTTGCACCGTGTCGATCGGCGGGTTCGTGCCGAAGCCACACACCCCGTTCCAGTGGGCCTCGCAGCTCGGCGTCGAGGAGACCGACGCGCGGCTGGCGAAGCTGAACTCCGCGATCCGCTCGGACAAGAAGTACGCGAAGGCGATCGGCTTCCGGTACCACGACGGCAAGCCGGGCATCATCGAGGGCCTGCTGTCCCGCGGTGACCGCCGGGTCGGCCGGATCATCGAGCAGGTCTGGCGCGACGGCGGCCGGTTCGACGGCTGGAGCGAGCACTTCTCGTACGACCGCTGGATCGCCGCCGCCGACCAGGCGCTGGCCGGCGAGCCGGTGGACCTGGCCTGGTACACCACCCGCGAACGCGAGTACGCCGAGGTGCTGCCGTGGGACCACCTGGACTCCGGGCTCGACCGCGAGTGGCTCTGGGAGGACTGGCAGGACGCCCTCGAGGAGGACGGCGCGATCGAGGTCGAGGACTGCCGCTGGACCCCGTGCTTCGACTGCGGCGTCTGCCCGCAGATGGGCACCGAGATCCAGATCGGCCCCACCGGCAAGAAGCTGCTACCGCTGTCCGTGGTCTAGCGAACCGTCAGCCGCAGCGTCGCGGCAAACGACGTGGACGACGTTCCGACGTGCAGATCGAAGTCACCCGGCTCGACAACCAGCGAACCGGCAGCGTTCACCAGAGCTAGATCCTCAGCCCGTACTACGAGGCGCACGGTGGCCTTGGCTCCCGGCTCCAGCGTGACCATCTGTGCGCCCTTCAGCTGGATCTCCGGCAGTGCGACCGATGCCGTCACATCGGTCACGTACAACTGCACGACCTCGGTGCCGGCACGCTTTCCGCTGTTGGTGACCTCAACCTGTACTTCGGTCTGCGCCGACCGGTTGATGCGGGCGGTGGTCAACTGAGGTTTGCCCCAGGAGAAGGTCGTGTAGCTGAGCCCGAACCCGAAGGGATACAACGGTGACCCGGGCAGGTCGACATACCCCTCAGAGTGGAACCGCGAGCCTTTCTGGTTGTAGTACATCGGCAACTGCCCGACGCTGCGAGGGAAGGTCACCGGCAGCCGGCCGCCGGGCTCGGCTACCCCGAACAGAACGTCGGCGACGGCCTGACCCCCTTGCTCACCTGGAAGCCAGGCCTCCAGAGTCGCCGGGACGTGCTCGGCCGCCCAGCGCACCGACAGCGCCCGCCCGTTCACCAGGACGAGCACGACCGGGGTCCCGGTCGCAGACACCGCTTCGAGCAGTTCCTGCTGTACACCGGACAGGTCGAGACTGGAGACGTCGGCGAGTTCACCGTTCGTCCGTGCCCCGAGATAGCCGCCTTTGGTCTCCTCGCCCAGGACGACGATCGCCAGCTCGGACTGCTTCGCAGCCTTGACCGCCGCGGCGAACCCGGACCGATCGTCGCCGGTCACCTCGCAGCCCTTCGCGTAGCTGATCGACCGCGAGCCCGCGACGGCCCTGATCCCGGCCAGGATCGACGGTACGTCGTGCAACTGCGGAGCGGCCGCGTAGTCCCCGAGCAGGTTCTGCGCATCGTCCGCATTTGGTCCGATCACGGCAAGACGCCGTACGCCGGGCTTGATCGGTAGCAGGCCGCCCTCGTTCCGGAGCAGGACCATCGACTCGCGCGCCACCCGGGCGGCAATCGCACGATGCGACGGCTGGTTGACGATCCGCTGCGCCCGCTCGGCGTCGACGTACGGATGGTCGAACAGCCCGAGGACCTGCTTGAGGGCGAGCACGCGCGTCACCGCTCGGTCGAGCAACCGCTCGGACACCAGGCCGCGATCGATCGCGGTCTTCAGCGACTGCAGATAGGCATCGCGCCAGCCCACGTTGATGTCCAGCCCCGCCTTCAGGGCCAGGGCGCCCGCCTCGACGTCGTCGGCGGCGACGCGATCGCGGGTCAGCCCGTCGAACCCGATCCCGATCACCGCGCCGGCGAACCCGAGTTCCTCGCGCAGAAGCCCGGTCAGGTACTTCGGGGAGCCGTGCACCGAGATCCCGTCGATCACCTGTTCGCTCGCCTCCGTCATCAGCGCACCGGCTGAGAAACCGGCCCGCCAGGGTGGGAGGTGGACGGACCGGAGTTCGCGCTCGCCGAGTTCGACGGCCGACCCTTCCAGGCCGCCGATGTTCGGCGACTCGAGCGGGAACGTGCACAGGGAGGCGATCACCGCATCGTCCGCGCGCAGGTCGTCACCCTGCAACGCGGGAACCAGCGACGCGACGTACTGGCTGGTGAGCCAGGGATCCTCGCTGAACGACCAGATCGCCCGGCCGTAGCGGGGATCGCGGGTGAGTTCGGCCATCACCGTGCTGACGGCGTGGATGCCGACAGCGCGGGCCTCGGTGGCGACCACGCTGTAGACCTCACCGATCAGCGCAGGATTCCAGGTCGCGCCGAGGCCGAGCCCTTCGGGGAACACGGTCGAGCCGGGACCGACCGAGCCGTGCGTGCCCTCGCTGACCTGCAGCAACGGGATGCCGAGTTCGGTGCCGAGGGCAATCTTCTGCAGCGCGTTGTGCCGGAGTGCCTGCTCGCGCGGGGTCTTCGCGTCGGGCAGCGGGAAGGATCCGAACACCGACTCGTTCACCAGGCCGAAGAAGCCACCGCCGGGACCGAGTTTCAGGCGACCGACCTGGACGCCGCCCCGGACGTACTTCTCCTGGTTCGCCGGTGTCCCGGTCGGATCGGTCGAGTCGTCGCCGTGCAGGAACTGCGGCAGGACCAACGGGATGTTCACCTGGGCGATCTTGTCGGCCAGCGACATCCGGCTCAGGAGCTGCTTGATCCGCGCCGCGTCGACGCCGTGGGGGAGCGGGTTCGATGACCGAGCAGCCTGGGCGCCCTCGGCGCCGCCGGCCGCCGCGACGACAGCGAGGGAGGACGCGACGAATCCACGCCGACTGAGTGATGGAGGCATGCGACGAAGTCTGCCGAGCGGTCTACACCATCGCGTCCCACCGACGACTCACTTCACCCGACGATCGGTGGACCCTGTCATCAGCTTTTGGTCGACGAAACTGTCAGGAGGACCTCGCTGAGGGGCAGGTCCGCTGCGCTGCCCAGCACCAGGTCGGCATGCCCCACGGCCTCGGCCGCGACGAACGGGTTGGGGATCGCGACCGTCCACATCCCCGCGGAAGCTGCGGCGGCCGTGCCGTGGGCGGTGTCCTCGACGGCGACTGCCTGCTCGCCCTTCAGCCCGAGCCGCTGCAGCGCGAGTTGGTAGATCTCCGGGTCCGGCTTGTGCCGCGACACCTGGTCGCCGGTCACGACGAGGTCGAACAGGTCGAGCGCGCCGACCCGGGTCAGATGGCCGGCCACCCAGTCGCGGTCCGAGCTGCTGGCGATCGCGACGCGGAGGCCGCCTGATCGGGCCTCCGCGATCCAGTCGCGGATCCCCGGCAGGAAGTCCAGTTCGCGGTGCAGATCGTCGCGGTACGCCCTTCGCCGCGCCACACTCTCGTCCCGATCGAACGACGGGCCGACCGCCTCGGCGAGCTGGGCGAGGTGCGACTCGAAGGTGTCACCGCCGTGACCCGGCCAGAACCCGTCGTCCAGATCCAGCTCGAGCCCGTGATGCCGCCACTCCGCCTGCCAGCTCGCGACCAGCGTCGTCTCGGTGTCCATCAGCAGCCCGTCGAAATCGAACACCACCGCTTCGATCAGCACGTGCACGAGTCGCGCCAGCAGCCGATGAACCTCGCCCGCCGTCAGCCCCAGCCAACCGAGGTACGCGCGAATCCCGCCGTACTGCGAATCCACGTGCGCCAGCGAGTCGAGAATCGTCTCGGGCATCGTCCGGCGGAACGGGTCACCGTCCTGCAGGCCGAGTCGTACTTCGCTCACCGCATAGTCGGCCGCGATCACGTCCCGCGGCACCCCGGCCAGCTCGAGCAGCAACGCGATCAACAGGCCGGTCCGGTCCTTGCCGGCCTGGCAGTGCACCACGACCGGCAGGCCGACCGGGGCCTCAGCCACGGCACGTAGTACCTGCACGATCTGTGCACGATTCCGCCCGAGGCTGCCGCGGTACACCTCGGCGAGATCGGGCGTCGGCACGAACTCCTGATCGCGGACCGGATCGATCCAGGGGATGTGCCGGTACGCCGGATCGCCGGCCAGCGGGTGGGGCTCGGAGAGCTCCCAGTCCGACCGGAGATCGAGCACGAGGCCGGGTCCGAGCTCGGCAACGGCGGCTCGCCCCGCGTCGTCGAGCAGGTGCAGCGAGTCGGTCCGGATCACCGCTCCCGCCCGCGTCCGCCCGCCGTACCGCGTCGGCAGCCCCCCGACATCCCGGGCATTAGAACAACCACTCCAGTCCAGGTGAGTCACCCCCGCTAGCCTATTACGCCTCCGAGGGTCTCGTAGTCCGACCAGGTGTCGCCGGTCCAGGACTTGTGGTGGAGGGCGGAGTCCGGGCCGGTGACGAAGACGTCCAGGCGGTCGGGGCCCCAGGCAACCACCGGGCCCGCGACGATCGGGCGGCGCACGGTGGCGGTGGCGGGGAGCAGCCAGCCGGCCAGTGCGGCGGCGTTCATCCGGAGGATCTCCGCCGCCAGCGACCAGTCCAGGAAGTCGAGGGTGTCGTTGGCCGAATGGATGTGCCCGTTCGCACTGTCCGCGCCCTCGATGGTCAGCACGGCAGGGATCGCCGCGTTGATGAACGGCACATGGTCGCTGGCAAAGGGATTCAGCGAGGTCTCGACCTGGAGTCCCGTGTAGGTCGCCGCCGCGGCCGCCAGCTCCGAGATCTGCCCGGACGAGACAGGGGCGCCTTCCAGCAGCACGGTCGGTGTGGCGGAGTTCCTGGACGCGATCATGTCCAGGTTGAGGACGGCGCGAATCCTCGCCCGCTCGGCAGCCGGCAGCGCGGCGACGTACTGCTTGCTGCCGAACAACCCCTCCTCCTCACCGCCGAAGAGGATCAGCCGTACGTCGTGTTGCCAACCCTGGCCGGCGAGCAGCCGCCCGAGTTCCAGTACGCCGGCCGAGCCGCTCGCGTTGTCGTCGGCGCCGGGCGCGTTACCGGCCGGCCCGCCGGCGAGGTTGATCGAGTCCAGGTGCGCGGTGATCACCACCAACCCTCGCGAACCCGGCCCCAGCCCGGGACGGTCGCCGATCAGGTTCTCCGAGCGCCCGGCTCCCACGGTGATCGGCAACCGCGTCGTTTTGTAGCCCAGAGCAACCATTCTGGCTTCGGCGAAGTCCACGGCGGCGGTGAACGACGCGCTCAGCGAGTGCCGGGTGGGCAGGCTGGCCAGCCAGGTGAGATCCGCCTCGTACGACGTCGGCGAAAGCCGGTCGAGCAGGTTCGTGACGGTCGGGTCGACCCGGGCTGCCTTCGGTGCGGCGACCTCGACGTAGCTCCCCGGCTGGAGCGGCTCGATCCGCCAGCAGTGGTTCGATCTCTTCCGCGGCTTGTCGGCGGTCGAGATGACCAGGTGCCGGCCGTGATCGAGCAGCGGCACCACTTCGGGGTACTCGTCCTGGAAGCTCCGGCCGACCTGGGTGACGACCAGCAGGCCGGGTGCGGTCCGCGAACCCCGGCCGAGCCGCTCACCGGCCGGGACCCACAGGATCGCCTGGTCGCCGAACCGTGCTGACGAGGCGCCCTCGACGTTTTCGCCGGTCGCGACGACGTGATAGCGGACTGGTGGTCTCGTAGACATGTCACTCCTGCCAAGTCAGTTCCAGCCGGTCGGGCGTGACGCTGACGACGCGCCCCCAACCGGACGCCGTACCGGGCATCGCGCCGGCGCGGGTGATCACCCCGGACGGCTGCCACCGGCCGCGGCGGGGTTCCGGGGCGTCCCCGCGGCCGATCGCCCATTCGACGAAGGCGCCGTCCGGGCCGAACTCCACCCCCCGCCGGCCACGGGCCGGCGGGAAGGCGAAGTCGTCGCGGCGGTAGACGGTCAGTCCGTCGTGGTCCTCCTCGAAGGAGTGTGTCCACCGCCCGATCAGGTCGGCGGTGTTCAGTTCATCACCACTTGCCTCGCCGACGCCGCCGGTTCCGGCGCCGCCGGTTCCGGCGCTGCCATTTCGGGCAGGGCCAGCTTGAAGTCGGCGATCACGCCACCCAGCGGCTCGTAGCCGGTCACCGACGGTCCCCAGGCCGAGCCGTCCCACCACTTGTGGTACAGCCCGCTGTCGATACCTTCGACGAACACGTCCAGCCGGTCGGCGCCCCAGGCGGTGACCCGCGGCTCACCGACGCAGACGCCACCCATGTACTCCCAGTCGGTCGACCAGGACCCGTCGTACCACTTGTGGTACAGGGCCGAGTCGATACCGGTGACGAAGATGTCGAGCCTGCCCTCACCCCACGAGACCACCGTCGGCGCGCCGGCGCAGATACCGCCCAGGTTCTCCCAGTCGGCCGACCACGACGAGCCGTCCCACCACTTGTGGTAGAGCGCGGAGTCGGTGCCGACGACGAACAGGTCGAGCCGGTCCGGTCCCCAGGCAACGGCGGTCGGCGGCGACGTACAGACACCGCCGAGCGACTCGAAGCCACCCCAGGCGGAGCCGTCCCACCACTTGTGCCACACCGCGTTGTCCGGACCGAGCACGAACACGTCGAGGCGATCGGTGCCCCAGGCAACCACTTCCGGCGGGCTCATACAGGTGCCGCCGAGGGACTCGAAACCGTTCCAGGCCGAGCCGTCCCACCACTTGTGGTACAGCGCCCGGTCGGTGCCGACGACGAACGCGTCGAGCCGGTCCGGTCCCCAGGACGCGAGCCGCGGCGGGCTCATGCACACCCCGCCCAGCGATTCGAAACCGTTCCACGCGGAGCCGTCCCACCAGGTGTGCCACAGGGCGTGATCGATGCCGAGGACGAACGCGTCGAGCCGGTTCGGTCCCCAGGACGCGACTTCCGGAGCACTCATACAGACACCACCCAAGGATTCGTAACCACTGACCGACGGGCCCCAGTTCGAGCCGTCCCACCACTTGTGCCACAGCGCGCGATCGGTACCGACGACGAACGCGTCCAGCCGGTTCGTGCCCCACGACACCACCGGCCCGGCCGGCTCCGGTACCGCGGACGTCGTACCCGAACCCTGGTTGAGATCCGGCCGCGCGGTGTCCAGACAGGCCTCCATCCGCGCCACCTGGTCGTTGGTGAACATCACCATGCCGCGGTCGTCGGTGTAGTCCATGTAATTGACGAACAGATCGCCGTTCGGCCCGTTGCTGCAGGACAGCTTGGGGAACGTCGGTACGCCGAAGTTGGGGCCGCCCTGGTTCGGGGTGTCCGCGACCTCGTCACTGCCGCTGCACCCGGTGCCGTCGTCGCCCCAGATGTGGAACAGGTTGAGGTAGTGCCCGATCTCGTGCGTCGCTGTCCGGCCGAGGTCGAACGGCGCGGCCGCCGTACCGGTGGTGCCGAAGCCGCTGTGCAGGATCACGACGCCGTCGGTCTCCGCCGGGCCGCCCGGGAACTGCGCGTACCCGAGCAGGCCGCCGCCGAGCTGGCAGACCCACAGATTCAGGTACTTGTCCGGGTTCCAGGCATCGATGCCACCGGTCGCCGTCTTCTTCACCTTGTCGTCGGTGCCGAACGAGGCCTGACTGGTCTGGGTCCGGGTGACACCCGTGGTCGGGTTGCCGTCCGGATCCTCGGTGGCGAGGGAGAACTCGATCCGCGCGTCGGCGACCAGTCCGGTGTACGGCGCGGGGACGAAGCCGATGTCGGAGTTGGTGGCGCGGAAGTCGTGGTTCAGTACTTCGATCTGGCTGTCGATCTGGGCCTGCGAGATGTTCTGCGCGGCGGTGTTCCAGACGACGTGCACGACGACGGGGATCCTCGCGACACCGGCAAAACGTTGCTGGCGGGCCACGTACTGCGTTGTCGCGTTCTCCAGAGCGGACCTGGCCAGCACGTACTCGGCCGAGGTGCTCAGCAACCGGCGGTGCACCTCCATCACACCGCAGGCGCGCCGCGTCGGCGGATAGTCCTCGCGGCCCGAGTCGCCCCCGCCGCCTGACATACCACCGCCCGACATGCCACCGCCCGACATGCCACCGCCTGGCATTCCGCCGCCCGTCCCGGCGCCACCACCGCCGCTCATGGCGCCACCACCGCTCATCGCGCCGCCGCCACTCATCGCGCCGCCGCCACTCATCGCGCCCCCGCCACTCACCGCGCCGCCGCCACTCATCGCGCCGCCACCGCCGCCGCTCATCGCGCCGGCACCACCAGGGCTCATCGCGCCGCCGCCGCTCATCGCATTGCCGCCGCCGGCGTGCGTGTCTCCGGCGGTTCCGTTGGCTACCGGCCCGTTCGTGGCCGGACCGGACATCCGGTCGCCCGGCATCCTTCGATCATCGGCCGGGTGGGACATCTCCGCTCGCCCGTTGGCCTTCCTCGGCATCTTTCCCCCTTGTTGCTGACCCAGGGGGCGACGTGCAGGACGGATCCGGACGCGACGCCGCAGAATGCGCGCGCACCCGTAGTACCGGACCGGGACGGTCTCCCGGATCCCCCAGACCCACGTTCCGGCCGAGGCGGCAGGTGCCGTCTCTCCCACCGAACAGGCTGCCCCCAAGACGCTGCTCGATTCCACCTTCCTCTCGTCACCGCCGGTGCACAACCCCGTAGGGTCCGGTAGTCAGTCCCGCCCTGTCCTTGCCGGGCGTTGGAGAATTGCTTGAAAGCGCAAGGGGAGGAACGACCGGATGCGACGTGAGGTCTCGGTGCCGTTCGAGGTCAGGGGCGAGCGTGGGCTGATCAACGTCCGGGTGCAGCCCAACGACGACCCTTGGGCTTCCGGGCACCGGCTCGTCGTACCGGGGCTCGACGCGGAAGCGTTTCGCGGCTTCCCGATCTGTCTGGCGACGCTTCGGTACTACGGGCAGGGACTCAACGCGGTCATGGGCTGGGTGCAGGTGATCACCCGGAGCTTCGACGGCGACGTGTCGGTCGACGTACTGCCGTTCCTCGCCGAAGCCGGGCCGCTCTATGCCTACGGCTACCTGCCGACGTTCTTCGACGCTCCGGGCAACCCGGGACACCCCGACGGCGAATGGCGCGCCGACACGTTCCTGGTGATCGCGCCCGACGTCATCCACACCCGCGCACTCGAGCCGATCGCCGCTTTCACCTGGGGCTACCGCATCGTCGGCGGCCACCCGGACACCCTCGACCCAGTACGCCGAGACCCCACGGACTGGGCCGGCCACCACGACGTACTGAGCACTGCCTACCCAGCTTGGAAGTTCCTCCGCTAGCAGCCCCGTTCGCCCGCGCCACCCATCTGCGTCCACGCCGCCAGCAGACCGGGCGGTGTTCGCGTGGTCAGTCGAGGGTGGCGACCCAGAGGTGCTGGTGTTCGACCGGGCGGAAGCCCAGTTGGGTGTTGACGGCGATCATCGGGGCGTTGGCGGCCGCGTTCGTGGTGTGGATCGTGGCAGGTCCGGCAGTTCGCGCGTGGAGAGCCTGCAGGTTGGCGATTTTGAGTGCGAGGCCGAGACGGTGGCCGCGGTGTTCGGGGCGGACCAGGGTGTCGTGCTGATCGAGGCGGTTCGGTTGCTGGGGCTTGCCCGTCAGCTCGGTGTAGCCGGCGAGGATCCCGTCCGGCGCGATGGCGACCGTCGTACTGGTGAGGTGGCCCGCCGTACGCCGACGTGCTTCGACCGAGCGGAGGCGTTCGGGCGTCCAGCGCTTCGCCTCGATCTCGAGGTCGTCGAGGGGGACCTCGTCGTCGATGAGGCTGAGCAATCCGCAGTACTGCTCGACGTACTCCTCCGGGCATCCGTCGGGCCAGGTGGCGAGGGAGTAGTCGCGGTGGTGGGGAGCGATCTCGGCGGCCTTCTCGGCCAGGCCGGCCACTGGGAAGTCGAGCACCTGGTGCAAGGCGGCGTACTGCTGCGTGAATCCGCGCGCTTCGGCGAACGCGGCGCCCGCGCCCGGCCCATCGCCGTACGGGCTGAATGTCTCGCACAGCAAGGCGTTTCGGCCGTCCGCGAGGCCCGCGGCCTTCACTGCGTCCAGCAGCGCCGACCCGACGCCCTGCCTACGACGTCCAGCCTCGACGCCGAGTTCGGCTACGAGTAGTTGCCGGTTCTCCGCCAGCGACCAGGTCAGCCATGCGCCGCCGACAACCTCATCGTCGTCAACGGCCGCCAGACAACTGAACCTGTACTCCGCGGGCGGCGACTCCACCAACCTCCACGCCTCATCCAGCGGGATCGCCGAGGGGAACTCCCGCCGGGTCGCAGCCTGGATCACCGCATACGTGGCCCGGAACAACCCCTGCTCACCGACGCCGACGATCTCCATCCCACGACCCTACGCAGGCGGCTCCGGCAAGCGGGTGTCAGTGGTGGGGGCGGAGGGCCCGGTTCGCGGCCGGCTCGGCGATCTGTTCGCGGAAGGGGTGGGCCGGGTAGACGCCGAGGAGGCGGACCTCGACCGAGAAGAAGGCGAGCTCCTCCAGGGCGAGCGCGACGTTCGGGTCCTCGGGGTGGCCTTCGACGTCGGCGTAGAACTGGGTGGCGAAGAACGAGCCGCCGAGCTGGTAGCTCTCCAGTTTCGTCATGTTGACGCTGTTGGTCGCGAAGCCGCCCATCGCCTTGTACAGCGCGGCCGGCACGTTGCGGACCCGGTAGACGAAGCTCGTGATCGTCGGCCCGGAACCCACCGGCGGCACGTGCGGCTCGCGGGACAGCACCAGGAACCGGGTCGTGTTGTGGTGCTCGTCCTCGACGTCGCGGGCGAGGATGTCCAGTCCGTAGAGCTCGGCCGCGGCCAGCGGCGACAGCGCGGCGATCGTCGGGTCCTGCAGCTCGGAGACCTCGCGCGCCGACCCCGCGGTGTCGTCGGCGACGACCGTCGACCAGCCGTGCTCGCGGATGATCTTGCGGCACTGCCCGAGCGCGTGCACGTGACTGCGAACGGTCCGGATCGACTCGATCGACGTCCCGGGCGTCGCCATCAGCTGGAAGTGGATAGGCAGGAAGAACTCGCCGATGATGTGCAGCCCGGAGTCCGGCAGCAGGTGATGGATGTCGGCGACCCGGCCGGCGATCGAGTTGTCGACCGGGATCATCGCCAGCCCGGCGCGCCCGGTGCTCACCGCCTCCAGCGCGTCCTCGAACGTTGTACAGGGCAACTGTTCCCGCTCGGGGAACATCTCGGTGCACGCCATCGCCGAATTGGCCCCTGGCTCACCCTGGTATGCGATCGGTCCGTCCACGGTTTCCCAGCCTAGCGCCATGCTGTCTCACCCTCTGGATCAGGTGTCCGACTTGCGGACCTTCTTCGGGGCACCGGTGGTCGCCCGGCCCTCCAGGGCCTTGGCCTTGGTGGCGTACATGTCGACGTACTCCTGGCCGGACAGTTCCATGATCCGGTACATGATCTCGTCGGTGACGGCCCGCAGGATCAGCCGGTCGCCTTCCATCCCGTCGTACCGCGAGAAGTCCAGCGGCTCGCCGAACTTCACCGTCGGGGAGGCGAGCGAGGCGACGATCTTGCCGGGTGGCGCGACCACGTCGGTCCCGATCACGCCGCACGGGATCACCGGCACCTTCGCCTCCAGCGCCAGCCGGGCGACGCCGGTCCGGCCCTTGTAGAGCTTGCCGTCGTGGGAGCGGGTGCCCTCGGGGTAGATGCCGAACAGATCGCCGCGCTCGAGCACCTTCATCCCGGCCCGGATCGCGCCCTCGGACGCCGAGCCGCCGGACCGGTCGATCGGGACCTGGCCGGTGCCCTTGAAGAACCCGCGCTGGAAGGTGCCCTTGATGCCGGCACCGGTGAAGTAGTCGGACTTGGCCACGAAGGTGACCCGGCGGCGCACGACCAGCGGCATGAAGATCCAGTCGGCGTAGGACAGGTGGTTGCTGGCGATGATCGCGGGACCGGTGACCGGGATGTTCTCCGCGCCCTCGACCTTCGGCCGGAACAACCGCCGCACCGGCGGGCCGACGATCACGTGCTTCAGCACCCAGTAGATGCCCTTGCCGTCGCCTTCACCAGGGTCGTCGACTCCGGTGGTGCGGTCCGGTTCGGGCCGCGGCGACTGCGCCGGTTCCGTCATCGATGTCCTCTCCCTCACGTTCCCCGAGCCCTCATGATGCCGTACGACGCCGGGTAGGCGCCTCGCGAGCGCGGCGAACCGGCGCCCGGAAGTTCCGCCGTACAGCCAGGGGCTCGATGCGCGCAGCGGTGATTCCGCTCGGAGTGGGTGGTGCTGCGAGAATGAGCGCGTGGCACCAGTTCAGGCTCCGCCGTCCCAGCAGCTTCCCGCCGTGCAGAAGCTGCGGATCCGCTTCGCCAAGCGCGGGCGGCTGCGGTTCACCTCGCACCGCGACTTCCAGCGGGCGTTCGAGCGCGCCGTCCGGCGGGCGGACCTGCCGGTCGCCTTCTCGCACGGCTTCAGCCCGCACCCCAAGATCTCGTACGCCGGTGCCGCGCCGACCGGGGCTGCGTCGGAGGCGGAGTACTTGGAGATCTCGCTCACACAGCAGCGCGATGCCGAGCAGGTCAAGGCGGAGCTGGACGCCGCGTTGCCGCCCGGGCTCGACATCCTCGAGGTGGTGGTCGCGGGCCCCGGCTCGCTGGCCGACCAGCTGGAGGCGAGCGAGTGGCTGATCGCGTTGCCAGGCGTGGATCCGGCCGAGGCCCAGCGAGCGGTCGAGGCGTTCCTGGGCCGGGAGGAAATTCTGGTCGAGCGCATGACCAAGCGGGGACTTCGCTCGTTCGACTGTCGGGACGCCGTACTCCGACTCGCGGTCGGCAGTGAACCGGCGCCGGTTGCGACGTGTGCGATACTGCAAGTGGTGTTACGGCACGGAACCCCGGCCGTGAGACCCGACGACGTTCTCGCCGGCGTGCTCGAAGTAGCGACGCTTCCGGTGACGGGCCCGGCTCTTCTGACCAGGCTCGCCCAGGGCCCGCTTCTCGCGGCAACCGGCACTGTGGACGATCCGCTCGCTCGTGACCGCGACGCCACCCAGGCGACCGCGACCGGCCAGGCGGTCGACCACCAGACGCATGTAGCGGAGGGCGACGCCGCCGCTCCATCTGTGCCCTGACGAGCGCGGGGGAGCGGGACCAGGAGGCTTCCGCCGGACCGGGCATCGACTGCCGGGAGCGGCGAGACCGAGACCGCTTTCTGGCTGCGCCGGACCCGTGACAGGGGTCGCAGGATGCGCCGGAGGGCCAGAGGAGACCCGCACCACATGCTCGAAAACGAGCCGAACGACACCCAGACGGCCGACACGGCCGCCACCGCCCCCGAGCAGGCCGCCAAGGCGGCTGCCAAGAAGACGGCCCGCAAGCGCCCGGCCAAGAAGGCCGCGGCGAAGGCCGCCCCCACCGACGCCGGTGCGCAGACCGCCGACAACACGGCCGGTAGCCACAGCGCGGAGCCGGTCGAGACCGCGATCAGCACGCAGTCCGACGCCGAGTCCGCCGATCCGGCGCCCGCGCCGGCGAAGCGCGCCGCGAAGAAGACGGCCGCCAAGCGGACCGTGAAAAAGGCCGCTGCCAAGCGTCCGGCCAAGAAGGCCGCCGCGTCGCAGGACGCCTTCCCCGAACTGACTGACGAATCAGCCACCGAGCCGGCGGCGCAGGCTGAGCCCGCGCCCGAGGCCGCTGCTGAGGTCGCCGCGCCGGCGAAGACCACGCGCAAGCGCAGCACTCGCAAGAGCGCCGCCGCCCGCAAGGCCGACCTGCAGGCCCAGGACACCCCTGTGACCGACGGTCCGGTCGCCGACGCGGGAACCACCCCGGTCACTGACGGTTCTGCCACCGACGACGCTGTCGCCGAAGCCGAGGTCGACGAGGAGGCCCTCGCCGAAGCCGAGGCCGCCGCGGCTGCCGAAGCCGCCGCTGCCGAGGCGCTGGCCGCCGAGGCCGCAGCCCTGGCAGCGCCCGCGGAGACGTCCACCCGTCGCCGGCGTCGGGCGCCTGCCGCAGCCGCCGTGCTGTTCCAGGCTCCGACCGAGGTCCCGGCGCAGGCCGCCGCGACCAGCCCGGTCGAGGCGACCCCGGCCGGCGCGGACCCCGACGACGCCGTCGCACCGAGCGGACGTCGTACGCGGCGCCGCTCGACCGCCGCCGAGCGCGCGGCTGAAGCCACTGAGACCACCGAGACCGCGGCCGTCGAATCCGACGCGGTCGAGGCCGCGGACGAGCAGCCGGCCACCAGGAGCCGTCGGCGCAGCCGCCGTACGCGCGATGCCGAAGAGGTCGCCGCCGACCGCGCCGAGCCGGTCCTCGAAGAGGCCCGCCGGATCGAGCCGGAAGACGCCACCGACACCGAGGCCACCGAGTCCGACGCCGAGGCGGATGACGCCGACGGCGAGGACGGTGCCGAGGGCACCCGTCGTCGCCGCCGTCGCCGCGGTGGCCGTCGTCGCCGCAAGGCCGGGGACGGTTCCGAGGACAGCGCCGACGAGAACGACGACGACTCCGAGGACGAGGCAGAGAGCCACTCCGACGCGGACGACACCGACGATCACAACGATGCAGAGGACGACGCGGAAGGCGCGGGCAGCTCGTCGCGCCGTCGCCGCCGTCGCCGTCGCCGCAAGGGCGAGGAAGCGGCCTCCGCGCCGGACGACCCGGAAGAGATCGTCGTACGGGTCCGTGAGCCGCGCAGCAAGAACACCTCCAACGAGATCACCGCCGTCGAGGGCTCGACCCGGCTGGAGGCCAAGAAGCAGCGCCGCCGCGAGGGTCGCGCCGCCGGCCGCCGCCGCGCGCCGATCGTCACCGAGGCCGAGTTCCTGGCCCGGCGCGAGTCGGTCGAGCGGACGATGGTGATCCGGGCCCGCGACGACCTGACCCAGATCGCGGTGTCCGAGGACAACGTGCTGGTCGAGCACTACGTGACCACGGCCGAGCAGAGCTCGCTGATCGGCAACGTGTACCTCGGCCGCGTGCAGAACGTGCTGCCGAGCATGGAGGCCGCGTTCATCGACATCGGCAAGGGCCGCAACGCAGTCCTGTACGCCGGTGAGGTCGACTGGGCGACGCTCGGCGCCGGCAACGGCCCGCGCAAGATCGAATCGGTGCTCAAGTCCGGCCAGGCGGTCCTGGTCCAGGTGACCAAGGACCCGATCGGCCACAAGGGCGCCAGGCTCACCAACCAGATCAGCCTGCCCGGCCGGTACGTCGTGTACGTGCCGCGCGGCGGCAACGGCGGGATCAGCCGCAAGCTGCCCGACACCGAGCGGAACCGGCTGAAGACCATCCTCAAGGACATCGTCCCGGACGAGGCAGGCGTGATCGTGCGCACCGCGGCCGAGGGCGCCACCGAGGAGGAGCTGACCGCCGACGTCAGCCGCCTGCAGGCGTACTGGGAGGACATCGACAAGAAGTCGAAGTCCGGTCAGGCGCCGCAGTTGCTGCACGGCGAGCCGGACCTGCTGATCCGCGTCGTCCGCGACCTGTTCACCGAGGACTTCACCAAGCTGGTCATCTCCGGCGACGACGCCTTCGACCAGGTCAAGGAGTACGTCGCGTCCGTCGCGCCGCACCTGGCCGAGCGGGTCGAGAAGTGGTCCGGTGACGGGGACGTGTTCTCCAACTACCGGATCGACGAGCAGATCAAGAAGGCGCTCGACCGCAAGGTCTGGCTGCCGTCGGGTGGTTCGCTGATCATCGACCGGACCGAGGCGATGACGGTCGTCGACGTCAACACCGGCAAGTTCACCGGCTCCGGGGGCAACCTCGAGGAGACGGTGACCAAGAACAACCTGGAAGCGGCCGAGGAGATCGTCCGCCAGCTGCGACTGCGCGACATCGGCGGCATCATCGTGATCGACTTCATCGACATGGTGCTGGAGCTCAACCGCGACCTGGTCTTGCGCCGGCTGGTGGAGTGCCTGGGCCGCGACCGGACCAAGCACCAGGTCGCCGAGGTGACTTCGCTCGGGTTGGTCCAGATGACGCGCAAGCGGATCGGGACCGGCCTGCTGGAGGCGTTCAGCGAGAACTGCGACCACTGCGGTGGCCGCGGGCTGATCCTGCACGACGAGCCGAAGGAGTCGCGCCGCCGCGCCGACGACGGCCGCAACCGCCAGCAGAACTCCGGCGGCCAGAATTCGGGTAATCAGAATTCAGGCAATCAGAATTCGGGCGGCCAGAACTCGGGCGGTCAGCAGGGTGGTGACCAGGGCGGTGACGGCGAGGGCGCGAAGAAGAGCTCCCGCAGCCGGGGCCGCGGCCGCGGTCGCGGTCGGGGCGAGAACGTCGCCGAGCACACCGAGCCGGCCGACACGCCGTCGAACGGTGACGCCGCCCAGAAGCTGGCCCAGATCGCCGCAGCCACCCTCGCCAACGGCGAGAAGCACACCGGTGGAGCCGAGGGTGCGGTGACCGACGGCGAGTCTTCCACGGTCGCTCAGAGCGCCTCAGCAGACGGCCGGAGCGCCTCGGCAGATGACCGGAGCGGCTCGGAGGAGAAGTCCGAGCAGAACAGCTCCGAGCAGAACAGCTCCGGGCGGAACGGCAGTACCCGGAGGCGGCGGAGCAGCCGTAGCCGGAGCAACGCGAGCAGTAATGAAGGTGACGCAGGCAACAGTGGTACCGACCAGCAGGTCAGTGCCCCGGAGCTGGCGTCCACCCCGGTTTGACCCACTCGTGACGCGCGCCGTATTCTTGTCCTTCGGCGCGCGTCTCGCGTGCCTCCTTTGTGTGGGCCGCACCAGTAGGTCTGTGCAGGCCCCGTAAGACTTCCGAACAAACAGAGAGTGAGATCCACGGTGTACGCGATCGTGCGCAGTGGCGGCACCCAGCAGAAGGTCGCCGTCGGCGATGTCATCGAGATCGACAGCCTGACTGATCAGGTCGGCGACACGGTGTCGTTGCCCGCAGTCCTCGTCGTCGATGGCGACACCGTGACGGCCGATGCCGCCGCTTTGTCCAAGGTGGCCGTATCGGCCGAGGTCCTCGGCCGCACCAAGGGCCCGAAGATCAACATCCTCAAGTACAAGAACAAGACCGGTTACCGCAAGCGCCAGGGGCACCGCCAGCACTACACCCAGGTCAAGGTCACCGCGATCGACGCCAAGAAGAAGTGAGCTGAGACAGACATGGCACACAAAAAGGGAGCAGCGTCGACCCGTAACGGTCGCGACTCCAACGCACAGCGGCTCGGCGTGAAGCGCTTCGGTGGCCAGCTGGTCAACGCCGGCGAGATCATCGTCCGCCAGCGCGGCACCCACTTCCACCCGGGCAACCTGGTCGGCCGTGGTGGCGACGACACCCTGTTCGCGCTGGCCGAGGGCCACGTCGAGTTCGGCACCCGTCGCGGGCGTCGCGTCGTCAACATCGTCCCGGCCCCGGCGGAGTAATTTCGCCACCCGGAGATACTGAAGCCTTTGCAGTAGTTGTCGAAAGGGCGGGTCGCGGAATAGCGCGACCCGCCCTTCGGCTATGTAAGAAGGCGTTCCGCCCCGGCGGGGCGTAGTACGGCAGCAGGAAGGGCGCTCGTTTCGGCGGGCGCGGTACAGCATTCACCCAGCAGGAAGTTGAACACCGATGGCGATCCCCAGCTTTGTCGACCGTGTCACGGTGCACGTCACCGGTGGCAACGGCGGAAACGGCTGCGCCTCGGTGCACAGCGAGAAGTTCAAGCCACTCGGTGGTCCGGACGGCGGCAACGGCGGTGACGGCGGCAGCGTCATCCTGCGCGTCGATCTCGACCAGACCACGCTGGTGGACTACCACCGCTCCTCGCACCGTTCGGCCCCGAACGGCACGCAGGGCAAGGGCGATCACCAGGCCGGCAGCAAGGGCGGCGACATCATCCTGCCCGTCCCCGACGGCACAGTGGTCAGTACGCCGGAAGGCGAGGTCCTCGCCGACCTGGTCGGCCACGGCGCGGAGTACGTCGCGGCCGCCGGCGGCAAGGGCGGTCTGGGAAACGCGGCGCTGGCGAGCTCCAGCCGCAAGGCCCCCGGGTTCGCCCTGCTCGGTGAAGACGGCGAAGAGCGCACGATCGTCCTCGAACTCAAGGTCGTCGCCGACATCGGTCTGGTCGGCTTCCCGAGCGCGGGCAAGTCGTCCCTGATCGCCGCGATCAGCCGGGCCCGCCCGAAGATCGCGGACTACCCCTTCACCACCCTGATCCCGAACCTGGGGGTCGTCGTCGCCGGTGAGCACATCTTCACCGTGGCCGACGTGCCCGGCCTGATCGAGGGTGCTAGCGAGGGACGCGGGCTCGGGCACGACTTCCTGCGGCACGTGGAGCGCTGTGCGGCTCTGGTGCACGTGATCGACTGCGCGACGTACGAGCCCGGCCGGGACCCGCTGAGCGACCTCGACGTGATCGAGGCCGAGCTCGCGGCGCACGGTGGCCTGGAGGACCGGCCGCGACTGGTCGCGCTGAACAAGGTGGACGTGCCGGACGCCAAGGAGATCGCCGAGATGGTGACGGCCGAGCTCGAGGAGCGCGGCCTGAAGGTGTTCTCGATCTCGACCGCGAGCCACGAAGGCCTCGACGCGCTGAAGTTCGCGATGGCCGAGATCGTCGCCAAGCGCCGCGCCGAGGAGGAGAAGCCGGACAACACCCGGATCATCCTGCGTCCGCGCGCGACCGGCGGCCAGGAGTTCAAGGTCAAGAAGACCCCGGACGGTGGCTGGCTGATCCAGGGTGAGAAGCCCGAGCGCTGGGTCCGGCAGACCGACTTCAACAACGCCGAAGCGACCGGCTATCTGGCGGACCGGCTGAACCGGCTCGGGGTCGAGCGTCAACTGCTCGAGCTGGGCGCGGTGGCGGGCGACGCGGTGTCGATCGGTGACGGCCCGAACGCGGTCGTCTTCGACTTCGCCCCCGAGGTCCAGGCCGGTGCGGAACTGCTGGCGCGCCGCGGCGAGGACCAGCGACTGGACGAGGATCGCCCCGCGGCGCAGCGCCGCAAGGAGAAGGACTACGAGTACCACCTGCGGCGGGAGGGCCAGCTCGAGCGCCCGGCCGACCTGTCGGAGTACGGGAAGGGCTGGGTCGAGGACGAGGTCGACCTGACACCGGCGGAGGCGAAGGCGGCTCAGAAGGCCGCCGAGCGGCTCGCGCGCAAACAGGCTCGCGAGCTGGCCGCCGCCGAAGAGCTGGAGGCCGAGCGTCGGTTCGCCGCCGGTGAGATCATCGATATCGATGCTGAGAGCAACAACCAGAACGCATGACCGGAGGCCGTCGACGACGCCGGCCCCGCTGATGCGCCCACTGAGTCAGGAAGACTGATGCGGGACCTGTTGCACCGTCCAGAGGTCGTCAAGGCTGCGCGGATCGTGGTGAAGGTCGGCTCGTCGTCGTTGACCCAGCGCGGCCGGATCGACCTGGAGCGGTTGCGTCTGCTGGTGGACGCGATCGCTGCCCGGCGGGTGAAGGGCACGGAGGTCGTGCTCGTCTCGTCCGGTGCGATCGCGGCCGGGCTGGCCCCGATGGGGTTGCGCTCGCGGCCGAAGGATCTCGCCACCCAGCAGGCGGCGGCCTCGGTCGGCCAAGGACTGCTGATGGCTCGCTACAGCGACGCCTTCGCGGCCCACGGCCTCAAGGTCGGCCAGGTCTTGCTGACCGTCGACGACGTCACCCGGCGCAGCCACTATCGCAATGCCTACCGGACTTTCGCGCGCCTGCTGGAGCTCGGCGTCGTCCCGATCGTGAACGAGAACGACACGGTCGCGACCACCGAGATCCGCTTCGGCGACAACGACCGCCTGGCCGCGTTGACCAGCCACTTGGTCCACACCGACCTGCTGGTTCTGCTGTCGGACGTGGACGGCCTGTACGACGGGGATCCGCGCAAACCCGGGACGACGATGATCACCGACGTCCGCGGCCCGGCCGATCTCTTGCCGCTCAAGATCGGCCGCACCGGCTCGTCCGGCGTCGGCACCGGCGGTATGCAGACCAAGGTCGAAGCGGCCGCGATCGCCACCGAGGCAGGGATTCCGGTCGTTCTCACTTCGGCCGGCCGGGTCGGTGAGGCGTTGCGCGGCGAGCCGGTCGGCACGCTCTTCCACCCGACCGGGCGCCGTCGCAAGACCCGGCTGCTCTGGCTGGCCCACGCCACCTCCGGACAAGGCCGCCTCCAACTCGACGACGGCGCGGTCCGCGCTGTCATAGAACGCCGGTCCTCCCTTCTCCCAGCCGGCATCAGTGCGGTCGAGGGCACCTTCTCCGCAGGCGATCCGGTCGACCTCGTGTCACCCGCGGGAGTGGTGATCGCGCGCGGCCTGGTCAACTACGACGCCGCCGAGCTCCCCGACCTCCTCGGTCGCTCCACCCGCGACCTGGCCCGCGAACTCGGCGCGGCGTACGAGCGTGAGGTGGTCCACCGCGACGACCTCGTTCTGCTCTGAGACGCCGACGCACGCTCGTATCGCCTCGTCCTACGATGGGTGGGTGAGCGAGATCATCGAAATCTGCCGGCAGGCCCGCGAGGCGTCGTACGCGTTGTCCGCGGCCTCGCGCGCGACCAAGGATGCCGCGCTGCACGCCATGGCGGCCGCGTTGCGCGAGAACGCGGACACCATCGTCGCGGCCAACGCGAAGGATGTCGCCGCCGCGCGCGAAGCCGGTACGCCGGAGTCGACGGTGGACCGGTTGGCGCTCGATGCGGGCCGGGTGGACGCGATGGCCGCCGGGCTCGCACAGCTTGCCGGGCTGGTCGACCCGGTGGGCGAGGTCGTCCGCGGGTACACGCTGCCGAACGGGCTCGAGCTCCGCCAGGTCCGGGTGCCTTTCGGCGTGGTCGGCATCATCTATGAAGCGCGTCCGAACGTGACGGCCGATGCCGCCGGGATCTGCCTCAAGTCGGGCAACGCCGTGCTGCTGCGCGGTTCGTCCTCGGCGGCCGCGTCGAACGCCGCGATCATCGACGTACTGCGGTCCGCCGCCGCGTCGGCCGGGCTCCCTGCCGACGTGATCCAGGGCGTGCCGGGCGATCGCGCCGCGGTCAAGGAACTCATGCAGGCGCGCGGGTTCGTCGACGTACTGATCCCGCGCGGGGGTGCCGGGCTGATCCAGACGGTGGTGTCGGAGTCGACCGTGCCGGTGATCGAGACCGGGGTCGGCAACTGCCACGTGTACGTCGATGCCGAGGCCGATCTGGACCTCGCGCTGACCATCCTGCTGAACGCGAAGACCCAGCGGCCGAGTGTCTGCAACGCGGCCGAATCCCTGCTGGTGCACGCGGATGTCGCCGATGAGTTCCTGGCCGCCGCGCTGCCCGCGCTGGCCGACGCGGGTGTGACCGTCCACGGCGACCCGGCGGTTGTTGCTGCGGGCAAGGACATTGTCCCGGCGACCGACGAGGACTTCGGCGCGGAGTACAACTCGCTGGATCTGTCGGCGGCCGTGGTGCCGTCGCTGGAGGCCGCGGTCGAGCACATCCGCAAGTACAGCTCGAGTCACACCGAGGCGATCATCACCAAATCGCAGGCGGCGGCGCGACGCTTCGTCCAGGCGGTCGACTCGGCCGCGGTGGTGGTCAACGCGAGCACCCGGTTCACCGACGGCGGCGAGTTCGGGTTCGGCGCCGAGATCGGGATCTCGACCCAGAAGCTGCACGCGCGGGGGCCGATGGGACTGCCGGAGATGACGTCGACGAAGTACGTCGTGATCGGCGAGGGCCAGATCCGCGACTAGGCGGTCTGCTTCAGCAGGGGAGCGGCGTCGATCGAGTGGACGGTGACCGGGTCGCCGGTGAGGACCGCGAGCGCGGCCGCGTAGTCGGAACCGGCCTCGAGGTCGACGAGTCGCACGCGCCCCGCGTACCCGGGCCATCTCAGCAGGGCGGCCGGCTGCTCGGGTGAGCTGACGACGACGCGACGCAGGTCGGCCCGCATCCCGTCCCCGGTCGCTTTCACGACGGCCTCCTTGCGCGTCCAGTACGTCGTGAAGGCGCGCGCCCGATCCGCCGGCTCGTACTTCGCGAGTTCCTTCGCCTCCACCTCGGCCAGGCTCACCGTGGCCAGCGAGTCCGCGTCGATCCCGGGATCCACCTTCTCCACGTCGAGGCCGACCGGCGTACTGGGGTGAAAGGCGACCGCGATCAGGTCGCCCGAGTGTGAGACGGACAGCTCCATCTCGTGCGTGCGGACCTTGCCGTGGGGGCGGCCGCAGTCGTCGCAGGTCCGGTCGAGCCGCACGTCGGCCGGCGGAATCATCAGGTGCATCCCGAGCACCCGACGCGTCACCGCGCAGCCGAGCAGGAAGCGGTCCTTGTCCTCTTGCCGCGCGTACGCCGCTAGTCGCCCGCGCTCGGCCGCGTCGAGCTCCGCGACGAGTTCCCAGCGGACGTCACTGATCTTCGCCCACCAGACCTCGACCGCTGTCATCCCGTCGCCAGTCGGCGGGCCGTGTCGAAGGCCCAGCTGACTGCCTCGGGGATGTCGGTCACGGGGTAGCGGACCGCTGCGATGGTCCGATCCGGCGCTGCCACCAGGACGATCCGCTTCAATCGCTCGTATCCACCGGCGCGGAAGGTCGGTAGCCGGAGCGCGGCGGCCAAGGTCAGGTCGGTGTCGGACAGCAGCGGATGAGGGATGTTCTCTGCCTTCGCAAAGGCCTCATGCTCGTCGGGGCGTTGCGTGCTGACACCGTGTACTGCGATGCCGGCAGCTGCGAAGTCCGTGGCGCGCTCTGCGAACAGTCTGTTCTCCAGGGTGCATCCCGCCGTGCCCGCGATGTCGGCCCAGTTCGCCGGCAGCGGTGACGGGCGGCCCGTCGCCGGGTAGCCGAAGATCACCGTCGCGTTGGCGTCGGCGGCAACCACGTCACGCAGTACGGCGTTTGCGTTTGTTGCCGGGAGCAAGAGATCGGCAGGGATCCGGCGTCCCGTCAGCTCGTGGACGCGATGGGCCGGGGCGTCGTCGGCGGCGTTGGTGCCGGTGAGTTCGCCGTCGCCGAGGAGCCAGCGATCGCCCCAGTCCTGCAGGGCGACGAGCACCGGGAGCAGGGCCTTGCCGCGTGCAGTGAGGTGGTAGGCGTACCGCGTCGGGTGCTCCTGGTACGCCGTACGGTCCACGATCCCGCTGTCGAGCAGGCCGTTGAGGCGCTCGGTCAGCACCTTCCGGGAGATCTGCAGCGATTCGGCCAGCAGGTCGAACCGATCGACCCCGCGGGCGAGATCGCGGACGATCAGGAGTTCCCAGCCGTCGCCGATCACCGCGAGAGACTGCGCGATCGCACAATCGGGCTCCGGCGAATAGCTGCTGCGCCGCACAGGACCCTCCTATCAGGTTGCCACCACGCTATCCGGCGGATTAAGTTCCTAACAGGAACTCACTAGAACCCGGGGGTTGTCAATGCGCGGTTACTGGCGGCGGATAGGGGAGTTGCCCGGGTGGCTGAAGGCGGTGATGGCCGGGCAGTTGGTCAGCTCGGCCGGGTCGCTGGCGTGGATCTACCTGACGCTCTATCTGGTGCAGGACCGCGGTCTGTCGGCGCAACGGGCCGGCCTGGCGGCTTCGGCGTACGGCGTGGGGCTGTTGTTCGGCAACCTCAGCGGTGGCTGGGTCGGTGACCGTTTCGGCCTGCGTACTGCTGCTGTGGGCAGTCAGCTCGCCTGGGCGGCAGCGTGTCTCGCGATGCCTGTAGTGCCGACGGTGGCGCTCCCTGCGCTGGCAGCGGTCGCCGGACTGTGTGGCGGCGCCAGTAGGCCCAACCTGAGCGGTCTGGTCGCGACAGCGCTCCCCGCTGAACGGCGTCGCGAGGGGATCGCACTGTCGCGTTCGGCGAGCAATGCCGGCTTCACGATCGGCCCTCCGCTCGGCGGCCTGCTGGCGGCGTACGACTTCTCCCTGGTCTTCGTGATCGACGCCGTGAGCAGTCTGGTGCTGGCAGCCGTGGTGTGGCGGTATGTGCCAGCGGGCGTGCGCACGGCGACCGCTGTGGTTTCTGGCGTGTGGAGAGCGCTCCTGCGCGACCGATCCGTGCTGGTGCTGCTAGGGGCGATCGTGGTGGTCGACACGGTGTACCGGCAGCTCTACGCCACCGTGCCGCTGCTACTGCACGACGCCGGCTCGCCTGCGGTGGCGTACGGCGTACTGATCGGTCTGAGCTCAGTGATCATCGTCGTACTCGAGGCGCCGCTCGCTGTTCACCTCCGCGGCCATCACGCGCTGCGGGTGATCGCTGTCGGGGTCGTGCTCGTCGGGCTCGGCTATGCGGCGCTGGGTGTCTGGCCGGTGCTCGGTGGCGCTGTCGTCGCGGCTGCGTTCATCACAGCGGGGGAGATGCTCTACAAGCCGACAGCAACCGCGCATGTCGCAGACGCTGCGCCGGAAGGCATGGTCGGCCGCTTCTCCAGCCTGTACGCCGCTGCTTCCATCAGCGGCATGTTCCTGGCACCCGCCATCGGCGGCACCGTCTACGAACACGCCCCTCGGGTCCTCTACCCGGCAGCCGCTCTGCTCGCTCTGGGTGCCGGTGCGGTCCTCTACACGCGCCGAGACCCCGCAGTACTGTCCAGTCCAGCTCAGCTGTCCAATGGCGGCCAGCCGAAGGCCACGTAGTACGGGCTGTCAGTCGGGCAGGGGAGCGGGGCGGGCTTCCCAGCGGGTGGAGAGGACGACCGTGGTGCGGGTGCGGACCACGCCGTTGACGCGGCGCAGGCTGCCGACCACCGCCTCCAACTGCGTCACGTCCGGCACCCGGACCTTCACCACCAGCTCCTGGTCGCCCGCCACGAACCAGCAGTCCTCGACCGCCTCGATCTGCCGCACGCCTTCGACGATGTCGTCGGTCTCCACGTCGTCGCGCTGGAACAGCCCGATCAGCGCGCTCGTCCCCAGCCCGACCTGGTCCGGCGCCACGACGGCCCGGTAGCCGAGCAGTACGCCGCGGTCCTCCAGCCGTTTCACCCGCTCCTGGACGCTCGGCCCGGACAGGCCGACGACCCGCCCGAGCTCGGCCCAGCTCGACCGCCCGTTCGCCCGCAGTGCCTCGACCAGCTGCCGATCGATCGCATCCATCCTGGGTTACTCCTTCGTTCACCGCAGATTCGTAGGGAGATCAAGCGATCTGCCTTTAATTCGTTTGTGTAACGACACTGCATATCGTACAATTTGAAGTGTCGGAGTCAGTCGCTCCGACACCGTCCACAGACCTTGCGAAGGAATCATGATCACCCCTGAAGTTGCCCGTGCCCACATCGACGAGATGCACCGTGTCGCCGCCATGCACCAGCGTGCGGCCGCCGCGCCGTCCGCATGGCGCAGGCTGCTGACCCGTTACATCCGGCACAGCTGACCCACCACCCGCGCGACCGGCAGGCCCGGCGCCCTTCCGAGGGCCGCCACTGGCCACCGGTCGCGTTCCTGTCGGTGGGCAGGAGATAGGCTTCGCCTCATGCTTACGTTGCTCCTGCCGCAGTTGGCGGCTGTCGAAGAGGCCGCCGGCGAGGCGTCGCACATCTCGCCCTGGTGGTACGGCGGGTTCGCCCTGTTCGTGCTGGTCGCGCTGCTGGCCGTCACGGTGATCATGGGCAAGGGCCGGCCGCACAGCTGAGCGGCTGAACACGATGGCGGACTCCGTGGTACGGCCCGGCCGGCGCATCGGCGTGATGGGCGGTACCTTCGACCCCATCCACCACGGCCACCTGGTGGCAGCGAGCGAAGTACAGGCGTACTTCGACCTGGACGAGGTGATCTTCGTCCCGACTGGTCAACCGTGGCAGAAGTCGGATCGCGAGGTCTCGCCCGCCGAGGACCGGTACCTGATGACGGTGATCGCCACCGCCTCCAACCCGCGCTTCACGGTCAGCCGGGTCGACATCGACCGGCCCGGCCCGACGTACACGATCGACACCCTGCGCGACCTGTCCGGGCTGTTCCCCGACGCCGAGCTGTTCTTCATCACCGGTGCCGACGCGCTCGCCCAGATCCTCACCTGGCGGGACGTGGACGAGATGTTCAAACTCGCCCGGTTCGTCGGCTGTACCCGGCCCGGGACGGAATCGCTGGAGCTCCCACTCGACCAGCTCCCGCCCGACCGGGTCACCCTGCTCGAAGTACCGGCCCTGGCCATCTCGTCCACCGAGTGCCGCCGGCGCGTCGCCAAAGGCAACCCGACCTGGTACCTCGTACCCGACGGGATCGTCCAGTACATCGCCAAGCGCGACCTCTACATCAACCATCAGTAAGGAACAAATGCCTGCCACCGAACGCGTCGTCGAGCTGCTCACCGCAGCAGCCGAGGCGGCCCACGACAAGAAGGCCGAGAACGTTCTCGCGTTCGACGTCTCCGAGCAGCTCGCCATCACCGACGCGTTCCTGGTCGCCTCGGCGTCCAACGACCGCCAGGTCCGCGCGATCGTCGACGCGATCGAGGAGAAGCTCCGGGTCGACTTCGACGCCAAACCGGTACGCCGCGAAGGCGCCCGCGAGGGCCGCTGGGTGCTGCTGGACTACCTCGAGGTCGTGATCCACGTCCAGCACGACGAGGAGCGCAACTTTTACTCCCTCGAGCGGCTGTGGCGCGACTGCCCGCTGATCCCGATCCCCGGCCCCGACGGCAAGATCCCCGAGCCCGCGCCGGTCCTGCCGCGCTCGGGCGAGGAAGACGCTCCTTCTGCCACGGACGGCTCGGCTTCGGACGCCTCCGCTTCTGAGGTCTCCGCCGACGCTCACCTCGCTGCGCCCTCGGCTCCGGCCGAATGAGCGCGGGCCGGCTGATCGTCTGGCGGCACGGCCGGACCGAATGGAACCTGCAGGACAAGATCCAGGGCCAGGCCGACATCCCACTGGACGATGTCGGCCTCGCCCAGGCCCGCGCCGCCGCCCTGCGCCTCGCCTCGCTCGCGCCCACGCGCCTGTTCTCCAGCGACCTCCAGCGCGCAGCCGCCACCGCAGGTGAACTCGCCGCCCTCACCGGCCTGAAGGTCGAGTACGACGAGGCTCTCCGCGAGATCAACGTCGACGACTGGGCCGGCATGACGATGGAAGAGCTGGCCGCCCTTCACCCCGAAGCCGCCGCCCGCATCCGCTCCGGCGAACCCCAACGCCGAGGCACCGCCGGCGAAACCGTCGAAGAGGTAGCCGCCCGCTTCGCCCCGGCCCTCCAACGCGCCGTAGAACACGCGGAACCCTCCGACACCGTCGTAGTAGCCACCCACGGCCTGGCGGCCCGCGTAGGCATCTGCCTCTTCCTAGGCATCCCCCAAGCCAACTGGCCCGCCTTCGGCGGCCTCTCCAACTGCAACTGGGTCTCCCTCCTCCCCGGCCGAGCCGGCTGGCGCATCGAGGAATGGAACGCCGGCTCCCTCCCCGAACCAGTCATGAGCGACGACCCCCAACGCTGAACCCCCTCTCCCGCACCCCGCAAGCCCGGTCCTCCACGCCTCACTCAAGGGCAACCACCCACCCGCCCACCCCGATTTTTCTTTCACACCAGCTGTCAGTTAGACTTTCGCAGTCGCAAGAACGCAAGGGGCTTTGGCGCAGTTGGTAGCGCGCTTCCATGGCATGGAAGAGGTCAGGGGTTCGAATCCCCTAAGCTCCACCGCAGGTCAGAGGCCCTTTCCCGGTTGGGAAAGGGCCTCTGATATTTGACCCGGGAGGCTAATCGGGAGGCTACGGCTTCTCGTTGGCCTCCCCGTCGCCCTGGCTGGGGAAGATTTCATCCATCTTCGTTGCGCCTTCCGTGAGCACCGGTCGCAGCTCGTGTCGGTAGACCTTCTCCGTCACGGTCGTGCTGGCGTGCCCGACCAACCGCGAGATGTCTTCGATCCGGACACCCTTGCTCGACAGCAGCGAGACGAAGCTGTGCCGTAGTTCGCGGGGCGTCCACTTCGTTGGGTCGAGTCCTGCTTCCCTGACGACCTTTCGGAACGCGCGACGCACGTTCGCAGCATCGAGTTCAGTGCCGATCTCGGTGGCGAAGACCAGGTCGTGGTGCTGCCAGCGGCTTCCGGCTGCCTGCCGCCGAACGTCTTGCCGTTCTCTGTGAGCCTTCAGCGCGTCCACGCACCGTACGGCCAACTCCAGCGTCCGACGGGACTTGAACGTCTTGGTGTCGCCGCCCTCTCGTACTGAGCGCCATACCCGGATCGACGGCGGTACAGGAGGCTCCGCGTTCGGCCGGCCATCGAGGTCCAGGTTGGCCCAGGTCAGTGCCCGCAGCTCCTCGGTTCGGGCGCCGGTCTGGATGGAGACGACGATGTAGGCGTGCAGCGGTGATGCTGCGGCGGCCTCTAGCAGCGCTTGCGCTTGGCCGACAGTAAGTGATTTCGACGGTCTGCCGCCTACGCCGTTGGGGATCTCGCAGAGCATCACCACGTTGCGGTGCACCTTCTCTCTCGCTTGGGCTCGTGTGATCGATCGACGAAGGATGGAGTGGAGGCGGCGGAGAGTGTCCGTGCTGAGGCTCTTGGCCTTCTCGCCAAGCCATTCGTCAACCTCGTCGGCGGACAGCTCCTGAAGCCTCTGCGTGCCAATGGCGTGGGGTATGACGTGCTTGTTCGCCAGGCTGCGCAGATTCTTGACCGTTCTGGGATGCCGCTTGTGCAGGCCGAAGTCGAACCAGTCGTTGACGGCCTCCTTGACGGTGTAGTCCTTGGCCGCGAGTGCTGCACGGTCCTGCGCCTGCTTCAGCTTCTCCTTGAGCTTCTCTTTGGCTTCGGTCTTGGTCGTGGCACTCGCTGTGAGCCGGGGACGCTTTGCATTGCCCACGGGAGGGCCCAGGTAGACAACCGCGATGTAACGCTTCTTGCTGGCATCCCAGTGGATTCCGCCGTCGCCCTGGCTACGCCGCTGCGGCACTACCGCCCTCCTTCGCTTCCATCTTCAGCAGGTTGACGTACTCGGTGATGGCTTCAGCCGGGACCCGACGGCTCCGACCCTCGGAGACGGTTTGGAGGCGGCCCATACGGATGAGCTCGTAGACCTGGCTGCGGCTGTAGTTCAGCAGGACAACGGCTTCAGAGACGGTGTAGAGAGCGCGGGTCGGCACCAGCGGCGACACGTTGGAGTCGGTCATGCGAGATAGCTCCTCTGGGCAGCGATGTGGGCTGACAGAACTGACAGAACTGACAAAACCTCTGGTGTCATCAGTCCCTCCCTGTGGTTGCGAGGACCTGTGGGTGTACGTCGTAGGTGGTGGAGGCGGGACGTCCTCCCTTGCTGTTCTTCTCCTTGGCCTTGGGCCTGATGTGGCCGTGGTCGGTGAGGAGGTCCAGGCCGGGGTCGAGGTCGGTAGCGATGGCGAAGCGGTTGCTTTGGAGGCCGCGTAGGGCGTCGCGGCGGGCGAAGGTGTCGCGGCCGGTTCGTGCGCAGTGCTTGGTGATCCAGGCGAGGATCTGGCGTGCGTCTTCCAGCGCGGGGTGGGTTTGGCCCATGAGGTCGTAGACGGTGAGTGCGTGGTCGAGGTAGTAGCGGCCGATGCGTTGGGCGTTGTGCATGGTGTCGGCGGTGATGGGGGTGGCGTAGCCGGTGGTGAAGGTGTGGGCGAGGTGGAGCAGGGCGGCCAGCCGGACGACGGCACCGGCGAGCTTGGATGCCCAGTCGGTGATGGCGGCGAGTTGGCCGGTCTGCGGGTGCAGCCTTGGTTCGATCCAGTCTTGGAAGTCGAGCAGGACTTGCCGAGCCTCGGGGGTGAGGACGAGTTGGTGCGGGGTGTCGTGGCCGTCGAGCACCAGGACGAGGGTGCGCAGGGCGTCTGCGTAGGTGGTCTCGATCTCTTCGGGGAC
Source organism: Kribbella voronezhensis (assembly GCF_004365175.1). NCBI lineage: Bacteria > Bacillati > Actinomycetota > Actinomycetes > Propionibacteriales > Kribbellaceae > Kribbella > Kribbella voronezhensis. The sequence continues at coordinate 1,272,263 of NZ_SOCE01000001.1, read as the reverse complement.
GGCTTGGGCGAGGTTGTTGCGCTGTCCAACGGTGTTGGTGGGCAGGCTGTAGAGGATCCGTGCGAGGACGCCTCGGTCACGGAAGCCGGATTGTGCGGCGAGTCCTTGCAGGGTGCCGGGTTGGGTGGTGACTCCGAGCGTCATGGCGGGACGCTCGATCGTTTCGGACTCGCGGCCTTTGCGATCGACCTGGATCTTGTCGCCGGCGTGGCCTTTGAGGAACACACCGAGGTTGGGTGCGGCTGAGTAGCGGGTGCCGGTGAGGGTGGCGAACACGTCACCTTCGGCCGACAGGACCGCGATCCGCCCGCCGTGCGCGGCCATCAACGAGACACACGACTCCGGGGTCACGTCGTCGGTCATCAGCCGGGGCAGGTCAGGCACCGTGATCGCGGCGGCTTCCTTCGCGGCGGCGGTGGCGTCGGCGAGTGCTTCTTGCGGGTTGGCGGTGAGGACTTCGGCCTTCTTGGCGAGTTGTTCGGCGCGGGCGTGAGCGACGCGGGCGGCCAGCTCGGCTTCTACGCGTGCTTCTGCTGCTATCTCCCGCAGCGCGTCTTCAGCGGCGGACAGAGGTGCGGTCATGACCTTGAACACCGGCGACTTGCGCGAACCGGGCGACAAGGCGGTGACGGTGTAGAGGTTGACCTGTTCGATCCAGGACCGATCGACCTGGACCAGTACCTTGCCGCCGGCTGCCGTGGACAGGCAGGCGAGCGCGACTGATCCGGCGAGGTCCATCGGTGTCTGGGTGGCTTCGGCGACCGCGGTGACCTGGTCGGCCAGCCAGCCGGGGAAGACCTCGACCGGGAACGGTCGGAGGAGCCGGTTGGTCTTCAGTGGCACGGGGTCGCCGTCCCATTGCACGGCGTCGGCTTCGCTGTGGCCGGCGGGCACGACGACGGCCGGGAACTCGCCCGATCGATCGTGATGCAATGGTGTGTATGAGGTTTTGTCGTTGGTTCTGATCGGTGTCGGCGGTGTGGGTTCGTAGGGGTCTTCGGGTGGCTCGGTGAGCGGTGGGAGCCAGTCGGGGAGGTGTTCGGCGGCGGTCATGCTGCGATCCCTTCTGCCTTGAACGCTCCGGTGATGGCGGCTCGGATCTCGCGGTCGGTCTGCTCGGCTCGGTGGCCTGCGTCGGTCAGTACGGTGACGGCGTCGGCGTGGTCGATCGCACCGGCCAGGATCAGCCGTGCGACGCCTCTGGCGGCTCCGTAGAGGGTGGTGCGGCGTTTGCCTTCGGGGGCGTTGTCCACGGCGGCCAGGTGGGCGGCGAGGAGCTTGTCGGGGTGGGAGATGCCCCGCGCCTTCCACGTGGCCGGTAGAGGCTTCTGCGGGGTGCTGACGGGCGTTGGGGGCTCGCAGGCGTCGAGCAGTCCGGCGGGGGGCATCTCCACGTCAGTGGCGGTCTGGCCCCATGTGTAGGGGCGGTGGGTGCGGTGGTGGATCGACGGGGGCAGGACGAGGTAGCCACCGTCGGCCTTGATGTCGATGCCGGGCCGGTTCGGCATCGGCCGCGACATCAGGTAGCCGCCGGGGTGGCGGTAGTACAGGTGCAGGCCACCACTGCCGGTGTGCACGTGCAGGGTGCGCGGCACGAGTTCGGCGTCCATCAGGTCGGCGAGGCTGTCGTTGCCTCCATGGGCGGGGTCGACATCGATGCCGAGCAGGCCGGAGACCGCGCCGGTACGGACAGCGAGCTGTCCGGCCGGTACGGCGGCGACGATCGCGGCGACGCGGGCAGGGTCGGTGGTGGCGGCGTGGAATCCGTGGCAGGTCAGGTGATCGCAGCTTGCCGGGTCATGTGCGTCGAGCGGGCAGGCGTCGCAGTTGGCTACGGGTCGCTTGGAGCGTCCGAGCACGAACACGGGCCAGCCGTGCTCGGCAGCGTTCAGGGCGGCGGTCAGCAGATCTGACACGGGAAGGGTCCTCCTCGAGTAGCTTTCGTCAGGCGGCGGTGGTCCAGGCGGCGGCGTCGATGCACTCGACGCATCGGCCGTCCGAGGTGGGGATGCAGTAGTCACGGACCTGCCCACACAGCCCGCAGGTGCGGCGAGCTTGCATGGCCTTGTCCAAGGCGTTGAGCTGGTCGGGTGACGGTGTCCGCGACGGCCGGGCGAGGTCGAGCCGGTACAGCCAGGCCCAGCGCTGTCCGTTGCGCCACACGAGCACCGCGTAGGGCTCTTGGCCGCCCGGACACATCCGCATCGCACGGAGCTGGCGGCGGGTGGCGAGCCCGCCGGGCGCCCACTTGAACTTGAACACTGGTGTGCCGTTCAGCTCCCAGCCGAGAGCGAATTTGCCGTTCCACAGTTCGATGTGGCGCGACGCGGCCGGGTGCAGGCTCGCCTTGTCCATCAGCCGCGCGGCCATCAGAAGTGCCACCAGCGGCGGCGGGTCTCGGCCCGGTCGAGCCGGTCGCGGGCGTCGAGGGCTTCGGCGGTCTCGTTGTTGGTGGAGTAGGAGGTGAACTCCTCCAGCGCGGCCCGGTACTCCTGTGCGGGCGTCAGCGCCTCGGTCTGGTCGGTGGTCTTCTTGCAACGCTTGCGGGGTGCGGTGGCCATGATGTGCGGGTCTCCTGAGGGTTGGTCGGGTCAGTGCTTGCGGGAGGCTTTGCGGGCGGCGCGGTGGTCGAGCAGGACGGTGCCGACGCGACGCCGACGGCCGGTGCCTTTGCAGCGGCGGCAGTTGCGGAACGCCTTGCCGCGCGGGGCGCGGGACTTGCCCGAACCGGCGCACTTGGTGCAGTTGGCGAAGGGGAAGATCCAGCAGCCGAGCAGGTAGAGCGCGACGGCGGCCAGGCCGGTGCCGATCCAGACGGCGACGCGCTGGTTGTGGGTCATCGGCTGGTTGCTGGTGACGACGCTGGCGGGCAGGACGGTCGAGGCGAACAGGAACAGCAGATGATTCGCGGGCACCACAGTCAGTCACCTTCTGTAGTCAGTTCTGGGCGTGAGAGGTAGAGGCGAGGACCGGAGGCCGGGTCGTCGCCGGGGATTCTGGGGTTGGGTTAGCTGCCGGTGATCGGGTTAGGTTCCTCACTCAGCGAGTGAGATCGACTGAACATGGCTCTGACCTGCGATTAGTTACCGAGTGAGGCGAGTTAACCGGGGTCGGAAACGGGCTGGTCAGGCCGCACTGAGCGGGGTTTCCGGCCCCGGACTCGGAGCTAACTGGCGATCGGTTCGCCGTCGAATTCGGTGCCGTCGGCCGCGCCGGCGTCGCGGTCCCGCAGCACGATGGCGTTACGGACGGTAGCAGGATTGAGGGGGAACTTGTTTCCGGTCGAGGGGACCTTGATGCCGTGATCGGCGGCCAGGATCTTGACCAGGGCCTTGCCGGACAGGGTCTGGTAGGGCGTCCAGGTCGGGGCGAGGTCGCGCAGCAGGGCGGGCACGTCGGCGATCGGTACCGGGTCGTTGCCGAGAACCTCGTCCAGGTCGGCGAGCAGGTCGCGGGTCTCGATCTCCGGTCGCCTCAGCTCGCCGGGCGCGGGTAGCTCGCGCTTCTTGATCGCGGCCAGAGCACGGTCGATGATGGGCGTGATCTGGTCGTTGCCCTCGGCCCCATCCAGGAAGTACCACTGCAACGTCTCGAACTTCGCGGCGGTGAAGCCCTTCACGATCGCCGTACCACGGTTCTCACCGGGGATCAGGTCGGTTGCCCGCACCCCCTGCTTGTACGCGCCCTGTCCCAGCAAGCCATCGTTCGCGACGTAGTCCTGTACGTAGAACGCGACGTTGTTGGTGCAGTTGCGGGTGACATCCTTCGGCAGGGACGTGGCGGTCGGAGCCTGAGTAGAGACCCGGAAATGCATGCCACGCTTGCGTCCGAGCTTGACCAGCGCGACGGCGTACTTGCAGATCTCCTCGCCGTACTCCTCGTGCTGGAAGGCCACGTGGGCCTCTTCCAGCAGACCGACCAGCGGGTGCAGGCCGACGTTCTTGTCCGCGAGCTCGCGAGTGACCTGCTCGACTTCGTAGACCTTCAGCAGGTCGCCGCGACGGCCCATCTCCTCGAACATTTCCTTGAGGTCGTCGCGAATCTGACGAATCGACTCGTCATCGGCACCCATGACGTAGCGCGAACAACGTCGCTTAAACCGCTCGAAATCGAAGTTCTGATCAGGCACCCAGATCCGCATCTCAACAGTCGGGTCCAGCGCGCAGCCGGCCACGAACGTCTTCGACGCCGACGACTTGCCCTGACCCGGCGCACCACCCACGATCGAGTTACGGCCCATCACCGGTTCACGCAGCTCGTCACCGCGCAGCGACTTGCCCGCCGGGACACCCTTGAACACGTCCACAAGCCCCTCGGACAACAGCGGATACGCGCCAGGACCACCCACGAGCGCGCCCTTGTCGGCGATCCACAGATCCAAGATCCCGGCCTCATCGCCGGTGGTCGGCCAGACCTCCGAGCCAGCGCGGTGCAGGCTGGTCGCCAGAGCAACGCGACGCTTAGAGATCTCGGCTGCGGGCACACCGCCAGGCAGCCGGATAAGCGCGTGAGTGCCCCGTCCCTGCTGCCGCGCCGGGGTGATGAACTGCAGCTTGTAGCCCTCCTTCAGGTAGCGGGTGATGTTCGGGATGCGCAGCGAGTCCAACGCGCGCGCGATCGTCGTTTCATCGATGTCGAGATCCCACTCGTTCTCGCCGGTCGTGACGAGCCAGTTCGGCGGCGCCGCACGGCGCTTACCCTCGCGGTACATGGCCAACACCAGCAGGAACGGCGCGGCGATCAGGAACAGCCCCCACACGAACGACACCGCAGCGATCACGAAGCCGATCACCGCGAAGAACCCCAGCCAGACGCCGGTGAACGATCCGTTGCCGGTGAGCTTGGTGAGCACCGCGATCACGAACACCGCCAGCGGGATACCGATGAGCGTCGCGGCGAGCACCTTGACCAGGCCGATGAACAGCCGGGGCAGGTCCATCAGCCGCTTGTGGCGGCGTTCGGTGGCCATCTCCTTGCGGTCGGCCCACTCCTTCAGCGCCTCGCGGTCACCGGCCGCCTCGGCAGCCTTCATCTGACGCCGATACATACCGAAGGTGGAGGCGTCGTAGGCGCGCTTGGCGAACGACTCCGCGCCCTGCACCACCGTCCAGGTGTGCCGCAAGGTCGCCTTGCCAACCTTCACGGTCGGCTCGTGGGACCTGACCGCGACCGCCGCCGACTTCGCAACCCGTGCGGGTGCCATCGCACGTCGCACGACCAGCGCGCCGCGAGACTCCAACCGGCGGTCGAGTTCGGCCGACTCCTCATCGGTCAGCACCTCTCCTTCGATCACGTCGCCATCGCTGTCGTGAACGTCTTCGGTGTCCACCCGCTCCGCATCGCCGTGAACGATGGGCTGAGCGTCGTCATGAATGTCGTCGTGAACGGTGTCCTGAACGGTCTCGTCGTACAGCCGGTGAACGTTGTCGGTTTCGTCGTTGGGCATGGTCAGCATCCCTTCACGTCGATCAGCAGGACGCGGGGCGTGATGCCCTCGGCGGCCAGGCCGATGAGGTCGCAGGTGGAGTGGTTCGGTGAGGTCCATTCGGCGTCGGGCTCGGCGGCGTGGGAGGCTGCCGCGATGGCCCGCGCCGGCCACAGCTCGCAGGCCGCGACGACCATCGCCGCTGCCTCGTCGTAGTCCACGTTCCCGGTCCGGGTCAGCAGGTAGAGCTTGAGCGCCAACGGGTTTTCTCCTGCCAGGGTTGACATTGCGATGCCGAAGTTCATGCCGCCACCTCCTCGCTGTGGAGTACCGCACGCATGCGACCGCCGACCCACTGGCCGATAGCGGGGGTGACGGCGTTGCCGTAGCCGTCCACCTGGTCGCGGGCAGATCCCCATACGACGTAGGTGCCTTGGTGGTCGCCGAAGGTCACGTCGAAGCCGCACCCCCGGCCGACTTCGTGGGTGGCCATCATGCGGAAGTAGCAGTCTTCGAGCGTCAGATCTGCGAGAGCCTCACGCCACTCAGCGATCAGCAGCGCGGTGGTGTCGCGGGACGTCAGCGAGCCGAGCGGGTCGGTGACCGGGTGCGGTGCGGTCTCGGTGCCGGTGGACCCGTTCTGCTTGTACCAGCCGGAGAACAACACCCCGGGAACCTGCTCGGACGTGACAGTCGGCATCGCCTCGCCGTGGATCGTCGGGGTGGTGTGTTTGCGGAACGGGACGACACCACTCGACAGCAGCGCCATGGTCTCCGAGCCGCCCTGGGTCGGCAGCGGCTCACCGGCACCGCGTGCCGTGCCCTGGAAGTTGTCCACGGCCAGTGCACCGGTAGACAGGATCGCGGTCTCCTGCTGACTGGTCTGGGTGGACATCGGCTGCCACGGGTGCTTCTCGCTGCCATGGTTCGCCTTGGCGGGCATCAGCACTGCGGGGAAGTCGCCGAACCGGCGGCGGCACCGCTCGGCCCGCGCCATCGTGGAGGCGGCCATCGGTCCGGTCGAGCCGTCCTTGAACGTCCGGATCGGCTTGTCCCCGATGCGGGTCCCGAGGTTGGACAGGTCGAGCGCGTCCAGCGACGGCGTGAACGGCGGCACAATCGGGCGACGGCACGACGGGCACCGGTACTCGTACTGCTTGCCGTAGCAGACCGACCCGGTGGGCGGGATGCCGGTCTTCCAGGTCCAGACGGCCTCAACGATCGTCTCGCAGCCGTCGCACCAGGTCGGCGGCCGGTGCTCAAGGTCCGGCGCCGGGAGGTACGCCTTGGAGAAGGCCCAGAAGCCGCGGTTGCGGGACTGCCCGACCCCGAAGAACATCGAGTTCAGGAACAGCACCTGGCACCGGTAGCCGAGAAGCTCGAACTGCTTCAGCCACCAACGGTAGGTCGAGCCGTCGCCGACCTTCCGCTTACCAGGAACGAGGTTGCCCCACGACTGCAGCTCGGTCGTGCACTCCACGAGGATCAGCCGGGGGTGGTGCATCGCGGCGTAGTGCAGGACACAGTTGGCCGTGGCCCGGTCGCGCTCTGACTTGGTGACCCGTTCGTCGTAGTCAGGGTCTTCCAGGTCGAACAGGGTCAGGCCCTGGTCGTAAGCCTTCATCGTGTTTGCGGGGGAGTGGTTCACGCAGGAGACGCCGGCGGTGAGCAGGTCGGCGGCCGGGAGGTCTCGTACGTCGTGGTAGTCGGACGATTCGGGGTTGGCCAGGTCGGCGATGAAGTGCTCGGTCGTGGGGTGGTTCGCCTCGTGCACCTCGACCTTGTAGGGGTTGTGGTTCGCGGCGGTGATCACGTCGAACCCGGCGTGCTCGATGCCCTGCGTCAGGCCACCGAACCCCGAGAACAGGTCCAGGGCGGTGAGGGTGTCGTGACGGAACCGGCGACGGCGGACAGCCGGACGGTGCGCGGCGGTACGGGTGCGCTTGGTCGCCATCATCGGCCGTTCTCCTTGTCTGTGTTGGCGTTCTGGCGCTTGGCGGCGATGAACTGGCCCATCTCCGTCAGGTAGGACATCGGGACCGCGCCCAGCTCCAAGGCGCGGCACCGAATCGAGTCGGTGACGTCGTAGTGCTCGCTCGGCTTACCCGCGTCCTGAAGCCACTCGGGCCTCAGCCCGAGTCGGGCAGCGAACGCGGCCAGTTCGTCGGGGTGGTCGGCGACCAGGTGCGACCAGCGGGCCACCGTCCGGCCGACCCGCGCGCGGCGGCGCATGTCGTCCACGTAGACGGTCATCAGGCAGCCGTCCTCTCGATCGAGGACACCGCAGCGGTAGCGAGCTGGTCGCGCACACCGGCCGCGACCTTGGCCGACAGCCCGGCAGAGCAACCGGTCGTCTTGCGTGCCCATGCCGGGGTGATCACGTCGGCATCAATGCCCGGCTCGACAGCGGCCAGGGCGTCGGTCACGTAGTCGGACAGGTACTTGCGGCCCGCCTTTGCGGCGGCCTTCTTGCGGGGCTTGCTGGACGGCTTACGCGGCGTCTTGGCGGCGGCGTGGGGAGATGCCTCCCGCGTCGCCTCAGGAGCCGATTCCAGGGCAGCAGGGGGCGGGGGCATCTCCTGCGTAACGACCGGCATCGCGAGCGGCTCAGCGGCCTTGTGCGGGTCAGCCAGGGCAGCGGTTCGCTCGGCCCGCATCACGGCTTCGGTCAGTCGGTCCCGCAGTACCGGCGCGGTCTCGGCAGCGCAGAGGATCAACACTGGCGGGATCGCATGCAGCACGATCCCGGCGGCGTCGAGCTTGAGGAACGATGACCAGGTGTTCATCGCGAAGGTCGCAGCGAACGCGAATAGCTTCGTTGCGGTGATCCACTTGCTGATCTTCGGGACCTGATACCGGGCGGTGATCTGCTCCGCCCGCAGGACCGCGATCAGGACCAGCGACACCATCGGGTCGAGCAGCCAGGCGGCGAGCCAGGGCAGCGACACCAGCGTCGCGCCGCGTGCCGCGAACGCCTGAACGTTCACCATCGTGAAGGCCAGACCGAGCAGGATCCCGACCCACATCAACACGTCCACCTGCGTACGGACCGACTCCACTCGCAGAGCCACCACGTCGGGGTGGGTGGACAGCGCCCGTACCTGCGACGCCTCGGCCGCCTGCGATCGCAGCCGGTCCACGCCGGTCGGCTTGTTGCTGGTAGCAACCTCAGTCGTGGTCATCGCCGAATCTCCGATCCGGTCAGGGCGGTGCAGGCGTCGGACAGGAACGCGGTCAGCACCCACAACTCGCCGTAGGCGGTCGCGGCCTCGGCCGACACCGCACCGGGACGCATCGAGGTCAAGTCGCCCGACAGCACGAACTGCGACAGGTGCTCGAACTGGGCAACTAGCTCGTTGCCCACGTGGCCGCTGGTCTCGACTCCGAGCCGTTCGGCGTAGGCGCCGGCCAGGTCCAGCGGAGCAGCGTCCGGCTTCGGCGCGGCGGCAGCGTGGCGCTTCACGCGGCACCGTCCGCGACTGCCTGATCGGCGGTCAGTTCGCGGCCGACGGTCAGGACGCGGCGCTGTGCGCGGCGAACCCGGCGGCGGTCCAGCGCCGACGCGGCCGGACCAGCGGTGATGTAGGCAATTTCGGCGTCCAGCAGAGCGAGCTCGGCCTCGATCAGCGGCCACTCACGCTCGATCGAGGCCAGATCCTGAGCCGACGGGCCGTCGCCGTCACCGGCGGGAAGGTGGATGATGTTCACGGGTAGTGCTCCTCTACGCGAATGGATTAGTGCGACCCAGACGCCTCGGCGGTTGCACCCGCCGGGGCGTCGCTCTGTCGGCTCAGAAGCAAGGTTCTGTACAGCGCCGACGCTGTACAGCTTTACAGCAATCGCGCTGTATTGCAACACTGGTGTAGTCGGCATGTCTCAACCGTGCCGTCGATGGGACTCGTGATGAACTGACCACTAGTACGGGTAGTTGACGGTCGATCAGGCGCGGAAGGCGGTGCTAACCCGGATGGGTCGAGGGCAAACCCTGACTGGCTCGCAGGGTTCCGGCGAAACGCCTGAACTTGGCGTCGTTTCTGGCTACCTGTTCAAGCTCATGCGCGGCTCTCTTGGCTGTACGCAGGTGGACCTGGCTGAGCGCCTCAGCGTGGACGACAACACGATCCAAGGATGGGAGAGCGGGCGTCGGCCGCTGTCTGCATTGCGCGCCGCTGACCTGACCCGCCTGTGTCAGCGGCTCACGGTGATGGGTGTGCCAGCTGTCGCGACATCGCTACTGCCCTCGGCTGTGGAGGCGGATGCCTTTCTGACGACTGCCGTCCGAGCTGGCGCCGCACCTCTGCCCCTGTGGGATAATCCGCTCGCGAGCAGCGTCCATCGGCGCAGCTTTGTGGGGCTGGTGACCTGGCCGTTCACGGGGATAATTCCCGGGCCGGTTAGGCACCTGCCTCTGCCGAAGGCGCGCGGTCCAGTGGCCGATCGTCCTCAGCTGTCAAAGGCTATGCAACAAAGCTTCTTCGATCAGATGCTTACATCGGCGGAAATGGCCGGAAATACGACGACGCTGCTCAGGCGACAGGCTACCTACATGTTGGCATTTGATGAGCGAGAAGAATCTGCGCAGTGGTTGACCAGGGAACATAGGCGAACTGCGGCGCGTTCTATTGATGAACGGGATTTGCCGTCAGGCATTCTCAGTCGGACTGCGTCCTTGGCTATCGCGCGTCAGGGTGACCTGGAGCCAGTTCGACATTTCATTCAAGGGACGCTAGCGAGCGATAATCAGACGCTTGCGAGCCTCACCTACTGGGCATACTGGCTAGGGGAGATTCCCGATACGTTCGCAGATGATGGTGAAATGGTGGAGTTGGGTGCGCGGTCCTGGTCGGGCAGGCGGCTTATAGAACACCTGATTACTCATCTGCATGATCCGCGTAATGCGGAGATGAATATTCATAGCCTCCTGTGTCTTGTGATGGCGAGAAAGGAGCTTCTTGAGTCCGACTCGGAGCTACGACAGAGGACTTTGGCTGCAATTGAGCAGGCCGATGCAGGTGAGTTGGGAAGACATGCTAGGCAAGAACTGGCCAATCTACGCTTTGCGACACAGCTCGCTGGGCGAAACTGAGGGAGTAGCGGAATGAGTGACGAGAAAAGCCAGAAGGAAGCCGCTGCTATTGCCGCCTTCGCCTTCGAGATGGGCGTATTGAAGCGTCAGCGACGGTCCGGATGGTGGCACGCCGGCGTCCGCGATCCTGAGTCGATTGCCGAGCACAGCCTCCGAGTTGCTCAGCTCGCTGGCCTGATTGCAGCGGCCGAGGGCGGCGACCCCGCCAAGGCCGCCTACATGGGTCTTTGGCATGACTCGCAAGAGACGAGAATCGGCGATATCCCGCACAGTGCGCGGCCGTACGTGGAAGCCAAGGGAAATGTGGAGATCACGGTTGACCAGGTAGCGGGCATGGCTGAACCACTGGCCAATTCGGTACTGAAAGCAGTTGAGGAGTATGAAGCGAAGGAATCGTTAGAGGCGATCTGTGCTCGGGATGCTGACAAGCTCGAATGTCTGATTCAGGCGGTCGAGTATCGGGACCTTGGTGTTCAGCGAGTCCAGAGCTGGATCGATTCGTCACGCGCAGCACTGAAGACCGAGACCGCGAAGCGGGTGGCGGATGTGGCTCTGGAGATCTCACCTCTGAGCTGGCGGGAGAAGTGACCCAATGACAGACAAGGGCACCGAGGGCCTGCCCTCGGACTGGTGGATGACTGATGACGTGGCGACCTTTCTAGGTGTGTCGGCGTCAACGGTCCGGGCCTACGTCACACGAGACCAGATCCCTGCCCCCGATCGGATGTTCGGCCGGTCGCCTGGCTGGAAGCCGCGCACCATCCAGACCTGGCACGCGGCCAGGCCGCGTAAGTCCCGACCTGAGTCGCCACGCGTCTGAAGCGCCGCTGACAGAACTGACAGAACCTCCCTTCGGCGGGGTTTTGTCGGTTCTGTCAGTTCTGTCAGCCCCCGCGCGGCTGGCCGAGCCCCGGATTGCGGAGACCCGGCGCTTGCCTTAGGTTCGAATAGATATTCGAATCGGGAGGTTTCTGTGCGGTACGCCTGTGTATGGGATGCCGAGGCGCCAGTGCCTCAGCACGGCTACGGCGTGCGGGACGAAGCCAGTCGGGAGTGGGTGGTTCAGCGCCTCGCGGGGGAGGCGGCGAGCTGGTATGCAGCGGTGCTGAACCTGCGCTACGACGAGAACGGCGAACGGCCCAACAGTCGCGCGTGGTATCGCAGCCCGGCTCAGCATGTCGAGCGACGTATCACGCCGACTCGATTCGAGGTCGCCTTGCTGCATATGTGGGTCGGCGAACCTGACGGCATCTACGGGTATGTGAGCCTCCTGGAACGCGACCCGCGCGGAGGTGGCCGTTGGGTGCCGGCGGCCGCACTCAGGCTGCTGTTGCCGGATGAGGTCACCGCCTTCCAGGCCGACTAGGCGAACCAGGTGGCGCGGCGGTCGCTCCTCCTGCCAGGTCCTAACAAAGCCGTTCAAGGCGCGCCTTCGGCGCGGCCAAGAGAAGCTGGCAGTGCACCCGACTAGGCTCAGCCTGAGGCCAGCTCTTCGGACTGAGTTCTAGTGGGTGTTGATGGTGGGTAAGAACATACTGGTTGTCGGCCAGCCGCGAGTTGGCTTTTTGGCTGATGGCCGCGCTGACACGCCCTATATCGCTGCACAGCTCATCAAGACTGACGATGGTGACATCGAGATCTCTATTCCCTGGGTCCACGGTGAGGAATCCCATCCGCAGCGAGACTGGTTCGGCGCTGCAACGTTCGTCGACGCAGACGGCCCCCGGGCTTCGAGCGATCCACCTGACGCCTTTGAGTTTCATGACCACAATGGTTCGGTGGTTCTGGTCGGCTGTCGCGTTCGAACATGGAATGCGGTCTGGCCGAGCGGCGTTGGCGTAGGGATTCTAGCAAGTGACTATGCCGTGCTTGGCGCGCGAGGCACGGCTCGTTACTCGCGACTTAACGGCCTTCGATCTCAGGTCGAAGGTTTGGGTGCCTGGGTCGGGCTACACAGTCTCGATGCGGAGCAAAAGTACTCGCCAGACGGTCGCCTTGAGTCAGCCTCCCTGCACTTGAAGGCTCCTGATTCAATCAGAATTTCCAAATCAATGAATCTAACGATTCGACCCTCTTATCTTTATGGCAGTGGCGAACATCCCGACGAAACGACAATCAGTGAGCGAATGCTTGTCGAGACTCAGGTGAAAAATGCCCGTGAGTGGCGTGATCATCTGGCACAGCATGAAGCGGTCAGAGACCTTGTGAGGATAGCGGCCTGGCGGCGATTTACCTTTCAGGGCCACCAGGCGACCCGGAATGATGATCCAGCGCGCACGCTTGATGGTAAAGCGCATGGTCAACTGTGGTATCCGGTGGAGACCTCGCTTACCAAGATTGCAGCACCATTGACAATAGGTGGTGGACCACTATTCTTGTTCCATTTCGATGATGTGGGTAGTCGGGGCGTCGCACGATGGCTTGGGCTCAGAGATCGCATGGCTCGCGCAATTGACCCGATACTCAGCCTGCTCGATCTGCAGGGAGCCCCAGTCTCGACACATGTTGCACAGTTGGGCATTGGCCTGGAGGCCTTGGGTTTTCTGCTGGCACTTGAAAAAGGCGTCAGTGAGAGCGCCGCAGGAAAGCAGCACTTCTATCAACGGCTCGGCAATATAGCGGACAGTTGTTGTCATCCGCTGCCGGTGGATCGATCCAGTTGGATTAAATCGATGTCCAATCTCTATAACGGTGTGAAGCACGCGAACCGTGAAATGCCAGAGTTCCGTGACCTGGCGGACGGGTATTGGCAATCGATTCTTGTTTTTAGGTGGTGGCTGGCTGGACGTCTCGGAGTGAAGCGGAGGGTTCTCGTCGAGAGACTTACCTGGGACTCCGTCGCTCGACGGGCGCTGCCTGAGTGACTAACTGAGTGACAACCAGACGGAACACGGCGGCACGCCAGGTGAGTGATGATAACTTTGAATGGGACTGATTACAGGCTGTGCCTACTCGACACGAATGCGGTTAGCGAGATGGTCAAGCAGCCTGAGTTACTCGGCAGATTTCTCGCCTGGTCGTGTTCGATAGCGCCGTTCTACATTCCTAGCTTCTCGGCCTTCACGTTGCTTGAGTTGCGTCGCGACGCGGACATCTACCGGAAGTTTATTGAACAATTTAGTCCGCTCCCATGCATCCTGCTGAAGAGTCACGAGCAGCTTTTGCAAGAAGAGGTTCGGTGCTATCCAGATGCTAGCCGTGTCGAACCCTGCCTGACGGGCTTCGTCGGCCAACTCGGCTCAGATGGCGTCCAGCTAGGTCAAGCGCTCACTATTGGATTCAGCACGGAGTCGATTCTTGAGCAGGAGCGCCACTGGAATAGCGTCCAAGATGAAATCGTCGATGGCATCAGTTCTCTCATCCCCAACTTTCCGGCCGCGGGTGGCGCATATACGTCGTCGGAACTGCGCCTCTTCCTGCAGATCGCTGGGCTCCAGCAGCTCGGGTGGCGTGCTCACGACTTTGCCCAGGGGATGATGCTCAATGAAACTGTAGTGGACATCGACGCCTTCCCCATCTTTGAAGGCAAGTCTGTATACCATTTTCCACAAATTCTATGCGGATTCCTCACGGCGGGCGATTCGGTCAGACGCATTCGACATCATTATCTTCTCGGCTACGCCGTACGTTGATGCGATCATCACGGAGAACCATCAAGCTGAGGTTCTGCGCAAGACGAAGCGTCGTGACGACTTCATCGAGGACCTTGTTGTCCATACGCTGAGAGATCTCCGGAGGTTTCCTCCCGTCACGGGCTGGCCGATATGAGCCAACGATTCCCACTTACCCTGGTGTGCTGAGGGCTGACAGGATGAGCGAATGAGCGACGCCGCTGACGACAAGCACAAGCTAGCAGTCGAGGCTGCTAATCCTGCGCCGCAGCACCCACAGGAACTGGAGGACAATCCCGAGGCCGTACGTCGCACGCTACGGCAGATGGACACGATGGATGCATTGCGGGAAATTGCCGAAGAGGGCCCTGCCGACCGGCAGGGCCAGGCCGAACTGGCTCGGGAGCTGGAGGCCGACTACGGCCCCATACATCACGACCCTCAGGACGAGTCAGACGATTGACGCCGGCGGGGGCATCTCTCTGCTACGAGCACGAAACGGGCCTAGGTCCCATCGCCCGGAGGCTTCGAACCTGGGTAGGCAAAGGTCGACAGATTTACAGAGCAGAGAGAGGAGCCCGCCCGTCTGCGGAAACACTGCATAGGTCCGAAGCGGTGGCACGCATGTGACACACACACCTCTGCGACTGGATCAGGAGATGCCCCCGGCCAGCAGCGGCGGGCATCTCTCCCCTGCGCCGAACCTCAGGGCGAGACCATCGCCGTTCCGGATCTGTAAGCTCGCCGAGGTGAACTACGAATGGATGCGTGAGCGTCTTGAGACCTTCGAGAAAGTTCTCTTGGCCTATGACAACCGTGACCTTCGAGCGGATAGCTCCAAGGAGATAGGCGCCGCGATCTCCACCACCCTGCCAACGATCCGTCAGATCGTAAAGCAATTGGATCCCGCCCTTCCCCCGCGCATCACTGAACCTCAGGCGTACGTGGGTGTACACCCGACTCTGCGCGCTGTCCGCGAGGCGCTCGGCATCCTCCGAGATCAAGAGCTGTGGGCACTCAATCTAGCGCCAGAAGCACCATCGCTAGTTGCGGATCAGTTCCATCCGCATGTCTGGCCCGCTGCCTCTGCCTTATGGGACACGGGTCAGTACCGTGTCGCGGTTGGCCAGGCCGCGGTTTCGCTATCGGCTCACATCGCCCAGAAGGCTGCATCCCCCCTGACTGAACGCGAGCTTGTCGCCCAACTGTTCTCGCCAGCGGAACCAACGGGCCATCAGGTGCGGCTTCATTACCCCGGCGACAGGACCTCGAAGACCTGGCGGTCTCGGCAGGAAGGTTTGCACCTCCTCGCACAGGGCGCGTTCGCGGGTATCCGAAACGTCGCCACACACACGGACGACGAATGGACAGAACAGGTCGGCCTTGAGCACGTGGCCGTCTTGTCGGTGGTCGCTAGATGGGCCGACGAGACCGAGGTTGTTCGGCCGTAAACAGCACCCGACTCGGCGCCGCCGATACCTGCACCTAGGTCATCGACGGCCGTTCACAGCGCCTTCGACTCGAGGGCATCGAACACAGTTCGGCACCAGGACTACCTTTGGTATTGGTTCGATCTCGACTTGAGTTCACCCGAGCCCTAGGGTGAGCCGATGGAGATTGTTCGTGTCGGATTTAGAACCCTGCGCTCCCTCTACGACGTCGCCTGCGACTTGGACCACTTCACCGTCATTACTGGCCCAAACGGTTCAGGCAAAACGAATCTCGTGAGTGCGATCAACCTTGTCGGCGAGATTTACCGCCACGGCTTGGAGATTGCCGTGAGTCGGGCTGGCGGATACGACAACCTCGCGCATCGGCGTAGCAGGCGGGCAACTCGGCCTATCAGTATCGAAGTCGTAGCAAAGCTGACCGCCGGCGAATTCGGCTTTACCGAGACAGAGTCGCGCGGAACAACCGTACCCAGAGATATGGAGTTTGAGATTTCACACTCCTTCTCTTTCAAGACTTCCAGCCAATCCGTCCTGGCTGACTACGCGGTCGTCGAAGAGACAATCACTATAACCAATGAAGACCGCTTGTGGTTGATAGTTTTCAGGGACGGACAAGGGCGTGTTAGCTACGACTATTCACCCCCCTCCCGGTTTAGACGGGACGAGGCAGTGAGCCGGATGTTTCGCCCATTCAGCAGTGACCGCGCAATCAAAAATATTGTGGAGCGCGAAACGCCTAGCAGCTCACTAATCTTCGATGCGCCATTATATCTATCGGGCATACTACGAATATTCATCAGCAGACTAGCGCGGATGCGGATCTTCCAGATATCACCATCAAGCGTCAGGGCGCCCGGCGTTGCGACCCCAAACTCGGAACTTGAACGCTATGGAGAAAACCTGCCTGGAGCGTCCGTATGGATGAAGCAGAAGGACCCACGAGCATGGGCGCAAGTTGAGAACTTAATGCGCTCAATTTTCCCCGCCCTGGAATCAATAGATATCGCCTACACCGAGGATAGGCGCCTGGTTCTCCAGTTCAAGGAACGAGATGTTCAACGCAATTGGAGTAGCAGCGACCTGTCGGATGGAACCATGCAGGCGTTAGCCTTGTTTGTCGCGCTTTATGATCGCCGAACTCCTCTACTCGTTATCGAGGAACCTGAGAACTCCGTTCACCCGTGGATACTCAGACAGTTCATCGACCTTTGCCGTGAGGCGCCAAAGCAGATTGTCCTCACCACGCATTCGCCAGTATTGCTTGATTATGTGTCGCCGAATTGCATCCGCCTGATGACGATAGGCAGCGGACGCAGCTCGCTGCGGAGACTGTTGGACTACGCGCCGCAAGTGAGGGACTTGATCAAGGAAGGCGAGATGACGGCCTTCGACGTCTACGACAGCGGCCTAATACCCGATGCCATGCCTCTGGGCTTCGGACCCAGCACGGACGAAGATGAGTAGGAGCAAACGCCTCGCCGTAATCACGGAAGGCGACAGCGAATATGGCAGTCTCGCTTATCTATATCCCCAACTGAGGGCGCGTACTGGGAATATATTCTTGAGTCCGCTTAGACTCTCGGTCACACCAGACGCTCACCCGAGAATCATCATCCGCGAGTGCAGGAAATTGCTGATGATCGCTAAGAATGTGAAGCGCGCCGACCTCGCTCTAGTATTACTGGATAGAGAACAGAAGGACGATTGCCCTGGTGCGATCGCCACCGCTCTTCAAATCGTCCTGCAGAATTCTGGCGCAATACTTGACACCCATTTCATACTTAAAGACCGCGCGTTCGAGAACTGGCTTATCGCAGATCTCGACGCGCTGAAGGCCCAACCTGCACGGTTCGACGTTACACAAGCACACCGAAGAAAGGTGGAACCGAATCGCGCCGACAAGGTCGACGGCTACAAGCTAATGAACGATATGATGGCCGGGGGATTCACTTACCAGAAGGTGAAAGATAGCGACCGAATATGCCGCAAAATGAGCGTCGCGAGAGCCGCGCTCCACAGCCGAAGCCTGCGGCATTTCCTTCACATGGCTGGAGATGAACAATATTCCATAGACTGCAGACGACCAGCGTCAGTCTAGACGGTGGTAAAGGTCGGATGGGCACGGAATGGACTCCAGGCAGTCATCCGCCAGCGCTGAGCAATGCCCCATTAGCAATCGCCAGGAAGGACCGATTGCCGTGTCGCCCTGGCAGCTTGGTCGGCATGGAAGGCGGCGATTTCGTCCGGCAGCAGTGGCTTGAGGGCGACGGCCAGCACCCAGCGGCCCGCCTTCGCACCGGTCGCGCTCCAGGAGGCTCAGGTACCCGTAGATGCCGTCAGGTTCGCGGACCCACATGTGCAGCAGAGCGACCTCGAATCGACTCGGCTTGATCCGTCGCTCGAGATACCGAGCCGGATCGCGGTACCACGCGCGACTGTCGGGTCGTTCACCGTTCTGGTCGTAGCGCAGATTCAGCACTGCAGATCGCTGGCGGTGTTCGGCAGATGTATGTCTATGAGGACCAGTACGTTGCGACTTGCTGATAGCGCGGGGGTGCGTGCTATGCGATGGTTGGGCTTCGGACTGAAGGGGTGGGGGAGCATGCCGTTGTTGGAGGCATTGTTGGCGCTGGCGGCGCTGGCTGGGAATACGGTGGTAACGGCGGCGGTGACCGATGCGTGGGGGGCCGCGAAGAGTGGGTTTGCGCGGCTGCTGGGGCGCGGTGATCCGGAGAAGGTGGAGGCTGCTGAGCGGCGGCTAGATGAAACGCGTGAGCAGCTTGCCGGGGCTACGGGCGCGGACCTGGAACGGGCCCGAGCGGCCCTCGAAGCGCGGTGGACGACGCGGCTAGCCGACTTGCTGGAAGATGACCCTGGTGTCGAGGGCGATATGCGTGCCCTGGTGGAGCAGATCCAGGCGCAGGTCTCGGCCGCTGATCATTCGCTGGCGGCCGGACGAGACATGAACATCACCGGGGGGGTGAAGATGGCCGATCGGGGCGGGGTCGTGGCCGACAATGTCCAGGGGTCGATCTCGACCGGAAACCCTCCTCAGCCGGGCCAGGCGAACGTCTAGCCGAGTCCGGGGATTCGTGGACGCTCGCGCCGGGTGCCACGGCCGCGACCCGCGGCGGTGTCGCCGTGGGCCGGGTGGACTATCACCGCCGCCGTGTGGCGAGCCAGCCGGTGCGGCTCGCGCCGCGGCCGGTATTCCTGGCTGGACGAGAAGGTCTTCTGGAGGAGCTGGACGTCATGCTGGCGGCCGGGCCGGCCGACTCCGGTCCGCGGATTGTGACGCTGTGCGGGCTAGGTGGCGTGGGTAAGACCAGCATCGCGCTGGAGTACGCGCACAGGCATCTGGCCGAGGTCGGAGTGGGATGGCAGCTGCCCGCGGAGGACCCGGCGGTGCTGGCGGCCAGCTTTGGTGAACTCGCGGCCCAGCTTGGGGTCCGGGAGTTGCTCGATACGGCAGACCCGGTCGCCGCGGTCCACGGCGCACTGCGTGCCTACCCGGCCGAGTGGATGCTGGTTTTCGACAATGCGCCAAGCCGCTCCTCAGTCGCGTCGTTCCTTCCCCCGGCTGGCCGGGGACGAGTGCTGATCACCAGCCGGGATCAGATCTGGCCGCCCGGGCAGTCCCTAGACGTGCCGATGCTCGACCGGAAGGTGGCGGCGGAGTTTCTTGTTAACCGGACCGGCGACCCGGACCGGAAGGCGGCCTTGGAGTTGGCCGATGAGTTGGGCGGACTGCCGCTGGCTCTGGAACAGGCCGCGGCCTACATCCAAGCCACTGTCGGCACCCTGGCGGGATACCTGGTCGCTTTCCGGGAGCGCCGCGATGAACTCCTGGCTCGAGGAGAGCCGACCGGATACGACGAGACGGTTGCCACCACCTGGTCGCTGGCGTTGCAGCAACTGGGCGCGTCTTCACCCGGAGCGGCGGGACTGTTACGGCTACTCGCCTGTCTCGCTCCCGACCCTGTGCCGCTAACTCTGCTGCTCGCCGACGAACAACTTGCCGACCAGCTCGCGCCAAGCGTCACCGACGCCATTGGTCAGCTCTTGGGCGATCCGGTCGCAGTCGGAGACGCTGCCGCCGCGCTGCGGCGCTACTCACTGCTCACGGCGGCAGGAAACGGCATGGTGTCGGTACACCGCCTAGTCCAGCACGTCACCCTCGCCCAAGAACCCGCCAACGCGGTTGGTCAATGGCGGCAGGCTGCCGGCGCACTAGTCGAGGCCGCGATCCCGGCCGACCCTGACCTGCCCGAGGGGTGGCCGGTGTTCGCGCTATTGCTGCCCCACGCCCGCGCTGTCCTAGACCTGATCAGCAGTGGCATGTGGAGGATCGCGCTCTACAGCGGCCATAGCGGCAACCCCACTGCGGCACGGGACCTGTTCCAGCTGATCGCTGACGCCCACCTGCAAAGTGACACCGGCGGACCAGAACATCGTGACGCTCTGGCCGCTCGCAATGAACTCGCCTACTGGACCGGGCAGGCTGGAGAACTGGTCGAGGCTCTCGACCAGTTCGCCGAGCTGCTGCCCATTTTCGAGCGGCTCCTTGGCCCCGAGCACCCGGGCACCCTGACCGCTCGCAATAACCTCGCTGCCCGGACTGGGGAGGCGGGGGACGCGGCCGGGGCTCGCGACCAGTTCGCCGAGCTGGTGTCCATCCGCGAGCGCGTCCTTGGCCCCGAGCACCCGAGCACCCTGATCACCCGCAACAACCTCGCCTCTTGGTCCGGGGAGGCGGGGGACGCGGCCGGGGCTCGCGACCAGTTCGCCGAGCTGCTGTCCATCCGCGAGCGCGTCCTTGGCCCCGAGCACCCGAGCACCCTGACCACCCGCAACAACCTCGCCTCTTGGTCCGGGCAGGCGGGGGACGCGGCCGGGGCTCGCGACCAGTTCGCCGAGCTGCTGTCCATCTTCGAGCGGCTCCTTGGCCCCGAGCACCCGGACACCTTGATCACCCGCGGCAACCTCGCCTCTTGGTCCGGGCAGCTGGGGGACGCGGCCGGGGCTCGCGACCAGTTCGCCGAGCTGCTGTCCATCTTCGAGCGGCTCCTTGGCCCCGAGCACCCGAGCACCCTGATCACCCGCGGCAACCTCGCCTCTTGGTCCGGGCAGGCGGGGGACGCGGCCGGGGCTCGCGACCAGTTCGCCGAGCTGCTGCCCATCTTCGAGCGGCTCCTTGGCCCCGAGCACCCGGGCACCCTGACCACCCGCAACAACCTCGCCTCTTGGTCCGGGCAGGCGGGGGACGCGGCCGGGGCTCGCGACCAGTTCGCCGAGCTGCTGCCCATCTTCGAGCGCGTCCTTGGCCCCGAGCACCCGGACACCTTGACCACCCGCGGCAACCTCGCCTACTGGACCGGAGAGGCTGGGGAAGTAGCCGACGCAGGCGACTAGTTCGCCGCGCTGGGTACGAGCGCAGCGCCGCGGGGCCGAGGCGAGCGTGTGCTGGCCAAGGAGGAGCTGCTTGCTCAATCTCTTTGCGACGCACGAAGCGCGCCCTCGAAGCGTTGCCCAGCTGACCGGACAATCGATGCAGGAGGGGTTGGTGCTGGGGCACTGGGGTGCGCCGTGAGCGTCGTTGATCGGTGCCGGGCCGCGAGGGTGGTCCGCGTGAGGTCGGCGCTTGCCGACTTGCAGGTGGCCGGGAGGCGCCCGCCTAGAAGGAGATATGCCCCGCAGGGCCGGGGCATCTCTCGGGTTGGGGAGGCTAATCGGGAGGCTACGACCGTGCATCGGCTTGGACAACGCTGGACGTCAGTGGACTGGAATACAGGCGGAACGAAGTGCCTGCAGCGCAGGGGAAATCCATGGCATGGAAGAGGTCAGGGGTTCGAATCCCCTAAGCTCCACCATGACAGGCGTACTCAAACCGTGATCCACGGAATAACCACCAGAGGTGGCGAGTGCGTCTCTCAGGGTAAACGGCACAGACGCCCCGATCTTCGGATCGGGGCGTCTGTTTGCGTCTGAGGCCCCTCCCTCGCGCGATGGCGCAGTCGTGGGTCGATCGGTGTACGCAGTGATGACCTCCTCGAAGATCGCTGTTCGCTCGACATGTCCGACCGCATCGCGTGCGATGTAGAGGGCATCGTAGAAGGCGCTGTTCATCCGTCGGCGCGTCACGTCGGCGGCTGCCTTGTACATGGCTTGCGGATCTTCGAGGAAGTGGAGCACGGCGTTCAGGACCTTGAGCCCCTGAGTCAGAGTCTCAGTTGAGGACTGCTGTTCCTCGGTCAGCTGTACTCGCTGGACGGCGAGCTTCTTGAGCCGATCCCGCAGCTTCCCTGACTGGATGGTGCCATCGGCCGCCAAGTCGATCAGACGCTCTTCTTGAACGTCGAGCTCACGGAGGCGCTTGGCTGCTTGTTTACGTCGAGTGTCGAGATCCTTGCGGTCATGGAGGATGGCTTCCCGCGCTTGGTCGCCGACCATGGCGGAGAACTCTGGCGGCAGCTGCTCGGTGGCGTAGTGGTCGATGATGGATTGTTCGACGCGCTCGACTGGCAGCACGGGAAGGTCGCAGATGCCCTCCTGCTTCATTCGGCAGACGAAGTAACTGTAGTAGCCGCCGTTACCCTTCGATTCGGTGAAGATGAGGCGTGTCCCGGGCCGGCCGTTCTGGAAGCACCGCTCGCAGAACAGCTTGCCGCGGAGGTAGTGGGTCGTGACACGGTCTCGGCTCCCGCGACGGGCGCGGGTAGCGAGTATGTCCTGGACGACCTGAAAGGTTGCGGCATCGATGATGGCCTCGTGGCGCCCGGGGTATTGCTGGCCCTCGTAGGTAACAAGTCCGACGTAATACGGGTCAGCAAGGATGGCGCGCAGCTGGTTCTCAGACGGTGTCTGTTCGGGCCACCGTTTGGTGGGGCGTGTTGTCAGCCCGATGCGTTCAGCCTCCTCGTGAAGGTCTGTGATGCTGTACTCATCCGTGGCGAACAGCTTGAACATGCGGCGCACCAATGGCCCGCGTTGAGGATCGAGCACAATCGTGCGGACGGTTCGACCCTCGAACTCCTCGATGCTGTTCAAGTAGCCGATGCGGGCGCGGCCGATCGTGCCGCCCTTGATCGCCTTCTGACCCATCTTGTACCGGATGTCAGCACCGCTCTGCTCGGACTGGTACTGATCAACGGCATGCATGATCGTCTCGATCATTGCGCTTTCTGGGCTCTCGCCTAGGTCAAGAGTTGTCGAGACGACCCGAGTGCCGTACTTGCCGAGCGTCCGTTTGGTGATTCCGGCGTCGAGAGCGTTTCGGAAGGCTCGGGAGAATGTGTAGACGATCACATAGTCGATGTCACCTTGCTCTTTGATCCATGCCAGCATTTCTTGGAAGACGGGACGCTTATCAACTGAGGTTCCGCTACGGCCCGGCTCGATGAACTCGCGGACTAGGTCGGCGTCGAGTGCGGCACCCTTGCGTAGGCCGGCTTCTCGTTGAGCAGGGATCGAGATACCTTCGGGGTCGTAGTCGGTATTCACCTGCGAAGGCGTTGACACTCGAAGGTAGAGAACGAATCGTTTGCGCCTTTCGAGCTGAGTGCTACTGATGGCGTCTTGAGCGAGTGACATGTCTACGCTCCTTCTGCGGTGAGCGGACGAATCGTCATGGCGTGCCGAGCATTCGTCATCGCGTAGGAAGGCAACTTCAGGCCGGTGTCTCGAACCGCATTGATTCGGGTCTGATTGAGGCGAACTTCCATGGCCAGCGTCGATACGCCAAACTCTTGAGCTAGGCGTGCCGACGTTTGGAGACCCCGGGACCACGCTGCTTTGACCAACCTCTTCGGCATTAGAAAGCAGGCCGCGAAGTAGTCGGCCGATCGTTCGGCTTGCTCAGCTGCTGTGTATCGGTTGTTGCCGGTGTATAGCTGATCAACTCGGCCATGATCGATGATGTGTTTAAACTCGTGCATCAGGGTGAACCGCTGGCGTGCGACCGGGTCCGCTTGGTTGAGCACGATGATCCAGTGAGAGCCGCTCCAATGAGTCGTGCCACTGACGCTGGCAGGAAGTTCGTCGGTGACGATGCGGATGCGTGGCAACCTGCCGATGAGACTTCCGCTCGGCTGAGGACCGGTTGTGACACCGCTCAGAGCGAGGAGCCGATTGGCTTGCTGCTCCGCAATGCGCTTCGCCTGAGTAAATGTGACCTTGTGACTTGGTATCACCGAGCGGAGGTCTGCAAGCACGCTCGTAGTTAATTCATCGGTCATAATGATTCCTCCTCTCGGGTAAGCTGATTAAAATTTAGAATTCGTCTTGCCCAGGCTCCGGCCCGTTGGTTTCGTAGCCGTAGCGCCGGACGACTTTGGCGACATGGTTCT
Source organism: Kribbella voronezhensis (assembly GCF_004365175.1). Classification (NCBI taxonomy): domain Bacteria; kingdom Bacillati; phylum Actinomycetota; class Actinomycetes; order Propionibacteriales; family Kribbellaceae; genus Kribbella; species Kribbella voronezhensis. Next base: position 1,248,345 of record NZ_SOCE01000001.1, on the reverse strand, counting down.
CTAGCTTCTCCAGAACTTGCTCCGGCAGATCTGCGTACTTCGCTCGCAAGTAGGGGGTAAAGCTAGGTAGCTGCTCTTTCGGCAACCAGTTGAGACAGGCAAACAGATCTGATGTCGGCTTTTCAAGCGCGTGAGCTATAACTATCAGGGTCTCGGGCTGCGGATGCTGAAGTTGCGCTGCCTCGATTCTGGTCACGGTGCTGGGCTGTAGCCCTGCACGGCGGGCAAGCTCACTTGCTGAGTATCCCTTCTCCTGCCGTGCTTCCTTGATAATGTTAGCTAGTTTTAAATGTTCCTCTGTGCTCATCACGCGCTCCCTGTATTAATTCAATTCCTTTCGTTCTAATTATCCGCCGGTCGTTGCACGCGTGCAACGACAATGGCCGATTTCACAACGAAAATTGACGCAACAAGGAAAGCCTTTCCTTGTATGATTTCGGGATTATTGGGTGGGAGGCGGGCGCATCGTGCGCTCTCGCCTCCCACCCGTGGATGGTTGTCCCGCTCAACCCCTCAGGGGAGTGGGACGGTGGTCACCGAAGAGCACTCAGCTCTTCGCAGTGGACGCCCGCCGCCGGGTCGTCTTCTTGGCTTCCGACTCGGCCGGCGGCCCGGCTGTCTCCTCGTCCGACGACGTACCGTCGTTCGAGGTGGTGGCGTCCTCGGCGGCGTCAGCTTCCGGTGTGGAAACCTCTGCCGCGAGCTCGGCCGCCTGTTCGCCCAGGCTGATTGCCGCTTCCAGTTGTTCCAGGCGTGCCCCCTCTTCGGGAGTGGGGACAGCGTCTGGCGTACCGGCGTCGAGCAGCGAAGAGATCGCGAGCACCTGCGCCTCGGCCTCTCGCTTGATCCGTTCGGATCGGGCGGCAACCTTGGCTTGGAACTTCGGATCGGTTCGCCTGGACTCGATCAGGAGCTTTGCGCCCCTGACCAACGCCACCTGAAGTGGGATGTCGTCGATCTCGGTGACGGCACTCAGCTGAGCGTGGATCGGGTGTTGGAGCTTCACCCCGATCGTCTTGTAGCTCTGCGGCCTGGTCGGGTTCTCTTCCTCGCTCATAGCGAGTTACCTCCTCGGTGTTGGTGCAGCCGGCCATCTCGGGATGGGATGACTTAACGGCTGCACGGCACCGACGAGCGGTCGGTCTCCGTATCGAGTTGCCAATGTGCAGCGGGGGAATCAGACTCGGCAGTCGAACACCCAGACGCCGCGGTCGTGATCCACGATGTGTACGTCGGGCGCCGTGTTCAGCTGTTCGACCATGCGTTGGTAGTCCAGGCGGACGATCTCGCGTAGCCAGTCCGGGAGCTCGGCCAGCGCGGCATCACCGTTCATCTCCTCGACGATGTGCTCGGCGTACGCCTCGGCGTTCTCGAAGTCACCGAGGTACGCGTCGGAGAAGCGGGCCAGTGTGTGGATGTCGATGCCACCGTTGAGCTGGTTGTGAATCTCCGCCCAGGCGGCGAAGGCCAAGCCGTGCTCATGGATGCCCTTCCCGATCGCGCAGACGACTTCCAAAGGCTCGTGCTCCGACAACTCGATGTGCCCGAAGCCTTCTTGGTCGTGGATGGCCCACTCGTCGGCTGGTTCGCCGGTCCAGTGCGCGTGCAGCGAGCGGGACAAGATCGAGTGCACGTCACGCTGGATGTCCTCGAGGTCTTGGCCGGCGTCGATCCAGTCCCCGATGTCATGGCCTTCGGCGTGGTCGACCAGGGAACGGACGTAGATCCGCGGACGGGCGCGCTTGTCCGCTTCGCCCTCTTCGGGATTGCTGGCCGCGAGAGCTTCCCGGCGAGCAGCCAGCATTTCTTCGTGCTCGATGAGTCCGGCGGCATCCTCTTCGTTGAGGCCGTAGCTGACGTAGCGTTCCAGCTTCTCTCGGTTGGTTCGGCGCTCCTCGGCCGCCGCGGTGCGGGCGGCCTCGATCTCGGCTTGCTTCTCTGGATCGTCGGTGCCGTAGGTGTTGACGCCGTGTTCGCCGTTTGGTTGTGGTGGGGGTAGTTGTTCACTCATGTCACCTCCTTTCGGTGTTGTAGTTGGGTTTGGAAGAGCGCGGCCGTCATGCGGCCGTGCTCTCCGGGGATGCTCGGGAAGATCTGGCGGCGGCGATACGACTGTCCGCTAGTTCTGCGAACTCAGGCTTCAACTCGACGCCCAGCCAGTCGCGGCCATGCTTCTCAGCGGCAACCGCAGTCGTGCCAGCACCCATGAACGGATCGAGCACGATGGCCGGTTCGCTCGGAGCCTGACAGGTGCAGGTCGCCAGGAGTGCCCCGCGGATGGCGGTAGCGCCGAGTCGCCGCGTGATCCGCCGGTGTGGCTTGAAGCAGTTGGAACATCTCGCCTCAGGGCTGCCGGCAAGAATGGCCCGTTCGGCTAGACGCTCTGGGAAGGTGGCGAAGTGCGCGCCTCGGTAGCTGCTGGTCGGCAGTTGCCAGACGTCACCGGGGTTCTTGCCGAGCGGGTGTCCCACGATGCCCGCCTGTTTGAGTGACACCAATCCGCGGATGTTGTCGGTACTGCGAGCGCGCCACTGTCTCGGGATGCTGTCCTTGGCGGATGCCTGCGGCGTGGTGGCCTTGCTGGTGTGCGGAACGCGGATGGCGTCGAGGTCGAAGAAGTAGCTTCGCTGCTTGGTGAGCAGATAGACGACCTCGTAGGTGGTGGTCAGCCGGTCGGGGACGCTTGACGGCATGGGGTTGGTCTTGCTCCAGATGATCTGATTCCGCACCAACCAGCCGTCTGCCGCGAGGGCGGCTGACAGTCGCGCCGGCCCCAGGAGCAGGCTCTTCCTCGGAGAGCCCTCCTTGTCGTGGATCGAGTACCGGTCCGCCACGTTGAGCCAAAATGTTCCGGTCGGGGTGAGGACTCTGCGAACCTCTGCGGCAACCGCGGTGAGATTGCTGACCCACTCGTGGATGTTGGCTTCTTGCCCAAGTTGTCCGGTCACCCCGTAGTTTCTTAACTGGTAGTACGGGGGCGAGGTCAGGGCCATGTCTACTGATTCGCTCGGCAGACGGCGCAGTTGCTCCAGCGCGTCGCCAATCAAAATCTTGTTTCGTGGAGGCCGGATCATGCCGCGCCTCCGATCACGGCTGGTATGAGCTGGTCGGTGGTGACGACCCGGAACAGGTCCGGGTCGAGCTTGGCGTCGGCGATCGCCGCCGTGAGCTTGTCGGCGCGCTGCTGGTTCGGGACGATCCAGAGCACGCGGGGAAACAGCCCGTGGGCGTCTTGCTCGTTGCCGCTGCGGCGGTAGTCCTCGTACAGGTGGCACTTGCGGACGACGGTCGGTGGGTGCTCGGTGCCGAGGTCGACCTCGATGAACCAGTGGTCCTCGTAGTCGCCCTGCGCGGTGACCACGGCCAGGTCTGGGCGCAGGAGCCGGGACTCGCCGCCGATGCCGAGAAAGCGTCGCCAGCTCCCGGGCTCGACCTGCACGGTGACGAGTTCGAGGCTGTCACCGCCTGCGGCCCGGTTGAGCGCAGCGTGGGTGTCCGCGATGGCCAGGGTGTGAGCGAGCAGCCGTTGGGACGGTTCCCGGTACCGGCGCGAGACACCCTCACCGTCTTCGGTCTGGAGTAGTCGGTACGCGGCAGCGGTGACGCGCCAGACGTACCCAGCAGATCCAGCGCGGACGCCGCCGACGCGTCGATCGAGAGCGGCGATCAGCTTGTCTCGACTGAGTCGGCGGAGGACTCGGTTGCTGCTGCGGGTGGCGCTGAGTTCGGAGGCGTGGTCGCTGAAGTGCAGGGCGCGGACGTGTTTGGTGGTCAGGAACCGGTGGGCCGAGATCGAGCGCAAAATCGCGAGATCTCGGGCACTGAGGTTGTGGCGGAGACTGGCGAGGTCGAGGCGGCCGGTTCGCTGCTTGCTGGGGTGGGTGGCGGGTAGTTGATCATCGGAGATGGGAGAACTATTCCGGACACTTAATCGGGAGTCTTCGCCGACCGACCTGTGGGTATGTGGATTGTTGCTCGACGCGACAGGATGAGCGATGCGAAGCTCTGGGGTGTCGGGGAAGTCGGTCATGACGTCCTCCGTTTCCGGCCGCTGCCACCTGTCGTATCGGTGCTGGCGGCTTCCACTTCGACCAGCTCGGCAAGCTCACGCTCGACCTGATCCAGGGCCTGGCCGTACTTGGTCTGACTGAGGCGACGCAGGGCGTCGGGAACGCTGGATGGCGAGGGGAGTGCCGAGGTCCGGCCGGACGCGTAGGGCGTCACCTGGCCGTTGCTGGTGGCCAGGCTGGCGTAGACGTGGAAGGCGGGCAGGGCGGTGAAGTCGTCGGCGGTGAGTTCTGGATGACCGCGGGAGAGCAGGGTGGCGTCGTCGTGGGCGAGTTGGAAGGCGATGCGCGAGCGGATGTTGCCGACGAAGCCGGCGCGCATCGCGGGCGACAGCTGCGTGGCGTACTGGTGAGCCAGCGTGAACCCGGCACCTAGCCCGCGAGCTTGGGCCAGGGCGTCGGCCATGTCGGTCGGTAGATGGAGGTAATCCTGTACCTCGTCGATGTAGACCATAACCGGTCGCCGTGCTCCGGCTGGGAGCGCGAGCCGGCCTTGGATGGCCTGCCACAGCTCCGCGACGGCGAGTGACCCGATCAGCCGGGATGCCTCGGCGCCAACGATCTGCTTGCGGAGCGGGATAAGCAGAATCTTGCCTTCCTGCAGAATCTGGCTCATGGTGATCCGCGGTTGCCGTTGCCCAACCATGGCGCGGAGACCAGGGTTCAGCAGGAACGGGCGGAGCTTGTTCATCACCGGCGCGATGACGGTGGCGCGCTCGCCGTCCGACAGCGCGTCATACCAGTCCCAGAACGGGCCAAGAGCAACGGAATCGGCAGCAGCGACTCGACGCACGACAGAGCGGCGAAAGCCAGTGTTGGTCAGCAGCAGCGGCACCATAGCGATCGAGGCGTCACCGCGCCGTGCCAGCGTGAGAAGTGACGAGTGCACGACGTCTTGTGTGCGTGGTCCCCATGAGTCGGCGTAGAGCGAGCGGAAGACGCTGAGCAGCCCTTCGACTCGGGTCTCTTCGCGGCCGCTACCGCTGAGCGGATTGAGCCCGACAGGGGTGTTGTCGGTCGGGTCGAGGATGACCACGTCGTTCATCCGGTGTGCTGGTATCCGCTCGAGGATGTCGGTGACCAAGTCGCCTTTCGGCTCGATCACGATGACGCCGCGCCCGGCGCTGATGTCCTGCGCGGCCAGGTTGGCGAGCAAGGTCGACTTGCCGGTGCCGTTCGGGCCGAGCACCCAGGTGTGTCGAAGGGATCCGCCCACGTCGAGACCGATGGCCTCGCTGTGACCGGGAGCGGTCGCGCTGGCCACGACTCGATCCGGCGTCGCGGCCAACTGGTCGGATGGCGGGAGGAGACGGGGGTGCAGTCCGGGAACGCCGGGGAAGTCCGAGTCACCGATGGGCCAGCCGATGAGGCCGAGGACTTCGGCGCTGTTGAGGGCGAGCGGCCACCACCACGGGCTCTGCCCGGCGTTGATCTTCCGGGACGTTTCACGGACGAGGCGGATGCGGACGCCCGGCATTTCCGTGGTGCGCAGCGCGCTCAAGATGCCCGCGATAAGGGTTTGGCGGCGCTGTGGGCTCTGGGCTGTGACACCGAGTCGGATGGCGCAGTCGAAGCCGGACAGCTTCTGCTTGGCGCGTAGGGCGTTGCGGGCTTCGCTGTCGGTCCGATCCGCCGGCCATGGGCCGAGCACCGAGGATGGTGCCTGTCGGGCCGGAACTGCTCGGGCCGCTTTGCGGGGGCCGAGGACGAGCTGTAGCACCACCTCCTCGCTACCGGCTACTCGTCCGAGCGCGGCCAGGATGGCGCGCGTCGACGGTTCGGGGTCGTCGGTGCGCAGTGCTCGGCTATGGCTGGTCAGTCGAACTGACGCCGCATGCGACACGGGCGGCCGGTGCACGTCGTCGGTCGTGAAGCGGGTGCCGGAGATCAACCCGTGAATGCTTGCCTTGATGTTGCTCTCGGCTCGACGGGGGACCCCTAGCAAAAGCTGCAAGGTCCGTCCGGATCGCGCCTCCAGCACGAGCCGTGGGTTACGCGGGTCGCCGCTCCAGAGCTGGAGAAGTTCTAGTACACGGAGCGGTGCAACTGGCCGTTGGAAGTGTAGTTGCAACCAGACCAGTTCATCGAGGTGTCTATTCACTGGCGTCCCTCGATTTGTCGTCGTCGGCGACTTCGGTCACTGTTTGAGCTTCCTGCTCGGCTTGTGCTTCGCGTTCGGCCTGCGCCATCGCTAGGTCGATGATGGCGCGAGCCAGCTTGTTGATGTCTGGAGTTTCACGTCGCACGGCACGGACTGACAGCCTGTACTCGCGTGTATCTCTCGGGTTCTTACCCCTTCTTTTCTTGCTCATATATATATCCTCCTTTCCGTTGCGTGCGTGCAACATTCTGTATTAGTTATATGTTGCACGCACGCAACGGCCAATAGTTTTTCAAGATTCCACAACATCGATAGGAACAGGCCGTTCCCTGGTGGTCGCCCTATTGTTTATATGCAATATTTCGTTGTTTATTCACCAACGATTCTGTCGCCATCGGATGACCGCGACCACGACCCACAGCACGAGCGCGATGCCCGCCGCGCCGATGAGCCACGGCATGATCGGCTTGAGGTAGGCGACGGCGAGGTTGAGCAGCACGACAGAGCCGAAGAGGAACAAGCTGGCGCGCCAGATCCAGCGGAACGGGTCGCGGTTAGGGGCCGGGTCGTCGGTCATTGGTCGGCCACCCAACTACCGGGACGGCGTGCCGTCAGACCGCCGAAAACGGCCCGTGCGACGGTTCCGGGCGGGTCGTCGTAGTTCGCCCGGGTGACGTGGATTCGGTCGTGGAGAACGCCGTCCATTCGTGTTCCGCCGAGGATGACGGCGTGGACGTCGCCGGGGAAGTCGGCCAGGTCATCGAGCACATGGGAGACGTTGTCGTCGTACAACTCGAAGTCGCTAAGCACGATCAAGGTGGCCTCGTAGTTCGCGTAGCGGTCCGCCATGTCCGTAGCGGCCTTGAGGGAAGCGCCGAGGCAGCTGGTGCCGGCAGCGTCGCGCGGGACATGGAGACCGGAGCGCAGCCGTTGCAGTCCGACCCTGGTGAGTGGCATCGGTGGGACGTCGCCGCTGGTTGGGGTGTCGAAGTGCAGCACCGCGCCGAGTTCGTGCCCGGCACCGCGCCGACCGATCGCTCGGAAAGCGCGCCAGGCCTCTTCGTAGCGGTTGGAGACCGGGTCGGCTCCGGCCGGGCCGATGACCGAGCCGGAGTCGTCCGTGATGACGATCGTGAGTGTCGGCTCCGGCGACGGGCGGCCGGGGTTGCCGAGCTGGTAGGACACCTTCGGCCGGTTGGTCGCCACGCTGCCGGAGGTCCAGCGCAGCTCGGCTGCCAGTAGATGAGCTGGTCGGATTTGAACGGTGCGGATCATGCGGCATCACCGCGGAATCGTCGCCCGATGACCTCCGGCTGCTCAGCGGCTACACCGTGGCCAGCAACCCCTGGATTGCGACGGAGGATACGTGCTGACAGTGCCTGGAGCTGCCACCATGCCGCCCGCCCACGGTGAGTGTGCTCCGTCTTGATCGACGCCGCACCGGCAAGAGCTTCCGCCCGCTTCTGGACGGCCGGATCAGCGGCGAGCTTGCTGTGCGTCTTGATCGCCTTGGCGTACGTGCGCTCCGTGCGGGCGAGGTAGTCGGCGATCTCGTCGGCGTAGCTGTAATTCGCCAAGAACGAGCCGAGGGCTGTGGCGGCGGCCAGCATGCCGAAGGCGATGCCCGAGGTCAGACCCTCGACGGACAGCCTGAGGCAGAAGATGCCGACGCTGATGATCGCGACGATGGTCGCGCTCAAGGCTCCGATCAGCTTCATGGTGGAAACGCCGGCCTCGACGCCAATGAAGAATTGGCGATAGCGCTGCTCGTCCTCAGTCAGTTCCTCGAGGTCGCGTTGCCGGATGCGGGCTAGACGGAGGTCCTTGAGGTCGGCTCCGGCCTGTCCCGCGGTGATGGCGGCGACGCCGGTAGCGACCGCCTGCCCGAGTGCCACGAGCGGGATTTCGCCCAAGGTGATGGCCGCGCCGAGGATCCCGGCCGTGTCACCAAGGCAAAGCGCAACGAGGCAGATCCAGTAGCGAACTTTGGCCGGCGTGTCCCGCCGGGCGAGGTGGCCGAGCGTGCGCAGCGCGTGGGCGAGCTGTTCCCGCGCCGTCTCGACGCTCGACGCTGCTCCAGTGATGAGGCCGGTTGCGGCGGTGGCGGCCGACTCCAGGCCAGCCGCGGTCACCGCCGCGTCGCGGGCGGCAGCCTCCCCGTCCGCTGTGTATGTCTCGGTCTGGGTCTGCGCCTTGGCGTGATACTCGCGTTCGGAGTGGAACTCCTTGATGTTGTCCGGCCGGGGGACAGCTCCGGCGCGGTCGATCTGCTGGAGGATGATCGAGTCGGCCTCTTCGGTCGCTGCATCCACAGCGTGTAGGTCGTGGCGGCTCACGGTGTCACCGGCCCGCGATGTAGTCGGTGACGATGGTGCACTGCGCGGCTTGGGAACGGCGACAGACACCGTCCCAGAAACCGATGAGGGCGTTTGTCATCCCTGAGCTGGGAGCCGACCCGGCTGCCACCTTGCCGACACCGGCGACCGTGACGGTGGCGTCGGGCAAGCGGGGGACGTTGACGGTCATGCCGACCGCGCGGGCCTGGGCGATTTCAATAGGCGTCGTCACCCGGCGGCCGACGGTCTGTAGTCCGTCCGTCAGGATGACCAGACGCAGGCGGTAGTCCGAGCCGAGCTGGGTGCGGTACTCGGCGGCTAATCGGAACTGTGCGGTGATGTCGCTGTGGGCTGGCGACACCTTCTTGATCGCCGGTGGGTAGGCCGCGGTGACCTTCTCGCTGATGTCGTCGATCAGCTTGGAGACGCGGCGGAGCCGGGCGTTGTCGGTCGCGCCCGGGAGCGTGAGCTCATCGTCGTACAGGGCGACCGTGGCCGCGCTGGTCGCGGAGAACACGGTCACGAGCAGATGTCCGCCGCAGATCGCGGTGGTGCGGGCCTGTTCCTTGATGATGTTGAGACGGGGGCCGTCCAGCTCAGGCGTCCGGCCGCTGCCGCTAACGTCCAGGTCGATCTTGGTGGCATACCTCATGTCTTTCGGGCAGCTCTTGAGAGTCACCTTGTCCACGCTGAGGTGGTCGACGCCGGGTTGCGAGCCGCAGCCTACGAGCAGGGCTACGAACACAAGACTAAAGAGGATGTACGTGCGCAAGAGGATTGTAGGAAGTCTCACGGTAATGCGCCCTTCTGCTGGTGCACGGTCTTGAAATGCTGCTGTGGATGGCGCGGTTTGGCTCCAACCACAAACCACGCCAAATCAGCAATTGGGGCGAAATGCAGTGGGCCCGGTCGGCGGTATTTGCCCGACCAGGCCCACCGGCCTTTTCACCTCCTAGGTGAGGGGCGTACCCTTGAAACAGGTAAGCCCTGCTGTCGCAGGCTGCCTGCTAGAGGCGGAGGCGGGCTCGTGGCGACCAACCGTTAAGCCCGTCTTCCGCTTAGCAGCGAATGCCCGGGAAGAAGAACATCGCCATGACGATGGCGAGCAGCGTCGGGGTGGTGTCCTGGTTGCCGCTGTTGTCTCCCATGAGGCAGTGCCACTCCATTTTGGTTCACCTCGATTCCATTTTGATCGCCCTTTGAGTGGGCCTTTCCGTTGTGGACAGCGACAACGTAAGAGCCGGTGTGTGTGCACTGCGAGCGATCTATTGGAAGGTTCAATGGAATGACTGGAAGGGCGACTGGAAAGCATTGGGTCCTCGTCTGAGAGGGAAATGGAAAACCCGCCCAGGCTGCCTGGGCGGGTGTTGGAGATTGGCGGGTGTAAGGGTTGAAATACGTCAGCTGTCGAGCTGCTGTGATGCGATGTACTCGCTGTGTAGCCGACTGCGTTCGTCTTGGCCGGCTAGCAGGATCTGCTCGAACTCCGGCTTCGTGATGAAGGGCGGAGCGGTTCGCTGGTGCAGCCCGCAGTCGTGCCACATCGAGGGGAACCGAGAGATGCACTCTCGGCCGCCGTTGTAGTGGATCGCACGGGCGAGCACATCGAGGCAGAACTCGTAGGGATGGGGGTAATGCCCCACCGCGGGGCGTGAGCAGTACGCCAGGCCAGGGCCTTTGAGGATCCACACGTGTAGGTACTGCGATAGCCACCACAGTCCCTGGACATCTTCGTCGTCCAGGAGCTGCGCACGTCTAGCTACTTCGCTTGCGACGGACTGATCCAGGAAATCGAGCGCAGTGCGACTCATCCAGATCTCAGCGTCTTCAGCGGTGACAGGTGCCATGACCGGCCTCCTTTGCAAGAAGCCAATCTCCGCACCTACTTATGACAGGTTCCAACAAAAATGCAAGTATTCCAACGCCTGCGACCTCTGTTTGCTGTGTAGGTCTTTCCACAACAACCTGCGAGAGCAGTAGTCAGTAGGATGCGATCCATGGACCTGGACGACGCGGCGCTTGACGCTGAGTTACGGGCCCAGTTCGAGCGGAACACTGAAAAGCTAACTGTGACGACGTGCCCCGTGCTCTACGACTTGGCCACGACCTACGCCGTGCCGCGGGTTGACGACGATGCGCTCAAGCGACTGGTTGGCGCTGCGATCGACCTCGCCACCTCGCCTGACCGGTCACAACCGGCGCTGAGGACTGCCCAGGCTGCAGCCTTGGCAGGGGCGAAGGGCTACTTCTACCTCGATGGCGGCCCGGATGGGGGCGAGTTCAAGCAGATTCAGGAGGCGCACCGCGGCAAACACGTGGATCTTGATTCTCAAATTTGCCGATTCTCCTGGGCGAAATGGCAGTACGAGCGGGCAATCGACACCACCCGGGCAACACGACCCCAAAACGAGCGATCTGGACGCAACCAGCGAGACGAGTACGCTGCGGAGCTTGCTAGGGCCGTTCGGGAGGCACTGCGCCGGCCCGAGCTGCTTCGCGCAGCAATGGCTCGTCGCGATGGACGATCCGAGTGGTCAACCCGAGTTCAAGAACTACTCCAGGTCTCGTCCTCGTACGTTCGCGAGGTGCAAGTCGACGCCCAGCTTTATGTGACCCGCACCGTCGAGCCTGAGTTGCTCACCAAGATCCAGCGCACCACACATCCTTGGCCTCGAGCGGTCGTCGGCGAAGCGGGTAGCGGCAAGAGTAGTCTGCTGTGGTCCTTGCACCGGGCACTTGCCGAGCATGACGGGTTCGTCACTGTCCTGCTTCCGACAACCTGGCTATTACAGCAGGATGCTGCACTGCGGCCGGCCGAGGCGATCATCGAGGCCTTCGAGGAGATCCGGCGGGCTGATCGACAGCCCATCCTCCTGCTCGACACTGTTGACCTCATGCTGCATGAGGAGTCCTCGCGGCAAGCACTTCTGCGCCTGGTCGATGCGCTAACGGTGCGAGGCTTCAGCGGCGTCTATTCGACCAGACCTCAAGAGGTCACGCAGCTCAGCCACGACGAGCTGCGGCGTGAGGATCTTCAGCCATACGACGACGTCGAACTCGACAAGGCTGTGACCGCACTAGCGGGTCGGTTCTGCCCACAGGTTCCCGCAGCCGATATCGCTGAACACATAAGGCGGGCTACGGCACGTGGACTGCCGGTTACTGAGGTCTGCCGCAGTCCACTGCTACTTCGGATGCTCTTCGACCTCTCGACACCAGCGGAGCCCGAGCTCACCGACGTAGATGTGACTGGACTGTTTGAAGCTTATTGGGATCGAAGGGTGAGGCGCGATGCTCGATCGGAGACGGCCATCGCGTTGCGGGCCAACCCTGTCGAAGATCTGAGTGCGTTGTCGGGACGGACTGGGCTAGCGCTACTCGCATGTGGATTGCCGGAACTGGCTGTGAACACGCTGTACGAGGTAACCCATACCGTCGACCCAATCGTCGCATCAGAAACCATTCGTACCGGAATTGACATTCTGCTTGAGCGCGGAACGCTGGTACGCAACGGAGAGCAGCTTGGGTACTTCCACCAGACCATGTTCGAGTTCGCCGCAGCCAAAGGCGTACTTGCAGCATCCGCTGCAGCAAAGATCGACACCCTCGTAGCTAGAACCACGGATCACGGCGGCGACCTGTTCGTCGGCGCGGTCCTCGAACAGACGCTCATCCTTGCAGGCAGAAACCCGCTCCTACGTCAGCCGGCGCAGCGCGCGGCCGACGCACTTGTCAGCGCCAACACCGAAGCTGTTCGGGCGATCGGGGTTGTGGCGTGGGCGCACCATCCAGACTTGCTGACAGACGCAATCACGAGACTGCGGAGCGTTGGTCCAGCGGCGCTAGAACGCGCCAGCCGAATCCTGCCGACGATTGCGACGAAGACCCCCGGCCAGACCATCAGCCAACTCATGCTCATCTGGCAAACGACCGCTGAACCGCAGGTACGAGCGTCTGTCTTGCACGCGCTGGCTCGGCTCGCACTGAGAGTGCCTGGCGACGTCGCCGATGCACTGGCCTATCTCGACCCTCTCCAAGCGATCGACGGATCTCTTGAAGACAGTCTGCGCCATGGCCTGCTCGCGGTCTTGAAGAACATCGCACCACAGGCGCGCTCGCTAGTCCGTGCAACGCTCGTGGCAATGCTGACCCAGACCGGTAGTAGCGCACCCATCGAACTCGATTACCTAGTCGAACAATGGCCCGAGATCGGCGATCCGCAGTTTCTGAAAGAAGTAGTCAGGACACTCGACACGGAAACCAGGTCGCACCACCCAGATGCTGTCAGGCTGGGTCGCCTGATCGCAGCCGAATGGCGCCGCGCAAATACATGGTCAGACTTGGGTGAATGGCGTGGATTCCTCACTCAGGCGACCAATCCTGATGCGGGGATATCCACGTTCGAGGTCGAATGCGACCTGTGCGCCATAGGACAGTTCATCGTAGATTCTACGGATGACGCCTGGATTACATCGGGTGTCGAAGCGTTACTAAACGCAACTGTTCCGCGGGTACGTGATTCGGTCGGTCAGGTAGTGCTTCGGACTATCGTCGACTCGACCTCACGAAGTTCCGTGGTGCTCGAAGAAGCAGCAAGGGCTGCCCTTGCGACCGTCGGCTATGCCGCCCAAAAGCGTCGAATCGACAGCCGTCAAGCGCTTCTGCTGGACCTGTTCGCACAGGCTGCGCTTCCGCACGGCACCCTTGCTCGCGTTTTTCCCAACCAACTCGAATCTCAAGACTGGACAGCTGACGATCGTTTACTGCGGATAGCACCTGCGGCGGCAGATCATCATGCGCTTGCTGCCGAACGGTTCATGAGGGCGATCGAACGGAACCCAGGATCGCTCTCCCGTCATCAACTTGACGTCTTGTTCTCTACACAGGCTATGCACATGCCCAGGAGTGAGACTGTCTTTAACGCGGTTGTTTCAGTCGCAGCCCAAACCAACCGAATTGCGAACCTCAATAAGATCATCACGTCTGCCGAACGACGCGAAGGTCGGCTAGACCGACATGGACCTCAACTTCTGGCGCACGCACGCCAGCTGCTCGCAGGCGACCAACAGGCAAGGCGGGAGGGCGTTTCCTTGTTGGGAACGCTGATGGGAGCTAGGGCGAGCGGTATCCCCTGGCAAGAGTTGCGGCCGGTTCTCGAATCCCTCGATGATCCAGAACTCCTCAACCCGCTGATTAAGCATCTTTGGAAGGAAACTCCAACCGGGGACGTATCCGGACAGTTGGAGTATCTAGCTCGATTCATCGAAGTCCGGCCTGAGGATACGCCACCCGTAGTCAGAAAGGCGACCGATCCTCCTGTTGCCGTATCCACCGGTGCTGAATGCGCGACCGCAATGCTGCGTATCCTGTGCCTCCGCGCTGATGCCGACGAGAGGTATTGGCCAACGGTGCGGACTCTTGGCTTGTACGAACTGGAGAACGAAGAAGTCTTCGTCGGCGTCATGTCTTTCATAGTGGTCTGCGATTACCTGCGGAAGTATGGCCAATCTGAGCCACGAGGAGCCGGTGTGTTCCTCAATGACTATTTAGAGCGCCTAGCGCAAGGCGGGTTCTTTGGTCTAGGGAAAGAGGCTTGGAGTCGTGAACTCGGCAACGTCGTACGCCTCGTCTGCTCAGATGGGAATGCCGTAGCTACTGCAACTCTGATCAGGACCGCCGTTAAGCTCGACCAAGATCTGGCAGAAGCGATAATTAACACAATCGCAGAGCGGCACTACCTTCAGGTGCGCACACAACTACGAGACCTCAGCGAGTCCGAAATCGATTCCTCGATGCGAGTCTTCCTGGCAGAGTTGATCCGCGAACACGATCGATACTCCGGAACCCGCGAATTCCCGGAGGTGTTGCAGTGAATAGCCCGGGTGGGTCAGATCGAGCCCGTATCAGTGATGCCCACGTGCGCCTAGGCGCAGCGCTACGTCGGACGCGTGACGATTTGGGCGTCAGCTCTCGACGTATTCCCAAAGACGGGGAGGCCGACAAATTCTTCAGATCGGGACACATCTCGAACGTGGAGAACGGGCACACGGCACCGTCCGAAGAACTGGTGGAGGCCTACATCGCGTTGGGCGGCGATGGTGCGCTGCTCCGATCGCTCTATCGCCAGATGCGGGCGGCAACTGATGACATGGCGCGAGGCCGGCGGCAAGGCAGCCAATCGGAGCCGCTCGAACTCGCTCCACCACGTGACATGAGCCAGGTGACCGATCACAGCGAGGTTCAGCGACACTACTTCGTGGAGGCCAACGAGGCGTACTGCACGATCGACGGGCGAGGTGTCATCGAGGAGTTCAAGTGTGTTGCCGTCATCCGAGCCGTGACACCGGGAACCCGGATGTACTACACGGGCCACACCTACAGCTCAGATCGTCGACCTGGCGTGCTCAGAGCTGAAGCAATCAGCGGAGGCACACTCGCCGAAGTCCGCGAGAGCCCTACCGGCGCCCTTCAGGCGTACTTCGACCTCGGCCGAGACCTTTCACCAACAGACGAGAACCCCCATATCCTCACCTTCCGCATACTCGTCACCAGTGATCAGCCAGTCCGACCGATCTTGGTGTTCCACAACACTCGCGGCGGAGCCTGCGACATGAAGCTCGGCGCTCAGTTCCGGGCACCAAAGCTCCCCGGCAAGATCTGGCGCTTCGCCGTTCAGGACACGATCGACGCAGAGCACCCACCATCGGGTGGGGAGTTCGAGATCGCTGAGAGTGGCTTCTACAGCCACTCATTCGAGGGCTTGACGCCGCAGTGGTCATACGGCTTCGCTTGGGTCTGGTAGCCCTGCCGTCCGCCTGCTCGCCACTCGGCAAGCAGGCAGTAAGGTTTCTAGCCTTCTCGCAACATCCACGGTGGATGTGATGCTTGCCGCGAGAAGGGCAGACAACTGTGCGATGGCGTAATGGGCGGTACCTATGGTCAATTCACGACCTTGAAACTGATACCTCCGGTGATTCCTCGATCCAGACTCTGCAGATCGTTGCCGACTGGTCCCAAAAGTTTCTGGTGAATGGTCACCCCGATCTCGGACGTACCGGACCAGTGTGTCCCTTCACTCGTCCTTCGATCGACCGCAACTTGTTCTATTTGGCGTGCCGGGAGACAGAGGCGAGCATCGAGGATCTGGCAGAAGAAGTCCTCGAATATAAGGACTGGCATGCCGAGCTGGCTGTATCTCTGAACGAAAAGGAGAAGCAACTGCTCACAATCCTGGTCGCACTGCCATTCTTTGACCCGAACAATTCAACCGAACTCGACAGGCTGCAAGCGGTATTGAAAGATGATTTCGTGACCCAAGGCCTGATGGTCGGACAGTTCCACCCGGCTTGCGAGCAACCTGGCCTCTGGAACGACGGGTTCCGTCCTCTCGTCGCGCCGGTTCCGCTCTTGGCAATCCGATACATGGTTCCGTTCGACTTGCCGTTCCTGGTCGGTTCACCCCATCACTTAGAAGCATACCTTGCGCAATTTGCCCCTATGATTCCGAGCCGAGTGCGGGACGATCTAATCAAACGACTTGCAGGATGATATAGTAAAAACATGAATACTATCCATGAGAATGTTAAGAATGCCCTCACGGCCGGTGGGGCGAAATATGTTATTCGCGACCACGATGCTCTCTCCGCGGCGATCGAAAGTCCAAGTGACTTTGCTCTCGCATTGGGCATTCCTCAGTCGCAGATCACAAAAACATTGTTCTTGACTGAGAAGTCCGCAAGTCCACGCCGCGCCCTCTTGTGCTGCTCGTCTGATGCACGTGTTGATTTTAAGGCAGCCTCCGCGGCTCTAGGCTATGGCCGAATGGAGGTGGCATCGCCGGAAGCTCTCAATTCGAGTCTCGGCTACCCACGTAATGGTGTCTCCCCCCTCGGGGCTCCTGCCGATATCCCGGTTCTGCTGGATGAGGCAGTGCTGAACTATCCAACTGTGCTGGTCGGCGGAGGTGCTACAGGTATTGAGATTGAACTCTCACCGAAGGATCTGGTTCAGATGACATCGGCGACCACTGGAACGTTTGTCAAGTTGCCTGAATAGTGAGGCGGTAGAACCCTTGCGCCCTTGAAGCATCGGAGTATCCAAGGTTGAGGTAAGAGATGAGTCAGTGGTGGGCCTAGTTGTGACGGTTCCGCAAGCCCTGGCATTATGTGCCCTCAGATCACGCCGTCTGGCCATTCCCGCCACTCGAATGACGTCGGCCGCGAGCCGTTCCCCTCGACGAACTCCCGTACCGCCTGGCGCACCTGCTCGATGCTGACGACCGAGTCCTTCGGCCAGCCCTCGCCGTGATCCATGTAGACATAGAACATCTCGTCGCGGTCGCTCGTGGCTCCCGGTACGTACCTCACGTCATCGTGGTCGCCGCCGGCGTAGCGGATACCGCCAACGTTTTCCTTCGCATCGACCGCAACACGGAGCTCGTGGTCGGGGATATCGGGAGCACCCTCAACAGAGGGGCGGTCAAGGTCGTAGAGCGCTGCAACTGAGTTGTTGAAGGACTCTGTCAGCATTGCGTCAATCAGCGCGTCGGCATCATCGGCGTTGGTGAGGATGAGCGGGTCGTCACCGTGGCCGTTCTTGAAATACACCTCAACGTTGCTCATGGTTGCTCCGTCTTGTTCAGGTCAGGTACTGTGTACGTGCGTTTGAATCCATCTGGACCGAAGACCGTCAGGGTGGCTCCCGGTGGAAGGATATAGCGTAGGAACCTCTCGCATCCCCACTTGCCGGTACAGGGTAATTTGTTCACGATGATGGTTTCATGCATCAGTCCACGTTGGCGCATCCGCATAGCGAATTTTACTTCGACATGCGACGGCGTGGTGACATTGCCCTTTGGTGGTAGAAGACCCTTCCCGCGAAGGAAGTCTCTAACGTCCTCGAACTCGTCATGCTCACCGCTAGCGAGATCTTCTTCGTTGCCGTTCTCGTCAATCCACTTTCCCCGGGTCTTGGGGCTGGTGACGGGGACCTCTTCTCGAATCGGCAACTTGCGCTGTATCCGGTGGCCCTCCTCGTCCGTGATCCTTCGCCCTCCCGGTGCCCCGTCCTTCGGGCTGACATCATCGCCGGCGCCCGCGGCCTTGTCGGGCTTTTTCGCTTCCGGCTCGCCCTGGTCCTCGTTCTGCCGGCGTTCTGCGGGCGGCGGGCTCCCGCCTGACGCGTCTGGCCTCGGGGCTGTTGAATCACCGGCCGGTTCGGCTGTCCGGGCACCGCTGACCATCTGCTCAACCCAGGATCGTCCGCGGGCATGTGCCTGCAACAGGTAGTGGGCGGCTTCCTCAGAGCGCCGAGCTGCCTCGTCTAGTTGCATCGCCGCCATGCGCGCGTTCTGGTTGCTGCTCAGACCGCCGATCCATCCGGCAGCCTCGCGGTACTTTCGTGCCCGGTCGTGCAGGTACGGCACGATGCGCTCGATCTGGTTCAACGAGTCGAGTAGCTCCTGTGCGACCCGTTGCAGCTCGGAGGGCATGCCGATCGCCTCGGCCGGCTAGATCTGGTCGGCGTAGCTGCGGCAGCCTGCCTCTGCAATCTGAAGCGACTGCACCGCTTGGTCGACGGACTTGGCCGCCGCGTCGAGCATGGTGGCGATGTCTTGGTCGGCCCTCGTCGCAGTACCGCGGATGAGTGCCTGGATCTGCTGGCTGGACTGCTCGAAGCGCTGTTTGAAGCCCGCCAGGCTGCCCGCACCTTGCCGGGATTGGTCAGCTAGGCCGTGGAGCTGCATCTTGAGCTGTTCGACTTGGGACATGTTCTGCCTGCCTCACTAGTGCCGATGGGAAGGCTGGCCGGAGGTTGCTCGCCCAGGCGCTCACGCCCAACCTCCGGCCAGCTGGTGACCGAGGACCCCGTCCGGGCCTCGGTGTTTGGAACGGCTGGCGCAGGACGGGACTCGCCTCACGCCCCGCGCCAGCCGGCTTGAAGATCCCTGCCCGAGACAGGGGTCTCGGGGGAGGAAGCTCGGACAGGGATCGCTCGATGACGGAACCGGTGGGTGTGCAGACGATCCGCTGCACGTGAGGGGCTGAGGACGACGACTCCCCACCGGTTCCGCCAGTTCAAGGGGTGTCGTAGAGCATGAAGCGCGCCCCCGTGACCCGCTCGAACTCTCGTTTGACGCGCTCCGGCTCACCTATGAGGGCCAGGTGCCGCCAGTCCGGGATCACGACGGCGGTGAGTTCGTAGCGGTTCAGCGACTCGACCAGCGCGCTGAAGGCTGCTGGCGCGGTCTCTCGTTGCTCCACATACGTCGAGCCCATGGCGAAGCCCTCGACCGCCGCGAAGGTCGTCAACTCAACTTTCAGCCGCTCGACGTGCTGGTCCGATAGATATAGGTCACGTCGGGCGTACCCCAGGAGCAGCGGGCGCGTGTAGTCGGTCACCGCTCCTCGTCCATCCATCGGCGGAATCTGACCATCAGGCGCTCCCAGAACCGGGACCACCATCCGCGGCGGTGCAGGCCGTTCACGAGTCGGCAGCATCTTGGTTCACCACCGGAACAGCCGGCTCAATCGTCACGCGCAGGCTGTAGAAACGCCGCGTCATGGCCGCCTGGTACCGAATGGCCTTGGCAGGCTCCGCGGTGTAGTCCGCGATGACATGCTCACCGAACCAGACGCGCACACGCCGCTCGGTCGGCTGTGGAGTCTCCGCGAGCGTCGTCATTCGCCGCGCACCTCCCGGACGATGTCGCGGAGCATCAAGGCGTAGAGCACACTGGCCAGCAGCCAGAGGGGCCACATCAGGTGATACATGGTCCTCACCCCCGTCGATTGGGTTATCGGACGACCACCATCCAATGACGCTGCGTGGTGGGAAACGACGGCGATACATATGCGCGGCGGGGTCGAGGCAAGATATGCGTGCCGCGCATACCGGCAGATGGTCACGGGTAGTGTTGCCCCTGTGACGCGCTCCCAGCGGCGGCTGTGTCCCTCATGCGGTGCATATCTGGCAGCGGACAACGATGGTGACCAGTGTGGACCGTGCCAGCGGCGTGCCCCCGAGCTGACCCGTGCGGCGCCGCGTCTCTCAGCTGACTTCTGGGAGGCTGACGCCCTTGCCGAGGCTGCGGCTGAGCGACACTTCGGCAAGCTGCTACTGGCCTACCGCAAGCTCCAGCGCCCTGAACCGACGCAAGCGCTCGTCGGCCAATGGCTCGGACTCACTCAGGGGCAGGTCAGCCGGATCGAGCGCAGCGCGATACCAGTGCACGACCTCGACAAGCTCGATCGCTGGGCCCAGGCCCTGCACATCCCAGAGCAGTTGCTGTGGTTCAACCTGACGGCTCGGCCCGTCGGGCTTGGGAACGAGCATGCCGGTCCGACAGCGTCGCATGCGCCAGCCGAGTACCACGACAGCCAGCATGGCATCGACGCATACACGCGCCCCGACCGCCGCTCTATCGTGCAGACTCAATCACCTGCCGAAGGAGACGGAGTGCATCGGAGGCAGTTCATCAAGTCGGCCGGCGTGGGTCTCACTGCGGTGGGGGCCAGCCTGCTGACAGGGACAGCGCCCAGCCCGAACCGGCGTATCAGCCGAGGAAGACCAGAGGCCAGCACCGAGATTCGCGAGATGACGCAGGTCTTCCGTCGCCTCGACAACCGGTACGGCGGCGGTCACAGCCGTTCGGTCGTGAGCTCGTATCTGAACTCGACGGTCACACCACTGTTGCGGGAGAGCACCTCGGGCGGAGGCCGATCCGACCTGTTCGCGGCTGCCGCCGAACTCCACCACTTAGCTGGCTGGATGGCATATGACACCGGCCACCATGGCGACGGTCACACTCATCTGCGTCAGGCGCTGCGTCTCTGTCATGAGGCCGACGATGAACGGCTCGCCAGCGAGATGTTGGCCGGGATGAGTCATCAGGCGGCCTTCCACGGTGCCCCCGACAGCGCCGTCGACCTGGCGCTCGCAGCTCAGCACAGCGCGAAACGATCAGGCTCGAAGCTCCTGCAAGCTGAGGCGGCTGTCATGGAAGCCCATGGCCTCGCGCTGCAGGGCGACAAGACCGGTTGTCTGGCTGCACTGAGCCGCGCCGAGGAGGCGTTCAATAAGTCGGACGCTGAAGAGCGACCGCACTGGCTCATCTACTTCGACCACGCCTACTTGGCAGCAAAATTCGCACACGCCTTTCGCGATCTGGGGCTTGCCGAGGATGCTGAACCCTTCGCCCGGCGCTCCCTCGAGATGACCGACGGGTACGAGCGCGGCCGTCTGTTCAACACAGCCATCCTCGCCACCATCCTGGCGGACCAGCGTCGGCTGGAGGAGTCCTGCGCGCTTGGAATGGAGGCAACGACACTCGCTGCGTCGGTGCGATCGATGCGCGGCGGCAGCTACCTGCTGGACCTGGGCACGCAATTGGCGCCATACCAGAAGGTCAAGCCTGTCAGCTCTCTGTTCGAGAGCTTGATCGAGATCGGGGTGTCACCGCTGGACGAGATCAGCCGGCCTGGAACGCCAGCACGTGCAGCAGACCGACGAGGGACGCCGCGCCGATGATCTGGCCAGTGTCGATACGTTCGCGGATCGAGTCGAGCGGCACCCAGTCGATCCGTTCCGCTTCGTTGATGTCCTCCGGCTCACCGACGTAGTCGGCACCGTAGGACACGAACAGCAGGTTCTCGGCGTCTGTCGTTCCTACCGAGGGCTGCAGAGACACCAGCGGCTTGACATTCCGCGGCCGCCACCCGGTCTCCTCCTCAACCTCCCGCGCCGCCGTCACCGCCGGATCCTCGTCAGGATCGACATAGCCGCCTGGCAGCTCCCAGACCCAGCGGTCGATGATGAAGCGGTGTCGCCACATCATCAACACGTTCTCTTGCTTGTCATCCAGCACCACCATCATGGCGGCCTTGGGCATCCGCAGGACGTACTGCTCGAACTGGACACCATCGGGTAGCTCGACCGACGCGATGCTCAACCGCAGCCGGCGGGTGTCATCGATCAGCCGCTCGCCATGGATCTTCCAGAGCGTGGATTCCGTACCGCCATGAGCCGTCACGCTACGACACTACCCAAGGGTGCGTCACCGCGGCTCATCCGCGGCGTTGCTCGATGGCCCCACACGGACTACCGCGAAGGCCTGCGCGAGGTCCTACAGGTCGCGAGCGACGAGGAGCTCGGCTTCGTGAACCCTGCCGACACCGAGGCCAACCCCCATGTTCAGGACGTGCCCTGGCCGGACTCCCATTGCTGGCTCTCGGCAGCCGACGTATTGACGTCGAGGAGCCGCTCCTCGGTGATGTCCGACTTCCAGATCGGTAGATGCAGGATGGACATCCACGTACCCTCCGCTCGGTCGCCTGCGCCAGGCTTGACGAAGCACCGGAAACGACGCGGCACTCGTCTATACGTCTTCGCGATCTCCAAGATGCTCGCCTGGACAGTAGGGATATGCGCTGGCCATGAGGCACTCGACTTGCCCTCGAGCCGTCGTGAGGGCAGGAACGACGAGTCGTCCAGCAGAAATTGGTAGCTGGCGTAGAAGGGTGATGCATCGATGTCGACGTCGATGCCGACGGCATTGACTGTCACTGGCACGAGCCCTTCGTTGGTGACCTCGACGCCCAGGTACTGCCCCTGGTCCGGCTTGGAGAGTGTGGTCGCCCCGAGGCCTTCAAGCGGGACGCTCAGCCACCCGTGATTTACCAGGACCAACCCGACCGGCTGAACGGCGAGCTTCACTTCGGTCAGTGTTGCGAGCGACTGTTGTACCTGCTGCACGATCTGTTCGAGCTGCTGTTCGGAGAGCTGCCTACCAGAGCTAGCGGTGACCTGTCGGCGCTTCCATTCGAGAAGCTCAGAGACCGGATAGTCCACCTCGTGCTGGTCGACGGGTCGGTGATGGATCCCGCAGAGCAGCAAGAGATTCTCTTCTGAGTCGATCAACGGCTCTGGGTAGGTGGAGTCGTATCGCGGGCCGTCAGGCGACTCGGACCGGATGTGTGCGATGTCCACGGATACCGTTAAGCGCCCGCGATCCTCGAAGATCAGGGGCGAGGTGCAATTGGGGTAAGCACAGTGCGTTGCGCGGCCGAAGAGAAGCTTGAGTGTCGGTTTGGTGTAGTCGCGGCTCACGGCACGACCTTAGTCGTCCTGGTGGTCGGAGTTGGCCTCTTTGAGATGGACGGCGTGAGCTGACACTTGGCAACTGAGCGTGATCGGGCGATACTGCTCGTGGTGGAGGCGAGCGGGGGTGCTCGCAATCGATACCTAGGGGTGGGTGAACTATGCCAACGCGCTTGCGTTGCGAAGCCATTGTCATATCGTGTTCATATGGCGTTGCTTCGGTATATATAAAACTTACTATTATCGCGCAATCTGTGCGATAATAGGAGCATTTATGATCGATCGAATCGTCATCAAGGGATACCGGCTGTTCAAGGATCTCGACTTACAGCCTCATCAGGGCATGAACATCATCGTCGGCGATAACGAAGCTGGGAAGTCGACGCTGATGGAAGCAATTGCCATGGCGCTGACGGGGAGGATCAGTGGTAGGTGGGCTCGGGAAGAGCTGAATCCGTACTGGTTCAACCAAGATGTAGTGGCTGAGTACTTCAGGTCTCTTGCGACTGATCAGCCACTACCGCTGCCGGAAATTCTCATCGAGCTGTACCTCACGAACGATGATGATGCTTTGCAGCCGCTTCTCGGCGTCCACAACTCTCGGCAAGAAGCTGTGCCAGGTGTGAGGATTAAGATCACGCCGTCGAGCGATTTCGCGGTCGAGTGCGCCGAGTACCTCGCAAGCGAGGACCGTCCGGACATTCTGCCAGTCGAGTTCTACGATGTTGAATGGCTCGACTTTTCCGATGGACCCTTGAAACGCCGACCGAAGGACCTCGGCGTGTCGGTCATCGACTCGCGGACCATTCGATCGACGTCAGGGGTGGACTACCACACGCGCGAGATGCTCGGCGACTATGTGGACGCGAAGGAGCGGGCGGCGATTTCAGTTGCTCACCGAAACGCTCGCCACACCATCACACGCACAACCCTCAATACGGTCAATGAGCGAATAGCAGCCGAAGCGCCGGGAATCCACGATCGAGCCATCGGCCTCCAGATGGACCAGTCTTCTAGTGCCTCGTGGGAATCTGGCATCGTGCCGCAGGTGGCTGATGTGCCATTTGCGATGGCCGGCCAGGGGCAACAAGCGGCTATCAAAGTCGCTCTGGCGATGAACCGTAGTGCCACCGGTACGGCGTTTGTGCTGGTTGAGGAGCCCGAGAACCATCTGTCTCACACGAGCCTGACGAAGCTGGTTTCCCGGATCGAGACACTTGCGGGTAGTCGGCAGGTCTTCCTTACGACTCACAGCTCGTTCGTTCTCAACCGACTTGGCTTGGATAAACTGATCCTCCTGCACGCAGGCAAGACGATGCAGTTCGCAGAGCTTTCGACCGGTACCGTCAAGTACTTCAAGAAGTTGTCGGGCTACGACACGCTGAGGCTCGTCCTGGCGGAGAAGATAGTTCTCGTCGAAGGCCCATCCGATGAGATGTTGTTCGAGCGAGCCTTTCAGGACAAGCATGGTGTGCCGCCGATCGCTCGCGGCGTGGATGTGATCTCGATGGGCGGTGTTGCCCTCGCTCGGAGCTTGGCGGTGTGCGCTGCACTTGACCGACGCCTCGCTGCACTCCGGGACAACGACAACAAGGCACCCTCTCACTGGAGGGATCTGTACGCCCAGTACCTCGAGAACGGTGTTCGGGAGTTGTTCATCGGCGATCCGATCGACGGGAGGACGCTTGAGCCGCAGCTGATCAAAGCGAACGGCGGCGAGGCGCACGTCAGGACCCTCCTGAACTACACGGGCGACAAGACAGTTCCGGAGTACATGACCAGCAACAAGACCGAGGCGGCCCTACGTATTGCTGAGTCGAAGGCTCAAGTGAACTTCCCGAAGTACTTGCTAGACGCGATCGACTTCGTCGCATGAATAAGGTGGTCTTGGCGGTTGCGGGGTCGCGGAAGACCCAGTCAATTGTAGATGCCTGCGCGAAGGCTCCCGAGGGGCGTCGCATCTTGACGATCACCTTCACACTTGCTGGTCAACTAGAGTTGGAGAGCCGCCTCCGAGCTGCATGTCCTGCCGGGGAAGTCCCGGAGGTCATGGGGTGGTACTCCTTCCTGCTTCGGCACTGGATCCGCCCATTTCTGCCACTCGTCTATCCTGGCCGGCGGCTACGAGGGCTCAACTTCGACGGCAAGCCGCCCAATGGATGGTATACCAAGGGCGAACAGCGGCATCTCGACGGAGACGGTCGCGCCTACAAGCTGTATCTTTCTAAACTTGCTACCGAAGCGTCGAAAGCAAGCAAGGGTATGGCGATTAGCCGTCTGCAGCGGATTTATGACGAGATCTACATCGATGAGGTTCAAGACTTGACCGGCTGCGATCTCTATATGTTAGAGGAAATCATGCAGTCACGAATTGACCTCACGATGGTCGGGGACATTCGACAATCGGTCCTTGAGACTAACTCCCAGGACCCGAACCTCAAGCAGTATCGCGGCCTCAAGAAGCTTGACTGGTTCGCCAAGCACGAGAAATCTGGTTTGCTCGATGTGGAGAAGTCTGTCCAGACGTGGCGCTCCAATCAGCAGATAGCGGCGTTCTCAGACACCATATTCCCGGCGACTCTCAACTTCCCTGCGACAGAGTCGATGGCGAATGAAGCGACGACTCACGATGGCGTGTTCGTGCTCGAACCCGATCATGTCACTGCCTATGTCGAGCGGTACGATCCGCTCTGTCTCCGCGAGAGTAGGAGGACCGCGGCCAACGTAGACCTTCCGTTTAGGAACTTCGGCGTTGTTAAGGGGATCACTACTGAACGAGTGCTGATATACCCCACGAAGCCCATCGCAAAATTCCTGAAGTCTGGCGATCCCCTGGCTCCGAAGACATCATGCGGTTTCTACGTTGCTGTGACTCGCGCTCGTCATAGTGTCGCTTTTGTTCTTGATGACGCTAGCTCGTATCAGCTTCCCGCGTGGTCGCCTAGATAGCGACAACTCGCCTCATGTGTCACAATAGGGGCCAATGAACGACAACAAGGACACTCGATCGGGCAAAACGCTGGGCGATATACGTATCGGCGACTTATCACCAGAGCTCCAAAAGAGACTAGCTGATGCTATAAGGGCTGCGCAGCCGCAGCTTAATGAGGTCAATAGGGTCATTGCGGCCCGAATTGCGCCACAGGTCGAAGGCATAGTGAGGGCCGCCGCAGCCAACATACCTAAGGTCCTGCCGAACTTTGTGCTTCCTCCGCTGAAGATCGACTATGAGACACTCTTCCCAAATCTCGCCGAGTTTAATGAGACGTTACTCTCGGGCCTGAAGCCAGCGCTCGAGGCTACGCATCTATTACAGCGCGAACAGTTCGGCAAGATTTTTGAACAGCTACGTCGAGTGGCCGAGCGAATCCTGCCACCAAACTGGCACGGAGCTAACGGTTTAAGTGTCGACCTACTTGAGACGCTACTGCTGGATGAAGGTCTACCGCTCGCATGGGTTCCGCCGAAGGCTGTACTGGAGAAAGTGTTTGCTGCTCCCACGCCCGCCCAGCGTCGGAATGTCATTGGGCGAAACTGGAAGATCATAGGGGAGTCTTGCGTCCAGGTACTCGACAGCATCGAGGATCCGAGCCTTGGTGAGCATGTGCAGTTCGCACGCCTGTCGGCCGTGTCGCTCCTCGGCGGAAGCCCTGCGCCGTCCCAGGCACTCAGCGCAAACCTGCTTGACAGTGTGCTTCGCGCAGAGTTCAGTAGCCCGGCTCGAAAAACGGTAACGAGCCAAAAGACGCGCCTCGATATGGAGGATTATCCCATTCGTGTGGCGATTGTCCTCGGCGCTGTGTGGGCTGCCCATGGCGAGTACTGGCCTGACAAGGGCCACAAGATACCGCATACGTTTAGCCGGCATGCCAGCGCTCATGGCGTATCGCGACGTCAGTACACAAAGATCAACGCAACGCTGTCACTGATGCATGTGACGTCTTTGCTCAAGATGCTGGACGTCGACACGCCCCGATAGTCGCCATGTTGGACATGGTTCGGAGCGCGGTCGGGTTGGTTTCGGCTGGACGGCTGGTGAGTGGGATCTATCGGCCGTGGGTGTCTCGCATTCTCACGCGTGCCCGCTTCAGCGCCTTGTAGACGGTCGAGTGCTCGCGTCCCAGTCGGTTGCCGACCCCCACAAGAGACGATCCGCTGTTGTAGAGCATCGTCGCTCGTCTGAGCTCTGCTTCGGTCATCCGCGGGTATCGAACCTTGATTCCTGCTTCACGGAGGATCTTGATGACACTTCTCTTGCTCAAGCAGAAGAGCGCGCCGATTGACTCCGATGATCCGCCCGCCTCGTACTCGGCGACGATCTTGGCCACCGTCTCGCTGTCGAGCCGCTCGTCCAGCTTGTGGACTCGTGGGGTCGGCGTGGTTTCGGTCACCGGTTTTTCGAGTGTTGTTTCAAATGCTATGGATGTTGCCAGATTCTCGAGCTTTTCCAGTAGTGGGGCATGGTTCGAGTAACGGGATATAACCTCCCGGCGGTTGCTGCCAGCTAGGGCCGTCCATGTGTATCTCGCAGCCGCACTCCAGCCCGGTGAAGTGCCTTGTGGATCGTGGAGTAGCCGCGCCCCATTCGCTTACCAACCTCCGCTAGTGACAGGCCAGTGCCGTACAGTCTCGCTGCTTCCCTAATCTCCGCCGAACTCATCCGGGGCAGTCGAACCTGCACGCCTGCCTTGCGAAGTACGTCGAGGACGACACTCTTCGGCAAGCAGTACATCTCCCCGAGCCGACCGCTCGACTCCCCTGCCTGGTAGAGCTCAGCAATCCCACGAACGGTTTCTTCGGTCAACCGTTCTTGTAATGGTATAATTACTTTGCGTGATGGTGCAGTCGAGTAGGCACGCGCAGGATCACTCGTTGCAGCCTCTGCTACTTTGCGTAGCCGCTCCGCCAGATGGGAATGGTTGGAGTAACGAACTAGAACCTCCACCCAGTAGCAACTAGGCCGGTCAACCCACTCGGGTGACCGGCCTTCTGCTTGTACTGCGTGTAGCCCACGCGTCTGCGTGCTCGCTCCTGGGTCGCTCACACTCCGACGCTGCCGCCCGCCCAGGCCGCCGCTCCTCTGTCGCGGCTCGTGCCCAGGGTGCGGCTTGCTTCCTGACGGACGATCCGCCCGATCACCGGTGTCAGACGGACGGCAATGTCTGCCGTTCGGGCGAGTCGGCCACTCGCTTCAGGCATTCGGGCGAGGTCGGTCGCTCACCTCAGGGGAGGATGCTCGTGGATCGGATGTGGAGCCGGCGACGTGGGCTGTGGAGCGACTCGGCGTGAGAATTTCTGTCGGTAGCTTGTCGGATTCGGTGCGAGGTGTTCGTAGCAAGGGTGAGAGTGGCCGGAGGAAGGCTGCTGGGACTAGGAGTGATGAGATGCCGAAGTACCTGATCTCGTTCGAGAAGGGCTCGATGGACCACATCCCGGCGGGAGACTGGGCCGAGGTGGGTAAGGCCGCGCACGCGGTGTGCCAGGAGGCCAAGGATGCCGGGGTGTTCGTCTTTGCGGGCGGGCTGCGGTATGACGACGGCGACGTGGAGGCTGCCGTGGTTGCCGTTGACGGGACGGTCACCGACGGGCCGTACCCGGAGAGCAAGGAACTCATCGGCGGTGTGTTGATCGTCGACGTACCGACCCGGGAGGCGGCGCTGGAGTGGGCGGCCGAGATCGCGGTTGCCTGCCGGTGTGCGCAAGACGTCCGCAAGTTCATGTTCGACCCGGAGTTGGTCGATTGAGATCACGTTGATGCAGCATTGCCCGTCCGTGCACGGCTAGCCTCGTGTGGCGAGGCACTGACCCGTGTCTCCTGAACGTGCTAAGTGCTGAGGCCGTCATCCACTCGGGGAGACCGGCCTTCTGCTTGTACTACGTGTAGCCCGCGCGCCGCTCCTCCGTCGCAGCGCTTGCCGAGGGTGCGGCTTGCCTCCTACCGAGCGACCTATCTGCTCGTCACCGACGGCCAGGTCAGCCACCTTGAACGGGAGATGGCTCGGTTCACGAGAGACGTAGGTTTCAACGCGTTCCCTTGCACGCCTCGGCGCTGAACTGCTCGTAGGACTGCACGGTGTCCACGTCTTGGTCTTTGGAAGGGATGTAGGTCTGCGTAAGCACTTGACCGGGCGTCAGTCTGGAGAGACGTTCCAGGGTGAACTCGACGTGACCCGTGAACCAAGTGTTGTCGCGCGTCCATCCGTAGGCCTGATAGACGACACCAGGTCTCAGTGGCTCAGAACTACCCGTGCGGGACCACGACCGGGACGGCGCGACGCTGTTCAACATGGCATGCATCGCAGTCGTCGGCGTCACTGGCGAGACCGCGTCCCAGCTAGCGACTGAGACCGTCGTGTCCTCTCCGGTTGGGTCGGCCTTGGTGCGATCCCGGTAGATCGTTGCCCCATCGATGTGGTCGTTGCAGACAGCGAACACGATCACCGGTCGAGCCTGCGCATCGACACTGATGCCTGTCGACCCAGCGCCCGCAACGGTCTCGCACCCGGCCAAGGCCGTCATGAACGCAGCCGCCAACAAGCCGGCCGCGGCCTTGGCTCGCCAGCGGGCGCGCCCTGGCGAATGAAGAGACATCACAGCAAAACCTTGCACACATCATTTCGCCGCGGGCTTGCCGTCATCGAAATGCAACGTCCGCTTCTGCCGCGATCGGCCCGCTCGTAGCAACTTCAAGAATTTGCTTCTACGGAGCGGCTATGCGTTTCCGGCATGAGGCGGTCGCTGATCTGTGGGGGCCTCCGGTGGTGGGGTGTGGTCGAATGGCGTATGGCGACTGCGGCTGAGGTGAGTTGGGAGTCGGATGGGATTGCGATGTATGGCAGTCTCGTCCGGCCCGAAGGGGATGGGCCGTTTCCGGCGGTGGTGATGGTTGCTGGGAGTGGGCCTACTGATCGGAACTGGTGTTCGCCGTTGTTGCCTGGCAGTAATGGGTCGGGGCGGTTGTTCGCGGAGGCGTTTGCCGAGGCGGGGATTGCTTCGTTGCGGTACGACAAGCGGGCGTCGGGGCCGCATGCGATGGAGAACGTGCCCAAGCTGATCGGCCGGCTGAGTATGGGGTCGCATCTCGACGAACTGGTGGCGGCTGTCGGCGTACTGGCTGCTGATGAGGGGGTTGATGCGTCGCGGATTGTTGGCCTTGGCAACAGTGAGGGGACGTTGCATGTGCTGCACTACGCGACCAGCGTGCAGGATGTGCCGTTCGCCGGGATCGTGCTTGCCGCGCCGCCGGGGAGGCCGGTCGGTGAGCTGCTGTTGGCGCAACTTGCATTGCAGGCATCGCAGATTCCCGGTGGCGACGAGCTGATGCCCGCGGTACGGGAGGCGACCGAGCGTTATGAAGCGGGGCTGCCGATGGATCCTGATCCGCGGCTGCCCGAGAGTGTGCGGATGGTGCTCGCCAGCTTCGAGACGCCCGCGAATCTTCCGCTCGCGCGTGAGTTGTGGGCCGAGTCTGCCGTCGATCGCCTGCCGGAGATGGAGATTCCGACTCTCGTGCTGATCGGCGGCAACGATCTGCAGGTCGACGCTCATGCCGACGGGGATCCGCTGCAGGCGGCGGCCGCGGGGAAGGCGAACGTGACGTTTGCCTTCCCGCCGAACGCGAATCATGTCTTCAAGGAGGACACCCGCACTCCTGAGGAGGTGGTGGCGTCTCCGGGGAACGGCTACAACGCGGAGGGGACCAGGCTCGATCCGGAGGCGCTCGAGACAATCTTGAGTTGGCTCCAAGAAGTCTTCGCGAGCAAGAGCTAAGACTATGTAGGTCCGGCAATACTGTCCGAGTGATTCTCGAGGATGTGCGGGTCTACCATCGCACCGGCCAATGGTGTGCAGGTGTGCGGAGTGGGGACAACGTCGTGGCGTACGACGTGCCGATTCTCCCGCAGTGGCAGGCGCCCGGGCGGCCGACGGTCGATCGCTGCTTCGTGCTGGTCGACGAAGGAGTTCAGGTCATGAGGCCGAACACCTTCACCGGTGCGCTCGAGGGTGGCTGGTACGTCGATCTGGTCGAGGTGGAGGAAACGGAGCCGAACCAACTGGTGGTTCACGATCTCAAGGTGGACATCCTCGTGCCGCCGGGGAGTTTTCGCTACGAGATGCTTGATCTTGACGAGTTCGCCGACGCGATCGAGGACGGTTCGATCGATGCTGCGACGGCGCTCCGGGTGTTGCGCAGTACTCAGCGCTTTGTCGACACGCATCTGCGCAATCTCGACCAAGCTGTGCTGGGCTCCTGGCCGGACTTTCCGCCGGCGAGTGTTCTGAAACTGGCGGAGTTGCCGCCCTTCGACGAGCGGTCGTTGCCGGAGGCACGTAAATGAGAAGTTGGTTGTCAGTGGTTTCGCGGGGGTCTACGCTGCGGGGCAATGGATGCCGCTGAGTTCTATACGGGGATCGTTGTCGACGCGTACTCCAAGCTGAAGTCGACCAGCTTCGACCCGAAGCCGTACGCCGACTTTGTTGGCGCGGCTGGTGAGCCTGGTCTGGAGATCGGGTGTGGAGATGGGGAGCCGCTACTTTCGTTGCGGCAGGCCGGGCTTGAGGTCGACGGCGTGGATTCGTCGGCCGACATGCTGGAGCGGTGTCGCGCCAATGCGGCTGCGACGGGCGTCGAGGTCACGCTCTACCACCAGCGGATGGAGGATCTGAGCCTGCCGCGGCGGTATCGCTCGATCTACCTGGCCGGGCCGAC
Source organism: Kribbella voronezhensis (assembly GCF_004365175.1). Classification (NCBI taxonomy): domain Bacteria; kingdom Bacillati; phylum Actinomycetota; class Actinomycetes; order Propionibacteriales; family Kribbellaceae; genus Kribbella; species Kribbella voronezhensis. The sequence continues at coordinate 1,217,034 of NZ_SOCE01000001.1, read as the reverse complement.
CTTCAACCTGCTGCCCGACGACGAGACCGCCCGTCGAGCGCTCGCGGCGATTCGGCAGCACCTGACTCCTGACGGACAGGCGATGATCCCGCTCTGGATTCCGGGCCCCACTCCGGAAGCCGAGCTCGGCCGGCAGCGCGAGGCAGTCGACGACGAGGGCGCGACCCTCGTCTACACGCCGCTGTCCGAGACGTATGACCCGGTTCTCCGCACGAGGGTCACGACGGTTCGCTATGAGCGACGGAGTCCGGACGGAGCCGTCGAAAGCGCGGATCGTGACTGGGTCCTGCATTGGCACACGCAGACGTCGGCCCGCGAGATGTGCGTGGACGTGGGCCTCGACGTCGTCCGGATCGAAGGCGACGCCGGTGGCGCCGCCACGGCCGACGATTTCACCCTCGCCGTTCAGCCGAAAAGCTTCTTCTAGACCGCTCACACCACCCGGAGCGGCCCGCGACGTCGGTGTCAGAGGGCGTGTCAGGGGCGTGTCAGGGCGGTGTCCGGGCGGGCCGGGAAGCTCAAGGCATGACAGATATGGCGATCGCGGTTTCCGGGCTGCGTAAGGGATTCAAGGACAAGGTCGTGCTGGACGGCATCGATCTGGAGGTGCCGGCCGGGACGGTGTTCTCGTTGCTGGGGCCGAACGGGGCGGGCAAGACGACGACGGTCAACGTGCTGACCACGCTGATCCAGGCGGACGCCGGCAACATCCGGGTCGCAGGGCACGACGTGGCGACCGAGGCCAAGGCGGTGCGGGCGTCGATCGGCGTCACCGGGCAGTTCGCGGCCGTCGACGAACTGCTGACCGGGCAGGAGAACCTCCAGTTGATGGTGGATCTCACCTCCGGCGCCGATCAGCGCACGGTGACGGACCTGCTCGAGCGCTTCGATCTGGCCGAGTCGGCGCACAAACCGGCCTCGACGTACTCCGGCGGTATGCGGCGCAAGCTGGACCTGGCGATGACGCTGGTCGGCAACCCGCGGATCATCTTCCTCGACGAGCCGACGACCGGGCTGGACCCGCGCAGCCGGCGGACGATGTGGGCGATCATCCGCGACCTGGTGGCCGATGGCGTGACGGTGTTCCTCACCACGCAGTACCTCGAGGAGGCCGACCAGCTGGCCGACCGGATCGCCGTCCTGGACCAGGGCAAGTTGGTTGCCCAGGGCACCCCTGAGGAGCTCAAGCGGCAGCTCCCCGGCACCCACGTCCGGTTGCGCTTCAGCACGGAGGCCGAGCTCGACGAGGCGGCCGCGATCTTCCCCGACTCCACCCGGGACGACGAGGCGCTGGCCCTCAAGGTCCCCAGCGACGGCGGCACCAGGTCGCTGCGGGCCGTGCTCGACCGGCTCGACGAGTACGCACTCAGCGCGGAGGAGTTCTCCGTGCACACCCCCGATCTCGATGACGTTTTCCTCGCCCTGACGGGCCACTCCACGGAGGTAGTCGCGAAATGAGCACCAAGTCCCCCTCGATCGTCATGCTGCGTCGCGACTTCAAGCACATCGCCCGCAACCCCACGTCGGTCTTCAACGCGATCCTGATGCCGGTCGTGATGCTGTTCATGTTCGTGTACCTGCTCGGCGACGCCTTCTCCGTCGGTGTCGACTACGTCGACTACGCGACGCCGGGGATGATGCTGCTGGCCGTCTGCTACGGCCTCGGCGCCACCGCGACCTCGGCGAACGCGGACATGACGAAGGGCATCATCAACCGGTTCAAGGTGATGGACGTACCCCGCGGCGCGGTACTGACCGGCAAGGTCGTCGCGAGCGTGCTGACCAACCTGGTCGCCATCGTGGTCCTCGTCGGGGTCGCCTTCGCACTCGGCTTCCGGCCGTCCGCGAGCTTCACCGACTGGCTGGGTGTGCTCGGCATCGTCGTACTGCTCGGCGTGGCCACCGGCTGGTTCACGGTCGCCCTCGGGTTGTTCGCGAAGTCGCCGGAGACCGCGGGGCTGGCCGCAGTACCGCTGATCATGCTGCCGTTCTTCAGCAGCGCGATCGTGCCGGCGGAGAAGATGGGCCCGGGCGTCCGGCAGTTCGCGGAGTACCAGCCCTTCACGCCGATCATCGAGACCCTGCGCGGCCTGCTCGCCGGTACGCCGTCGTCCAGCGACGCGATCACCGCCGTCGCCTGGTGCGTCGCGATCTCCCTCGTCGGCTACTTCTGGGCGCGCTCCACCTTCACGAAGCGAGCGTGATCTCGACCAGCTGACTCCAGTTCGACTCCGCGCCTTCTCGAGCCGCCTCCGCGAACTTCGCTTCGCCGAGGCGGCTCAGCGCTGCCTGCTCGATCCTGGCCTCATCGGGTTGGGACCGATCAGGCAGTCCCCGTACGCCGATGGCTGCGGCAACCAGTCGCGCGGCCTGCTCGTACTGGTCGTTGCGCAAGGCAAGCTCTGCCACGCCGACCAGCACCTGTGCCGTCGCCGGTGCGTGCCCACCTTCGGCCGCCGACCGGCACGCGGCAGCGTAGTGTTCACGGGCAACGGCTGGATCGGTGGCGAGGAAGCCGAGCAGGCTGTGGGTCACCGCCCGGATGCCCGGCTGCTCCGCCTCGTCACCCAGGATCTCTCGCGCGACGCCGACCTGGTGGCGTGCCTCCGCGGTGTCGCCGCCCCAGCGGGCCAGTTCTGCCTTCGTGAGGGCCAGCATGCCCAAGGAGCCCGGCCAGGTGACCCGTTCGGCGTACCGCCGCGCTTCGGCCATCGCGGCGTCGCTCGATTCCTTGTCACCCAGGAGCCAGTACAGCTGAGCCTGGCGCGAGCGGATCGGCAGGACATCCTCCACGGCACCGACTTCGATGACCACCGCGGCCGCCTGATCGTAGTACTCGCACGCGCCGGCGAAATCCCCGCGGACGGCCATCCGTTCCGCCAGCTCACTCAGGGCGAACGAGATGCCGAACCGCTCGCCGAGTGACCGGAACTCCGTCAGGGCGAGCTCGAGATTGTCGTCCGCCTCCCGCCCGGCATGGCCGAGCACGATCCGCAGCTTGCCGAGTTGCAGCCGGGTCAGCGCGCGGACCCACGGGTCTTCGTTGTCCAGCAAGGGTTCCCAGGCGGACAGGAAGTCACCTGGCCCTTCCAGCATCCGCTCCAGCGGGTCGACCAGCTCCAGGAACGCGGGCGCCGCCTGAAGGCGCCGGCTGATCCGGTGGGCCTCGTGGATCCACTCCTTGGCCACGCGCTGGTCGCCCGGCCCCGAGTTCAGGAACAACACGACCAGTGCGTACACCCTCGCCCGGATCTCATCGGTAACTTCGCCAGGCGCCCTGGTGGCCGCCATGACCAGATCGTTGCCCTCGGCCTTGTGGCCGCTGAGCCACCAGTACCAGCCGGCGTACGCCGCGAGCCGCATCGCCTCCTGGGCCTCGCCGACCGAGATCGCACCGCGCATCGCCGTACTGAGGTTGTCGTGCTCGGCCCGGAGCACCGCAAGCCATTCCAGCTGGTCGGCGCGGCGAAGATGCGGCTCCGCGGTCTCGGCGAGCTCTGTGAAGTAGGCGAGATGAGCACGGCGCGCCGACTCGGCCTCGCCCGCCTCCGCGAGCCGCTGCCCGGCGTACTCCTTGATCGTGCCGAGCATCCGGTACCGCGGTGCGGCGTCGATGTCGGCGACGACCAGCGACTTCTCGGTCAGCGCGGTCAGCAGCTCGAACACCTCGCCTGCCTCGACCGTGTCGCCGGAGCAGACTCGCTCGGCTGCCTCCGGACTCGCGCCACCTGCGAACACCGAGAGCCTTCGCAGTACGGCCCGTTCGGCATCGCTCAGCAGCGCCCAGCTCCAGTCGATCACCGCGCGCAGCGTCCGCTGCCGGGGGAGCGCAGTGCGGCTGCCGCCCGTCAGCAGGCGGAAGACGTCGTCGAGCCGCTCGGCGAGCTGATCGAGAGACATGGTGCGCAACCGGGCCGCGGCCAGTTCGATGGCGAGCGGCATGCCGTCCAGTGCCCGGCAGACACGTGCCATGGTCGCCAACGTCCGGGCATCGGCTGCGAGTTCCTTCTGTACTGCGCTCGCCCGGTCCCGCAGCAGCCGGACAGCCGGCGAGGACTCGATCTCCTTGGGATCCGCTTCCGCCGACGGCAGAGACAACGGCACGACCCGCCACAGCGCTTCACCGGTGATGCCGAGTGGCTCCCTGCTCGTCGCGAGGATTCGCAACCGCGGACATTCGCCGAGGACCCGGTGGGCGAACGCCGCCGCGGACTCGATCACGTGCTCGCAGTTGTCCAGAATCAGCAGCGCCTCCCGCTCGCGAAGCGCTGCGATCGCGCGGTCGGTCGGCTGCAGATCCGACGTGTCGCTCAACAGCGCGTCACGCAAGCCGAGCGCAGCGAGCGTCGCCTGCGCCACGTCACCGTCGGCCCCGATCGGCGCGAGCTCCACCAGCCAGACGCCGTCCGGTAGCTCGCCGTGCAGTGTCTGTCCGGTTTCCGTTGCCAGCCTGGTCTTCCCGGCGCCGCCCGGACCGATCAGCGTCGTCAGCCGATGCCCGCCGATGAGCTCGCGAACCTCGGCGACGTCAGCCTCCTTGCCGACAAAGCTGGTCAGCTCGGCGCGGAGGTTGGTCTCGAGGGCGGCGTCCGCGGGCTTACTCAATTCGCCGCGCAGCAACGCGACGTGCACTGCGGACAAGTCCGCCGATGGGTCCACGCCCAGCTCGTCGGCCAGGGCTTCTCTCGTGCGTTGGTAGACGCCCAGTGCTTCGGAGTCCCGTCCTGCCGCAACGAGGGCACGCATCAGCGCTGCGACGAGCCGTTCCCGGACAGGGTGGGCAGCGACCAGATCGGTCAGTTCGGTGACCAGGTCGGCGCCGTGGCCGAGGCTGATCTCCGCATCGAACCGGTCCTCCAGGGCCGCCAGGCGTAGTCCTTCGAGCCGGGTGACCGCGGCGTCGAACGCGCCGCTGTCCTGCAAACCGATGTCCTGCAGCGCATCGCCACGCCACAAGCTCAGCGCCTCGCGAAGCAGCTCGATCCGCTCGCCGCCGCGGCTCTGACCGAGGAGGCGCTCGAACCGTACGGCGTCGACAGCGTCCGGCTCCACGGCCAGCCGGTAGCCGTCCGGATGCCCCTCGATCGGCAGCACCTTTCGCAGCCGGGAAACCAAGCGCTGCAGGGCATTCGCAGCCTCGGCCGGCGGCTGCTCACCCCAGATCCAGTCGACGAGCGTCGCCTTCGGAACCACCTGCCCCGGCCTGAGCGCCAACGCCACCAACAGTCCCCGCAACCGAGCCCCCGGCACCTCGGCGAGGACGCCGTCGCCGGTACGAACCTCGAACGGCCCTAGCATCCCGATCTGCACCACCCGATCTTGCCATGCGAGGCGGGCAAGTCCGCCACTCCGCCGTACAGGGGGAAGGACCCGCGACGACGGCCACCTGGCTCACGCGCACCAGGCGGTTCGATGACTTCAGCCGGCCGACGGGGTCTGTTGCAGCTCTCCGATCGCAGCACCGAGGTTGACCTCGATGCCGTCGGGCTGCTGGAGTCCCTTGTCGAGCAGGAGCTGGACGAAGGGCCGGTGCTGCGGGCGGCCCGCGGTGGCGAAGTAGGCGGCAAGCCCGGCCGCGAATTCTTCGTCGCCTGGCAGGGTGGCCGCGTCGACGAGCTTCTTGATGCCGCTGACCGCGACTTTGTCGAAGGCTGCGATTCGGCGGGCCAACGCGTCGGTGAAAGCCTCGAGGTCAGTGTCCGGGACGACCCGGTTCACATAGCCGTACTCAGCGGCCAGGTCGGCGGGAATGTCGTCGCCGCCGAGCAGGATCTCCAGCGCACGGCCGCGGCCGACCAGGCGCCCCAGCCGTGCCATCGGACCTCCGCCGGGGACGGCGCCGACACCGACCTCGAACTGCCCCAGGACCGCCTTCTCCGACGCGAAGCGGATGTCGGTGGCGAGAACGAACTCGCTGCCGGCGCCACGGGTCCGCCCGCGGATCTCCGAGATCGTGGCTACCGGCAGCCTGCTCAGCCGCACGAAGTTGTCTACGTACGGATGCAGGCCCGTCGGGCCGGGCCGCATTCCCGCCACGCGGGCGGTGTCGGCCAGGAAATCCCAGTGGGCCATGAAGTACCCCGGTTTGTCACTGCGGAAGACGACAACCGTGAGGTCCGGGTCGTTCTCCATGCGTCCGATGAGCGCGCCGAGCTGCTCGACGGTGTCGGGATCCAGCAGATTGACCGGGCCGTTGTCGAAGGTCACCCGCCAGTAGGCCGGGGAGACCTCGTTGATGTGGAATTGTTCTGTCGCACCCATGTCCTGCTGCTCCTGACTTTCGGGCCGGTCCTCCGGCCGGGGTTGGTCGTCCGCCGCGCTACTCGGGTCAGCGAAGTGATCGGAAGGCGGCACGAATTTCCTGAGTGAACACTTCGGGCTCCTCCCAGGCGGCGAAGTGTCCGCCTCGCGCGGGCTTGTTGTAGTAGCTGAGGGTCGGATAGCTGCTCTCGGCCCAGGTGCGCGGTGCCTGGAAGATTTCGCCCGGGAAGGCGCTGAACGCGACTGGGACGGTCACCGGCGCAGGGGTGCGGCCCGCGGCGGCGGTCTGCGCTCTCTCCCAGTAGGTGCGGGCAGCCGACTCCCCGGTGCCGGTCAGCCAGTACACCGAGACGTTGTCGAGGACGTGGTCGCGGGTGAGGTTGCCCGACGGCGAGCCGCCGCGGAAGGCGCGGGAGATCTTGAGGTAGCTGTCGGTGTCGTGGTCGAGCATCCAGGCCGCCAGCGCGACCGGGGAGTCCAGCAGTGCGTAACCGATCGTCTGCGGCCGCGTCGACTGCTCGACCAGGTAGCCCTTGCCGCTCGTCGAAAAGACCTGGAGTGCGGCGAGTGCGGCCTTCTCCTCGTCGGTCGTCTTCGGCAGAGTGCCGGTGCCGGCCAACGCCGGGACCAGCAGGTTCAGGTGGATGCCGAGTAGTCCCGCGGGTGCCAGGCGGCCGATGTTGTCGGTGACGGCCGCGCCGACGTCACCGCCTTGGGCGACGTAGCGGGTGTAGCCGAGGCGGCGCATGAGTTCAGCCCAGGCGCGGGCCGTTCGGTTGGTGTCCCAGCCAAGTTCGGTCGGTTTGCCGGAGAAGCCGTAGCCCGGGATCGACGGCAGTACCAGATGGAATGCGTCCGCCGCCGTGCCGCCGTGTGCGGTCGGATTCGTGAGGGGGCCGACCGTCTCCAGCAGTTCGACGATCGAGCCGGGCCAGCCGTGGGTCATGACGAGCGGCAGTGCGTTGCGGTGCCGCGAGCGGACGTGGATGAAGTGCACGTCGACGCCGTCGATCTCCGTCGTGAACTGCGGCAGCGCGTTGAGTTTCGCCTCGAACCGCCGCCAGTCGTAGCTCCTCGCCCAGTACCGGGCCAGGGCCTGAGCGGTTGCCAGCTGTACGCCTTGCGAGCGGTCGGAGACGAGCTCGGCAGACGGCCACCGGGTTGCGGCGATGCGGCGGCGCATGTCGGCCACCTGTTCACGCCGGATCGCGACCCGGAACGGGCGAATCCCGGTCGGGCCGGTGGACGGTGCCGCGCTCGCCGGCGCCTGGCCGAGCGCGGCGTACGCGGCGACGGTGACGCCGGCCGCGAGGCCGCCCTGCAGCACCTGCCGTCGAGTGGGTTGGGATGCGGACGAAGTCATGGTTCTCCACCTCAAGGTTCGATGTACGGGCGGCGCACTCAGCTCGCTGCGCGCCACTGTCGGCGTGGCTGCGGTGTTCGGGTTCGTGGCCTGCGGCTATCGCAGTGGACGGAACGCGGCCCGAAGTTCCGCCGCGAACAGTTCCGGCTCTTCCCAGGCAGCGAAGTGGCCGCCGCGTTCCGCTACCCCGAAGTAGTTGAGCGTGGGGTAGGCCTTTTCGGCCCAGCTGCGTGGTGTCCGCCAGATCTCGCCGGGGAACGTGCTGAACCCGACCGGAACCCGTGGATCCGGCAGCGGCGGGCCGCCCGCGGCAGGCGCGTCCGGCCCGTACGCCTCCCAGTACGACCGGGCCGTTGACGCTCCGGTGCCGGTCAGCCAGTAGGCGGTGATGTCGTCGAGGATGTGGTCCCGGGTGAGGTTGCCCGAGGGGTTGTCGTCGACGAAGGCGCCGGCGATCTTGTAGTAGGCGTCGGTGTCGTGGTCGATCATCCAGGCGGCGAGCGCGGACGGCGAGTCCAGCAGCGCGTACCCGATCGTCTCCGGCCGGGTCGCCATCTCCACGAAGTACCCGTTGCCGCTGGTCTGGAAGACCTTGATCGCGGCGAGCGCGGCGCGTTCCTCCTCGGTGTCGTCCGGCAGCGAGGTGGGGTCGTTGAGCGCCGGCACCAGCAGGTTGGTGTGGATGCCGACCAGCCCCTGCGGGCCCAGCCGTCCGAGCGCGTCGGTGACACCGGCGCCGACGTCACCGCCCTGCGCCACGTAGCGGTCGTAGCCGAGCCGGCGCATCAGCACTGCCCAGGCCCGGGCGGTGCGCACAAGGTCCCAGCCGACCTCGGCAGGCTCGGCCGAGAAGCCGTACCCCGGCAGTGACGGCAGCACGAGATGGAATGCGTCCGCCGGAGTGCCGCCGTGCGCGGTCGGGTTGGTCAGCGGGCCGACGGAGTCGAGCATCTCGATGACCGATCCCGGCCAGCCGTGAGTCATGATCAGCGGCAGCGCGTCCGGATGCTTGGACCTGACGTGGACGAAGTGGATGTTCACGCCGTCGATCTCGGTGGTGAACTGGGGCAGCGCGTTCAGCCGGGACTGCACTCGCCGTAGGTCGTAGTCCTTCTCCCAGTACTTGCCCAGCGCCCGCATCGTGGCCAGCTGCACCCCCTGCGAGCGATCGCCGACGAGCTCCCGGGCGGGCCAGCGCGTCGCCCTCAGCCGGCGGCGCAGATCGTCGAGCGCCGCGTCGCGGAAACGGACGGTGAACGGTCGGATCGCATGGCTCACTTGCCGTTCGAGCGTGGTCATGTCACGCACTGCCTCTCAATCGGAACCGGCACGAAGACATCCAGGTCCGAGCGAAACCAGCTCCCTGGACGCACACCAGCATGTCGACGTCTCGTCCGCCACGCGCCCGTGAAACACCCTGGTCGACACGCTGGGGTCCGTCCCCCGTGCCCCCCAGTGGATCCACTAGCCCTCTGCGGTGGCCGAGCCGGAAAGCGCACATGACGGTGAGGGGTTTTGCCGGTGGTGGTGGATCAGGCGATGATTCCGGGCCCGCCGTTGACGAGGACGCGGCGGGCGGTGATGGCCACGGGCCTGCCGTATCCGCCCGCACTCGTTCAGCTGATGACGGCCCGGGGGATCGGAGCTAGCCGGCGGTGGCTTGGGTCAGGGCTGTGAGGAGGGCGGTGGTGGCGGGTGGGTCGGGGGGTTCGCCGTACGTGGCGGCGTAGACGTGGCGGTTGGAGCCGGGGAGCCGGGTGGCGACGATCTTCTTGGTGCGGTGGGCCTGGAGGGCGAGACCGGGGATGGTGGTGACGCCGAGGCCGGCTGCGACGAGTTCCTGCATGACGACCATGTCGTCGGTCGTGTAGCGGACGTCGGGTTCGAAGCCCTCGGCGTCGCAGACGGAAAGTAGATGACTGCGGCAACGTTCACAACCGGCGATCCAGGTGGCGTCGCGCAGAGCGGCCAGGTTCTTCACGCGCTTCGGAGTGAGCAGGTAGATGGGGTCGTCGAGCAGGTGATGCAGGCGTACGCCGGGCGGCTCGGGTTCGCTCTCGTCGTACCGGAAGATGATCGCGACCTCGATCCGGCCCGCGCGCAGCAGGTCGAGCGCTTCGATCGGATGGGTGTCCGTGAGGGTGATCTGCAGGCCCGGGTAGCCGGCGGCGAGGGCGGCCGCCGCTCGGGGTACGAAGGATCCGATCGCCGAAGAGAAGCCGGCCAACCGGACCCGCCCGGCGGTGAGCCCGACGTGAGCCGCGAGTTCCGCATCGGCGGCGTCGACCCGGCCGATGATCTCGGCGGCGCGGTCGGCGAGGAGTTGCCCTGCCTGCGTGAGCCGCACGCCGCGGCCGACCTTCTGCAGTAGTTGCGCACCGGTCTCCGCCTCGAGCCGGGCGAGGTGGTGACTGACCGTCGGCTGCGAGTAGTGCAGCTCTTTGGCCGCCCCGGTGACGAGCCGTGCCGAGCGAGTGCGTCGATGACCGAACTCATCGATGGCGTCCGTACGGCGGTCGCTGCCCGCACCGACTGGTCGGGCACAGCCGAGCTCGTCGCCGACCAGTTACGCCGGCACCTGCCGACTCCCGCAGTACTGACGGCACAGCAGCGACTCGGCTCACCCGATCGGTACACAAGCCACACCTTGTACGTCGAACCCGACAGCTCGTTCTCGATCATCGCGCTCGTCTGGCGGCCGGGGCAGTTGACGCGGATCCACGACCACGTGACCTGGTGCGTCTTCGGCGTCATCCAGGGCACCGAGCACGAGGAGCTGTACGACGCCGACCTCAACCTGGTCGGCCGCAGCGACAACCACACCGGCGACGTCAGGGGCTTCGCGCCCCCCGGCGACATCCACCGCGTCCACAACACCGGCGACACCACCGCCATCTCCCTCCACATCTACGGCACCGACGTCACCCGAATCGGCACCAGCGCCCGCCGGTTCTACAACTGATCGACCTTCGGCCTGGCGGGGACGCGCTTCGCGGAGAGCCGGTGGTGGGGTGTACTGAGAGGATGACGATTGACTTGTTTGCCGGGATCGCGGTGCGGGAGATCGGGGCGGCGAAGGCGTGGTACGAGCGGTTCCTGGGTGGGCCGCCGGCGTTCTTGCCCAATGACGAGGAGGCGGTGTGGGAGATCGCCGAGCATCGCTACGTCTACATCATCGAGGCGCCTGAGCGGGCCGGTCATGCGGTGAACACGGTGTTCCTGGAAGACCTGGACCCGGTGATCGACGGCATCAGCGCGCGCGGAATCGAGCCGGTCGAGCGGGAGACCTACGACAACGGCGTACGGAAGGTCACCTACAACGACCCGGACGGCAACGAGTTCGGGTACGGCGGTGGTCCCGCGACCTAGCTCGTACTGCGAGGTAGGCGCACCATGAAGACGTCGATCGCGTCCTCGGACTCCACCACGAAGTCGTGGCGCTCGTAGAGCCGCCGGGCCGCACTGCCCTGCAGCACGTTCAACCGGACAGGGAGACCGTCGGCGTCGATGCGCTCCAGCAAGTCGCGCAACAGCGACGATCCGAGCCCGCGGCCCTGGAACGGCGGAGCCAGATAGAAGTGCTCGAGCAACAATCCGTCGTCGACCGGTCGCACAGTGACGCTCCCCGCGAACGACCCGCCGACCTCGATGATCGACGAGTACTGCGGCGAGAACGTGTCCCGCAGCCGTTGCCTCACCCGCTGCTCGTCGTAGCGCCCGAGCCGTTCCAGATCGGGCCGCATCACCACGGCTCGGAGCTCCGCGACCTTCTCGACATCGCCGGCCACAGCGGAACGCAGTACTGAATCCACCGAGCCAAGTATTCCAACCGGCTGAGCGGCGCGATCATCCGAGGTCTCGCTATGCCCGACTCCGCGCAGTACCGTCAGAACAGGGTGGTGACTGGCGGTGACGACCAGTTGCCTTGGGGAATCGGCTTTGGGGGAGTCATGCGTAGTCGCGCGGGTGTCGCGGGAGGGTTGAAGGTGCACGCGATCGCGGGCACCTATGTGGTGCTGCTCGGGCTGGACCTGCCGAAGGCGCGGACGAAAGGCCTGCTGGGGTTCGCGATCGAGCGGTTCGATCCGGTCGAGAACGAGCGGTACTGGTTGCGCGGGATGAAGGTGTTCAAGGAGTTGTCGGCCGGGATTCCGCCGGGGTCCTCGGTGAGCCTGCGCGAACATCCGCTGCAGAGCTTCCTCTGGGGCGACTACACGGCCAAGCCGGGCCGCCCTTACGAGTACCGCGTGGTGGCCCTCTATGGGAAGCCGAAGAACCTCGAAGTACGCCAGGACGTGACCGTGAAGGTGATGACGGAGTCCGTCGACACCGGTCGGCACGCCGTGCACTTCAACCGGGGAGTGGCCGGTAGCCAGGCCTATGCGCAGAAGTTCGGCCGGCCGCCGCGAGAAGGTGATCGCAGCGATCCGGCGTACGACTGGTTGTCCAGGGGGCTGGAAGAGGCGCTGCTCGCGTACATCAACAAGGCGACCGGGCCCGGGTTCGCGTTGCGGGGTGCGGTTTACGAGTTCACCTATCCGCCCGTGCTGGAGGCGCTTGCGGCTGCCGTCGCGCGCGGAGTCGACGTACAGATCGTCTACGACCGGCGGGGCAAGCCGAGCGACGATCCGAAGCGGAAGAAGGTCTGGCAGCAGAGCGAGCCGGCGATCAAGGCGGCCGGGCTCGAAGACGCGATGATTCCGCGCAAGTCCAACAGCGCGATCGCGCACAACAAGTTCCTGGTGCTGCTGCAGGACGGCGTTCCGCAGGAGGTCTGGACCGGCTCGACCAACATCACCTGGGGTGGCGTCTTCGGCCAGTCGAACGTCGGCCATCTGGTCCGCGACGCGCAGATCGCGAACCAGTACTTCGACTACTGGCAACGGATCGCGGTCGATCCGCAGTACGACCGCCTGCGTCCGGCCGATACGGAGGCCACACCGACGCCGAGCATTCCGCCGCCGGCGGGAGTCGCGCCGATCTTCAGTCCGCGCACGACGCTGGACATGATCGACTGGTACGCCGGGGAGGCGGCCAAGGCGAAGAAGTCCTTCTTCATGACGGCGGCCTTCGGGGTGCACGACAAGATCGCCGCGGCGGTCGCCCCCGAGTCGGACGTGATGCGCTACCTCGTGCTGGAGAAGGAGCAGGGCCCTGGTGGCGTGCGCTTCGAGACCGACCACGACGTCAAGGTCGCAGTCGGCTCGTTCCTGCACACGGCGATCCTGGACCGCTGGACCAAGGAACAGCTCACCGGTCTCAACCCGATGGTGCAGTACACCCACACCAAGTTCATGCTGATCGATCCGCTCGGCGACAAGCCGCTGGTGATCTCGGGGTCGGGGAACTTCAGCGACCCGTCGGTGCACGAGAACGACGAGAACATGCTGATCATCCAGGGCGACAGCCGGGTGGCCGACATCTATCTCGGCGAGTTCATGCGGGTCTTCAACCACTTCTACTTCCGTTATCTCGTGCAGAAGTTCCACGCCGCCGACGCCACGGCGTACCTGAGCCCCGACGACAGCTGGGTCGGCCGGTACTACGACAAGACGACGCCCAGCTACCGCCAGCGACTCTTGTTCCACTGATCGTCACCACGGCGTGCAGAAAGGTGCAATCGCTGCTCCCGCATCACCGAACTGGGTACCGTGAGAGCTCCCAACGGGTGAGGAGTTCGGCGTGCGGTTTCTTGGTGAGCGGGTTCCGGAGCAGGATCTGACCTTCAACGACGTCTTCCTGGTGCCGAACAGGTCAGCGGTCTCGTCGCGGCTGGACGTGGACCTGTCGACCGGGGACGGGACCGGGGCGTCGATCCCGGTCGTCGCGGCGAACATGACCGCCGTGTCGGGCCGGCGGATGGCCGAGACGATCGCGCGCTGCGGCGGGCTGGCGGTGATCCCGCAGGACATCCCGGTCGAGGTGGTGACCGAGGTGGTCTCCTGGATCAAGCAGCGGCACACCATCTACGACACCCCGCTGGTGATGACGCCGACCGGGACCGTCGGCGAGGCGCTCAACCTGCTGCCCAAACGCGGCCACGGTGCCGTCATCGTGGTCGACAACGGCCGTGCGGTCGGAGTCGTCACCGACGCCGACTGCGAAGGCGTCGACCGGTACACCCAGCTCGAGGGGATCATGTCCCGCGAGTTGCTGACGCTGCCGGCCGGGATCGCGGCCGAGGACGCCTTCAACCAGTTGCACGACGGCCGGCACCGGCTGGCGCCGGTGGTCGACGGCGACGGCAGCATCGTCGGCATCCTGACCCGGCAACGGGCGCTGCGCGCGACCCTCTACGAACCAGCGGTCGATGCCTCCGGCAACCTTCGGGTCGCGGCGGCGATCGGCATCAACGGCGACGCCGAGCAGAAGGCGAAAGCCCTGCTGGACGCCGGCATCGACGTACTCGTCATCGACACCGCGCACGGACACCAGGAGCGGATGATCGACGTACTGCGGACCGTCCGGGCCCTGGATCCGCAGGTGCCGGTCGTCGCGGGCAACGTCGTCACCGCGGATGGGGTCAGCGATCTCGTCGAGGCCGGCGCCGACATCGTGAAGGTCGGCGTCGGTCCGGGTGCGATGTGCACGACCCGGATGCAGACCGCCGTCGGCAGGCCGCAGTTCTCGGCCGTCCTGGAGTGTGCGGCCAGAGCCCACGAGCTCGGCAAGCACGTCTGGGCCGACGGGGGAGTCCGGCATCCGCGCGACGTCGCGCTCGCGCTGGCAGCCGGCGCGTCCAGCGTGATGATCGGCTCGTGGTTCGCCGGCACCTACGAGTCGCCCGGCGACCCGCATCGCGACAGCGACGGCCGGATCTACAAGGAGAGCTTCGGGATGGCGTCCGCCCGCGCGGTCAAGCTCCGTACCGCGGAGGACACGCCCTTCCAGCGAGCCCGCAAGGGGTTCTTCGGCGAGGGCATCTCGACCGCCCGGATGTACCTCGACCCGGAGCGGCCGAGCGTCGAGGACCTGCTCGACACCATCGTGTCCGGCGTCCGCAGTTCCTGCACGTACGTCGGAGCCACGACCCTGGCGGAGTTCCACCAGCGAGCCGTCGTCGGGACGCAGTCCGCGGCCGGCTATTCGGAGGGCAAGCCGCTCAACACCAGCTGGTGAGCCAGCTCACAAAGCACCCGGTCACAGTCCCCGAAGTCGATCCGTCGAAGGAGCAGAAGACGGAAACACTGAGAACTGGGAGCTGACATGACCGAGACGATTCTGGTGACCGGCGGGACCGGCACGCTGGGCAAGCTGGTGCTGCCGCAGTTGAAGGCTGCCGGGTACGAGGTCCGCGTGCTGAGCCGCCGCGGCGGGGTGAACAGCGACGGGATCGAGCACGTCCAGGGCGACCTGGTGAAGGGTGAGGGTCTCAAGCTCGACGGCATCGACATCGTGGTGCACCTGGCGGGTGGCGCGAAGGGCGACGCGGTCGCTGCGGCGAACCTGACCCGTGCCGCCGCGGCAGCCGGCGTACGGCACCTCGTGCACATCTCCGTGATCGGCGCCGACAAGATGCCGATCGGCTACTTCCGGGAGAAGCTCGGCGCCGAGCAGGCCGTCCGGGAGTCCGGGGTGCCGTGGACGATCCTGCGCGCGGCCCAGTTCAACAGCCTGACCTACACGATCGTGAAGAAGATGGCCGGGATGCCGATCGTCCCGGTGCCGGGCGGGTTGCGGTTCCAGCCGGTCGACGAGCGGGACGTGGCGGACCGCATGGTCGAACTGGCACTGGGCGAGCCGGCCGGCGCCGTACCGGATCTCGCCGGGCCGGCCGTCTACGGATTGCGCGAGCTGGTCGACAGCTACCTGCACGCCCAGGGAAAGCGGCGCCCGAAGCTGCCGATCCGGATGCCGGGCAAGGTCGGCCGCGCCTACCGCAACGCCGACAACCTCACCCTCACCGGCGCCACCACCGGCAAGCGCACCTGGGACCAGTACGTCACCGAGCAGTCCTAGGGATTGCGCGCGATGCGGAATCCGAGGTCGTCGATCCGGAAGGTGGGATGGCTCTTGCGACGGCAGGATGCCCGGCAGGATCGCGAGTGGTCGAAGGCCCCGCCGCCACGGAACACGCGGTAGGGGCCGTAGACCACCGGGTCGTAGCGATCCCAGCACCACTCCCAGACGTTGCCGATGGTGTCGTACAACCCCCACGCGTTCGGGAGCTTGCCACCGACCTTGTGCAGATGCGTGCCGGAGTTCTCCCGGTACCAGCCGATCTTGTCCAACTCGCCGTACCGTACGCCGGAGCTGCCCGCCCGGCAGGCGTACTCCCACTCCGCCTCGGACGGCAACCGATACCCGTTGGCCGCCCGGTCCCAGACCACGTCGAGCCCGTCGCGATCGGCGCCCGACGAATAGGCAGGCCGCAGTCCCTGCGCGGCCGAGAGCAGATTGCAGAACCGGATCGCATCCAGCCAGGACACATCTGTCACCGGCAGCCGCGGATCCGCCGGCTCCGGTTCGCCGGTTACGGCGCAGTACAGCTCCGGTGTGACCGCCCGCGTGCCGATCCGGTACGCCGGTACGTCGACCCGCCAGCTCGTCCGGCTGCCCTCGTCGCGCAGCTCGATCGCGCCGGCCGCGATGCCGACCAGCCCGACGGCCCCGACCGAAGCCGAATCCAGCTTCACGGCACCGCCTTCCCCAGCACGCACGAGTCCGGCGGAACGTACCACGGAACGGCCGGTCCGGCAGCGGGCGATCACTCGATGACCGCCGGGGCAGTCCTAGCGGGTGGCGGTGATCAGGACGGTGTGTTTGCGGATGGGGAAGTTGCCTTGCGCATCGATGATGGGCTGGACGGCGGCGCGGGCGGCGGCTTCCTGGGCCGGGGTGAGCGGGCCGCCGACCAGGCTGGCCAGGTAGGCGATGATCGGGTCCGCGCTGGGAACGGCGAGGTCGCAGGGGTAGCGCTCGACCTCGACGTCGGAGAAGTAGCGGGCGATGTAGCCGGGGCCGGCCTCGGCGGTGAAGTCGTTCATGATCAGGCCACGAGCCAGTTCGGGGTGGCCGATGACCGGGGTGAGCGCGAAGAGCTCGGCCAGATGGGCGCCGCCGTTGACCGCGACGGCCAGCCTGCCGCCAGGGCGTAGTACGCGGGCGAACTCGCGCAGAGCGAGGGCGGGATCGTCCACGTGGTACAGCATGTGGTTCGCGATCAGGGTGTCGAAACTCGCGTCGTCGAACGGCAGGTCGAGTGCGTTCGCCTCGTGCACCTGGGCGCTCGGGATCTTGCGCAGTTCGGCGCACATCGCGGGGGAGAAGTCGACCAGCGTGAGTCGCACACCGCGAGCGACGTGGTCGATCTGCGACCACAGCTTGCCCGTACCGGCGCCGACCTCCAGCACGTCGCCTTCCAGCGGCAGCCGCTCCTCGAGCCACGCGAACCAGTCCTGCGGATTGGTGCTGTAGGCGTGCAGCGCGATCCGCGCGGCGAGATTCTCCGTGGTCTCCGCATATTGGCTGGCAGCGTGCGCCGAGGGCTTCATCCAGCAACCCTATCCAGCGCACGCCGCCGCCGGTACTGCGGATCAGGCCGTCACGGGGCCGGGAACTTGAGGCGGACGATGTAGTTGTCGATCGTGCCCGGAGAGCCACCGTTCATGTCGTTGTTGGTGGAGGTGAGCCACAGCGCGCCGTCGGGCGTCTTGGTGACACTGCGCAGGCGGCCCCAGCGACCGGAGAAGACGGCCTGCGGCGTACCGACACCGGTGCCGGTGGAGTTGATCTGGGTGACCCACAGTTGCTGTCCGGTGACACCGGCGATGTAGATCCAGTCGTTGACGATCTCGACACCACTCGGTCCCGCCTGGGAGGTCGACCAGGTGCGCTTCGGGGCGATGTAGCCGCCGCAGTCGCCGATCGTGCCTTCGCACGCGGGCCAGCCGTAGTTGCCGCCCTTCTGGATCAGGTTGAGCTCGTCCTGGCTGTTCTCGCCGAACTCCGCCGCCCACAGTTGGCCCCGGGAGTCCCAGGCCAGGCCCTGCGGATTGCGATGGCCGTAGCTGTAGACGTAGCGCGCGTTGCCGCCGGTGCTGAAGAACGGGTTGTCGCTCGGCGGCGTACCGTCCGGGTTGATCCGCAGGATCTTGCCGTTCAGCGAGCCCTTGTTCTGCGCGTTGGCGCTGTTCTTGGCGTCGCCGACGGTCGCGTAGAGCTTGCCGTCCGGACCGAACCGCAGCCGGCCGCCGTTGTGGTAGCGGTTCTTCGCCAGTCCGGTCAGGATCGGCTCCGAGGTCGACGCCAGCACGCCGTTCTCGTACTTCATCCGCACGATCCGGTTGTCGTTCGCGGCCGTGTGATAGAGGTACACCCAGTGGTCGGTCGAGAAGTTCGGCGACAGCGCGATCCCGAGCAGACCGCCTTCACCGGTGGTCGTGACCACCCCAGGAACCTTGCCCAGCGTGGTTTTCTGCCCGGCCGCCGTCACCAGCAGTACCTCGAACCGGTCCCGCTCGGTGACGAGTGCCGACCCCGAGTTGTCCGGCAGGAACGCGATGCTCCAGCCGAGGTCGACCCGCGCGATGTCCTTCTCGTACTGCGGAATGCCGCCGGTCCCCGCGCTCGCAGTCCGCACCGTCAGTGCATTGCTCGGACTCGACGCGTTGCCGTCGGGGTCGCGAGCCTTGACCATGAACGTGTAGGCGGTGTTCGGCGACAAGTTGGTGATCGTCGCCGTCAGGGAGTTCGTGGTCGAGACCTTGGCCGATCCCTGGTACACGTCGTACCCGGCGATGCTGCCGCTGTTGTCCGTGGAAGCGTTCCAGGCAAGGGAAACGCTGTTCGAACTGACACTCGTACTGCGGAAGCTGCCGGGTGCCGTCGGCGGTTGGGTGTCGCCGCTGGTCGGGGTGGTGAAGGTGACCACGTTGCTCTGCTGCGAAGCGTTGCCTGCGGCATCGAAGGCGCCGACCGACACGTCGTAGGAGGTGTTCGAGGTGAGCGTGTCGACGGTGGCGGTCAAGGTGTTGGCGTCGACGACCTTGAGCACGTTGCCGCCGCGGTTGATCTCGTACCGGACGACGCCGACGTTGTCGGTCGCCGCGGTCCAGGTGAAGGTGGCCGCGTTCGACTTGATGTTGCTGACGGCAAGGTTCCCGGGTGCGGACGGCGGCTGGGTGTCGTCGCTGGTCGGGGTGACGGTCAGCTTGTCCGCGTTCGGCCCGCCGTCGGCGGTGGTCGCGCGGGCCCGGATCTTGTTGGTGCCGGCGGCAAGCGTCAGCCGGACCGTCTTGGTCTGCCAGGTGGTCCAGTCGCCGGTGCCGGGGAAGGTGATGCCGACGGCCCCGGCCACTCCGTTGACGGTGAAGTCGAGGGGCCGGGCCGCGGTCGTCCCGTTGGCGTAGCGAAGCGTCACGTCGGCCGGGCCGGCGGGTGCCGTGATCGTCCACTCGACATAGCCGCCGACGAGGTTGTCGTAGTTGACGAACCCGCTGCCGGTGTACCCGGCGTGGTTCGACTCGACGACGCCTTGCGAGATCGTGGCGTCCTCTGCCTGATAATCCGTCGAGGCCGCTTGTGCCTGTGGAGTGGTCGATGCAGCGGTTGCTGATGGCAGCGCCGACGGTGCGAGCGCCAGGACGACGGCGAGAGTGGCTGAGCCGGAGACGACGGCGCGCCAAAGGGAACGAGGTGTCACAGGAGCCTCCTGGGGCGGACGGAGGAGCAAAGTTCGTTAGGAAAGTTTCCTAACTACCGTGCTCTGCATCACACCACCCGGCAATTCCGCTGTCAACCCGCTGCGGCGGCCCGCCCACAGGCGAGCCGCCGGCAGCTCACGCCTCGCTGATGGTGATGAGCACCTTGCCGGTGGTGCCGGATTCGACCGCCTGGTGGGCGTCGGCCGTCTGGTCGAGGGAGAAGTGATGCAGCGGCAGGCCGGCGGCCTCGCCGACCGGGAGAGCGCCGGCCGCGATGGCGGCGTTGATGTCCTCGGCGGCGGCCGTGATCAGGGGCCAGCCCATCGAGTAGAGCAGCACGAACTGGTAGCGCGAGTTCAGGCCCATGTTGGCGCGGACGTCCACCTCGAACGGCTGGTCACCGTTGTTCGCGTAGATTGCGATGGTGCCGCGCGTTCGCAGTACGGCCAGATCGAGCGCGTTGTTGGCCCCTGCCGCGACCTCCACCACGATGTCGACGCCGTCAGGCGCGTGCGAGCGGATCTGCTCGGCGGCATCGGCGTCCCGGTAGTTGACGACGTACTGCGCGCCCGCGGCGGTTGGATACGCCGCCTTCGCCTCGCTACTCACTGTCGCGATGACGGTGGCACCGGCCCAGCGCGCGAGCTGGATCGCCGCATGGCCGACCGCTCCGGCTCCGCCCGCGACCAGAACGACCTTGCCCTCGAGGGCTCCAGGAGCCAGCCGGTCAGGACCGTCTTCGGCAACCGTCAATGCTCGGTACGCCGTGATCGCAGGGATTCCGATGCTCGCACCGAGATCGAAATCGGCACCCTCGGGCAGCGGAAAGACACGATTGACCGGTACGACGGTGTACTCCTGCGCCGTACCGCTGCCAGGCCGTTCGTACGCCGCCAGCGAGAGCCAGACCCGGTCCCCGACCGCAAGGCCTTCGACCTCCGGGCCGACCGCGTCCACGACACCGGCGCCGTCCTGGTTCGGCACCGATTCGGCCGCGGGCTCGCCGCCGTACATGCCGGTACGAGCCTTCCAGTCGGTCGGGTTCACGCCCGAGACCACCACGCGGACCCGGACCTCGCCCGCGGCCGGCTCGGAGATCTCTCGGTCCACCAGCCGCAGTACGGACTCGGCCGGGCCGTGCTGGTCATGAACGACTGCCTTCATCAGAACTCCCAGGGATCAGCGATCGCGTACTGGGGCTACAGCCGTCGTCGCGCCGCTGTTATTCCGGGAGGGTTCTCAGTACCGCGGGTCGCGGGGGTCGCGGCGCTCCTCGACGACGGTGGTGTGCGAACTGCGCGTGCGCTGGCTGTTGAGCAGGACGACCAGGATCAGGCCGAGCGCGCCGGCGCCCATCAAGATGTAACCGACCACGGTCAGGTCGACGCCGCTGATCCGGTCCGATACGCCGAACGCGAGGATGCCGCCGACCGCGAGCAGAAAGATTCCCGCACCGATTCCCATCACAGACCTCCACAGGTTGGTGCGCCGCGGGACAGCCGTCCGGCGACACTTGCTGCGGGTACCCGACCGCACACGTTCACAAACTGGTCCGGTCGAGTGGCCCCGGGAATCCGTAGGGCGCCTACGATGCAAGCAGGGCGGTCTACTGTGACCCCGGGCACGGCGGTCGCCGTCCGTGCGCGGGTAGGGTAGGTACGTTTGTGGAGGGGAGTATTCCTTCGCGGCAGCGTCGTCATCACGGAAGGCCCCAGGCCGACCCGGTGCTGTCGGTCCGAGCTTGTCGGGCGGAAGAGACCTCCGGACCAGCCGAGTGAGCCCGTCCGGAGGTATGCCTGTGGTGTCCGATATGTCCCCGACCGTGTGGATTCTGACCATCGCCGGTCTGCTGGCGATCGTCGCCTTCGACCTGGTCGTGATCGCCCGGCGGAAGCGCAGCGTCACGATCAAGGACGCCACCCGCTGGGTGCTGTTCTACGTCGGTCTGGCGGGACTGTTCGCGGTCGGCCTGTTCGTCTTCAGCCCGGGCGCGTCGGGTGGCGAGTTCGTCGCCGGGTACATCACGGAGTACAGCCTCAGCGTCGACAACCTGTTCGTCTTCGTCATCATCATGGCGAGGTTCGCGGTGCCGTCGCTGGCGCAGGACAAGGTGCTCTACATCGGCATCGTGGTCTCGATGCTGCTCCGCGCGGTGTTCATCCTGGCCGGCGCCGCGGCCATCTCGGCGGCCAGTTGGGTGTTCTACATCTTCGGCGCGTTCCTGGTGTACACCGCTGTCCGGCTGGCGCTCGAGGGCGAGAACGACGACACCGACTTCCAGGAGAACGTCGTCATCCGCGGCATGCGCCGAGTGCTGCCGTTGCAGCACGACTACGACGGCGCGAATCTGGTCACCAGGACCAGCGGCCGGCGGATGCTCACCCCGCTGGTGATCGTGATCGCCGCGATCGGGATGGCGAACGTGATCTTCGCGCTCGACTCGATCCCGGCCATCTTCGGCCTCACCCAGGACGCGTACATCGTGCTGACCGCGAACGCCTTCGCCCTGATGGGCCTGCGTCAGCTGTACTTCCTGATCGGCGGCCTGCTGGAGCGGGTCATCTACCTCAACGTCGGCCTGTCGGTGATCCTCGCCTTCATCGGCGTCAAGCTGATCATCGAGGCCCTGCACGGTTCGCACATCGACGACATCGGCGCGATCCACCTGCCGCACATCGGCATCGCGACCTCGCTCGGGTTCATCGCCGCCACCCTGATCGTCACCACGGTCGCCAGCCTGATCAAGTCCGGCCGCGACCGCCGCCGCGTCGAGGTCGAAGCCGACTGACCTTGGTACTGCGGGTGGCCGCGGACCCGCAACCCAGGCCGGTCAGGCCCTGAGCTCGGTGGGCTCCTCGACTGCTTCCTTGGTAGGACGGAGGCGGAGGTACAGAGCCGGGATCGGAGTCAGGATCAGGCCGGACACGACCAACGCCGTACGGATCGAGGTCCGGCCGGCCAGGGCGCCCAGCGGTGGTCCGCCGATGACCTGGCCGATCGCGTTGGACTGGGACACCATCGAGATCACGGTCGCCCGCGATCGCGACTCGACGTTGCGGTTCAGCCAGGCGGACTCGACCGGATAGGCGATGGTGGCGGCGACGCTGCCGAGCCACATGGCCGCGAGCCCGAGCCAGAGGTGATCGGCCAGCGCGAACCCGAGCACGCCGGCCACCTGGAACATGCTGAGCAAGGCGAGCAGCCCGTTGGGATGCAGCGCGGTCATCCGCTCCGGCGAGACCTTGTTGACCACCAGCGAGGTGGCCAGCGACAGCAGCGTTCCGATCAGCGCGAACACGGTGAACCAGAGCGCCGGATCCGCCGTACCGAACAACTCCGGAAAGCGGAAGTCGTCGAGGATCTTCACCGACCACAGCCGGTCGAAAGCCTCGCTGGACAGCCCCGAGATGAGGCTGATCAGGGCCAGATTCCGGATCACCGGGCGACTCCGCGCGACCGCGAGGCCGTGCTTGAAGGTGTCGGTCAGGTTCTTGAAGGTCTCCCGCTCGCCCCGCGGCGTCGGGTGGAAGTTGTCCTCCCGCATGAAGATCGCCAGGGCGAGCGCCAGCAGGATCGTGCCGGCCCCGCCGACCTTCATCGGCAGCGACAACGCGGTCAGGCCGAGCAGGCCCGCTGCGACCGTACCCGCGATGGTGGCGGCCAGCTCCACCTGCTGGGCCCGGACGAACACCAGGCCGACCCGCTCCTCACCGACCTCGTCGGTGATCCAGGCCTGGTCGGCGCCCGAAGTGAAGGTGTACCCCATTCCCCAGAGGACCTGAGCGGCGAGTACCGCCAGGAACGCCGGAACCAGACCCTGAAGAAGTAGCCCGGCACCGATCAGCGTGAAGCCGATGACCACCGACAACCGGCGGCTGTACAGGTCGGCCACGATGCCGGTCGGGATCTCTCGAAGGCGAAACAGGCGACTTCGAGGGTCGTTCCGACCAGGACCAGCTGCAGCGGACTCAGGCCGACGTCCTTGACGAAGTAGACCATGTTGAGCGTGAAGGCCAGCGCGGACAGGAAGGACCAGCCGCCCTGGAAGGCGTAGTAGGTGCGGGCCGGATCGGCGGCCCGGTAGGCAGGCAAAGACATCGTCGGTGACTCCTGGAAGCAGCACGTGTGCGGGCATGACGAAGCCCGACCGGGTCGCTGCCGGACGATTCGCGGGCAGTCGACGGGTCGACGCTGAACGTGACGCACGACGGCGCTTCAGCAGGTGAAGACGGCGCCTCAGCGAGTTGGCGCGGTGGTGCGCTTTCAGGAACGAGTTTGCATACCGGTCAGCGTAGGGCAGCGGTGCCCGGCAACGCCTTCGAATTGTTTCGGTTCGGGTCTTTCGGCCCTAGTGGTGGGTGACTACTCACCGTACGTTGATGATTGCGCCTAGGAAGCGTGCAGGAGCAGCGGCCCTACTTGGGGGGTGGCCGGGTTCGACTCCCGCCCGTTGCACGCTCCGGCCGAACGGCCGGACTGGAGAGGTGTACATGAGTCTCACAACGGGTCGTCTCGGAGTCGCAGGTCTGGCCGTCGGTGCGGTCCTGCTGGGTACGACGGGATCGGCCACGGCGTCCGTGGCAAATGATCAGCATGCGACTGCAACGGCGCCGGTGCCCGCGCCGAACAGCATCACCGGCGCGATGGTGAAGGACGGCACGCTGTACGCCGCTGATATGGCGCCGGCTGTGGTCACGTGGTTCACCACGATCTACGACAACACGGTGACGACCGGCAGCGTCAAGGACGGGACGCTGACGCTGAACGACTTCTCGGCCGGAGTGAAGGTCGCTCTCAAGGGCGACACCGGTGCTACGGGTGCTACCGGGGCCACCGGTGCTGCGGGTGCGAAGGGCGAAACCGGCGCGAAGGGCGAGACCGGGGCGACCGGCGCAACCGGGGCCAAGGGCGAAACCGGGGCCAAGGGGGAAACCGGGGCGAAGGGTGAGGCCGGTCCGCAGGGGCCGCCCGCGGTCTGGTCGGGAGTTCACTGGGGCACTGTCCTGCGGAACACCATCGGAGCGGGGAGTGCCGAGTTGAATGCGACGTCGACGATCGCGCCGGCCGGCGCGGGCGCGTTGGAGCTGAACACCGCGACGCCCACGGACAAGGCTGCGTTCGGCAACGAGGTCGACTTCGTCGGGAACCAGGTGAGTGCCATCACGGCCCTCGGTTTCACGGTCTACACGACCGGCGAGAACAACGCGCGGGCGGTGAACAACATGCCGTCCATCACCTTCGAGATCAATCCGAACCTGTCGACCTCGACCAGGACCTATTCCTCGATGGTCTTCGCGCCGAACAACACGGCGGCCAACGCCTGGACCGCGCTCGACGCGAGGGATGACAGTCTCGGCAAGGTCTGGGGTCTCACCGGCGCCGACATGCCGTGCAACATCAACGGCGCCCGCTGCACCTGGACCGAGCTCCAGGCCGCCTTGAACGACGGCGGAGCCGGCGCGAGCGTGTACAGCCTGTCGATCACCAAGGGACGCGATTTCGAGTTCCACGGCGCGGCCGACAAGCTCGTCTACAACGGCAGCGTGTTCGACTTCGAGCCGACCGGCGTGAAGTAACCTCCGCCCCGCTGAGCTGACCGCCGGGCCGCAGCAGAAAATAGCGGCCCGGCACACCGGTTCACAGCACTACGCACGGGTACTATCGCAATAGCCCGGCCCGGCCGTTCCCCCGTGATGGTCGGGTCGGGTCTTGAACGTCAAACACCTTTCCGGTAGCGGGGCTGCCGCTCGGTGACGCGATACCCGGCTCGCTCGTACAGCGCCACGCTCCCGGTCCGGTTCTCGGCAACGGTCCACAACCCGGTACGCCGTACGCCGTGTCGCCACAACGCCGCGTGATTCATCCGCAGCAACGCACTCGCCAACCCGCGTCGCCGCCAATCGGCCACGACTCCGACCCACGGAGTGTCGGCCGCCCCGGAGACCACCCAGCCGACGAGTCGATCACCCTCCCAGCCGAGCGTCCACAACCGGTGGTCGGGGAAGTCGTCGGCGACATCCTGTGCGAACTCCTCGAAGGTGTCCTGCCGGTACCCGGACGAACTCCCCTTGAAGGCGGCGGCGTTCCCGTTGAAGACTGCCCGGTGATCGGCGGGGCCGGCAGGCCTGACCTCGACGCCCGCAGGCAACTCGACCGTCCCGGGCTCATCGAGCTCCACCGTCATCCGGATCCGGGTGAAGGCGATGCCGTAGCCCGCGGCAACAGCCAACCGGCGGACGGATTCGTGGTCGACATTCACCCCGAAGCACGAAGTGCCGATCGCCTCCAACCGGGCCCGGTCCTCCTGCCAGGCAAGCAGTTCGCGGCCGTGTCCCCGTCCGCGGTGACGAGGAGCGATCCAGCCGAGCAGCAGGTGCAGCCGCGTCCCGTCGGCCTCGTCCCACCAGACGTTCTTCGCGCAGCCCACGACGTCACCGTCGGCCTCAGCCACGAACTGCGGTGCGAATCCGGCCGGCTCGACAGAGTCCCCGCTCCGAGGTGCGCGCAGCTGCAAGGTCATGGCAGCAGAGTATTGGCGCGCGAGCGGTCACTTCTTGACACGGTCGGCGGGTGGCGGTTGACTGGGATATAGTTCACGTAGGAAAATAAATCCGGCCGACCGGGAAGTGGTTGCTCAGAACTCCTTCCCCGGCTGATCTGTGCTGCCCTGGATCCCCTGGTTTCGCCGGTGGGATCTGTCGGCGTTCCCGGCCGGTTGATTGCTTCGGGCAACTTCTGATTTCCCTTCTTTACAAGGGACTTCCGCTCACCGGAGTTCTGTGTCATTCTCCGTGATGCGAGCAGGAATCCTATCGGATATCGGCTTGGCGGCAGGATCCGCGGAGAAAGGGAAGCAGTGTGAGTGGAACGATCGAGGTGAGTCCGGCGCCGCCCGCGCCGGTACGGGAACCGGTGCGGTCGCCGGCCCGGATCCAGCGGCCGGGCCGCTGGACCGAGGCCCGGCGCAGCTTCCGGCGGCACTGGCAGCTCTACCTGCTGATCCTCGTCCCGCTCGCGTACTTCGTCATCTTCAAGTACATCCCGATCTCGAACGCGGTGATCGCGTTCAAGGACTACAGCCCGGTCAAGGGGCCGTGGGGCAGCGACTGGGTCGGCTTCAAGAACTTCGACCTGTTCTTCCACAATCCGGTCTTCTGGACGCTGCTGAAGAACACCTTCATCCTGGCCGTCTACCTGGTGCTGGCCAGCTTCCCGATCCCGATCGTGCTGGCGATCGCGCTGAACGAGATCCGCCAGGGCGCCTTCAAGAAGACGGTGCAGCTGGTGACGTACGCGCCGTACTTCATCTCCACCGTCGTCGTGGTCTCGATGACGCTGCTGGTGCTGTCGCCGCGGCTGGGCTTCGTCAACGATGCGATCGGCCTGTTCGGCATCCCGCAGGTCGACTTCCTGGGCGACCCGAACTACTTCCGGCACATCTACGTCTGGTCGGACGTCTGGCAGACCACCGGGTACTCCGCGGTGATCTACCTGGCCGCGCTGTCCGGGATCGATCCGGCCCTGCACGAGTCGGCCAAGATCGACGGGGCGAGCCGGCTGCAGCGGATCCGCAACGTCGACCTCCCCGGCATCATGCCGACCGCGGTGATCATCTTGGTGCTGGGGGTCGGCAACATCATGTCGATCGGCTTCGAGAAGGCCTTCTTGCTGCAGAACCCGCTGAACCAGTCGCAGTCGGAGATCATCGCCACCTACGTCTACAAGACCGGCCTGCTGAACGCGGACTTCAGCATGGCGACCGCGGTCGGCCTGTTCAACTCGGTGCTCAACCTCTTCCTGCTGGTCGCGGTGAACTTCGTCGCGAAGCGGATCACCGGGAACGGACTGTGGTCATGACCCGGGGCGCAGGTGACACCACCATCGCGGAGACGCGAGGCGACCGGATCTTCCTGGTGGGGATCAAGGTCATGTTGTGGATCGCCCTGATCGTGGTCGCGGTCCCGCTGATCTACATCGTGGCGAACTCGTTCAGCAGCGCGAGCGCGGTCAGTGCCGGCCGGGTGCTGCTGTGGCCGGTCGAGCCGAGCATCCGCGCGTACAAGGAAGCCTTCAGCGACCCCCTGATCATGAAGGGCTACCTGAACTCGTTCATCTACGCGATCGGCGGCACGCTGATCAGCGTCACGCTGACGATCGCGATCGCCTATCCGCTGTCGAGGAAGACGTTCTTCGGCCGCAACCTGATCATGAGCGCGCTGGTCTTCACGATGCTGTTCTCCGGCGGCCTGATCCCCACCTACCTGGTGGTGCAGAACCTCGGCATGCTGAACACCCGCTGGGCGATGGTGATCCCGAGTGCGATCGGGGTCTGGCAGGTGATCATCGCCCGGACCTTCTTCCGGTCCACCATCCCCGACGAGCTGTACGAGGCGGCCACCATCGACGGCGCGAGCGACCTGCGCTTCCTCTGGTCGATCGTGCTCCCGCTGTCCAAGCCGGTGATCGCCGTGATCGCGCTGATGTACGCGATCTACCAGTGGAACAGCTACTTCGACGCCCTGGTCTATCTCAAGGACCCCAGTCTGTACCCGTTGCAGATCGTGCTCCGCAACGTCCTCATCCTCAATTCCGGCACCGGCTCGACCACCACCACGAGCCTGGCCCAGCAACTCGAACAGCAACAGCTGGCCAACGTGCTCAAGTACGCGCTGATCGTCATCTCGAGCCTGCCCGTACTGGTCATCTACCCGTTCGTCGCCCGCCACTTCACCAAGGGTGTGATGGTCGGCGCGGTCAAGGGTTGAGCGAAGCGAAAACCCCACGAAACAAGGCTTGTGAACGTCTAGGAAGGAACAACAGAAATGCGCTCAACTCTGAGCAAGGCGACCGCACTGGCGGCGGTCCTCGCGCTCGCCGCCGCGGCGTGCAGCTCGAACAAGGCGGCCGACGGGGCCGCGAACGAGACGACCGCGGACGGCAAGACCGTGATCACCGTCTTCTCGCCGTCCGACCCGACCATGAATCTGGACACCAACCGGGTGACCAAGCTCATGAGCGACAAGTTCAAGATCCAGTTCAAGTGGCAGACCACCACCTTCGACTCCGGTCCGGCCAAGGAGAAGCGGCAGATCTCGCTGGCCAGCGGTGACTACCCGGCGTTGTTCTTCCTGATCCCGTGGGTCGACGCCTTCACCCAGGCCGAGGTGCTCAAACTCGGCACGCAGGGCGTGGCGCTGCCGCTGGAGCAGTTGATCAAGGACAACGCGCCGAACATCCAGAAGGCGCTGGACTCCAACAAGACGTACAAGGAGATGTCGACCGCGCCCGACGGTCACATCTACGCGCTGCCGCAGTGGGCGGACTGCTACCACTGCAACTACCCGGACAAGCTCTGGATGAACAGCGCCTGGCTGAAGAAGCTCGGCCTGCAGCAGCCGAGGACGACCGAGGAGCTGCGCACGGTGCTGGAGGCCTTCAAGACGAAGGACCCGAACGGCAACGGCAAGGCCGACGAGATCCCGATGACCAGCGACCCGCAGGACAGCAGCCTGATCGCCTACCTGATGGGCGCGTTCGCCTACGACCCGGTCGGCGCCAACAACGGCCAGCGCTCGCTGCTCACCCTCAACGGCGACAAGGTCACGACGCCGGTGAACACCGACGCCTGGCGGCAGGGCCTGAAGTACATCAACTCCCTCTACAAGGAGGGTCTGATCGACCAGGCCGCGTTCACCCAGAACGCGCAGGCGTTGCAGGCCCAGGGCAACAACCCGAAGGCCGTCGTCCTCGGCTCCGTGCCGGTGCTGTGGCCGGGCATCTTCGTCCAGCTCGGTTCCAAGGACGGCCGGGACAAGCAGTACGACGCCGTGCCGCCGTTGACCGGGCCCGACGGGAAGAGCTACACCGGGCTGAACTACCCGACCTCCACCGGCTACACCTTCATGCTGACCAACAAGGCCAGCAAGGAGGCGCAGGTCGCGGCGATCAAGATGCTGGACTACATCTACACCGACGAGGGCCAGGAAATCGCCAACATGGGTCCGGAGGGTGTGGGCTGGACGAAGCCCGGTCCTGGTGACATCGCCCTCGACGCCAAGACCAAGCCGCTGTACAAGCCGATCCAGGGCGACAAGGTGCCGAAGAACATCAGCTGGGGCGCGATGGGGCAGTACAACAACACGCTGGCCTACCGCAACGCCCAGGTCGTGCCGACCGACATCTACTCCGAGGCAGGCCTCGAGCGCCGGCTGTTCCAGGCGACCAAGCTGTACCAGGGCCACGAGGACAAGGCCCAGTGGTTCCCGCAGACCTCGGTCTGGCCGGACCCCAGCCTGAGCGGTGAGCTGGCCACCCTGCAGACGAACCTGAGCAGCTACGTCAACCAGAACCAGCTCGCGTTCATCACCGGGTCGAAGAACATCGACACCGGCTGGGACGCCTACGTGAAGGGTCTCGACAGCACCGGCATGACCCGGTACCTGCAGATCCAGCAGCAGGCCTACGACAAGTACAAGGCCGGCAGCAAGTAACAGCCATCCTCCGGGGTCGCGCGGCGGAGCCACCGTCCTGGCTCCGCGGCGCGACCGCACACCCCCATCGCCGCGGCCCCGGTCGCCCGCGGCGCAGCCGCGTAGTCAAGGATCTTGTTGTATGTCGAACGAACTGTGGTTCCGTACCCCCGCCGCCGACTGGTTCGAGGCGCTCCCGATCGGCAACGGCCACCTCGGCGCCAAGGTGTTCGGCCGGGTCGGCACCGAGCGGATCGCGCTCAACCTCGACGACGTCTGGTCCGGTGACGGCCCCCGCAAGCTCGAGGTCACCGATGGCCCCGAAGTGCTGGCCGACGTACGGCGGCTGTTGCTCGACGAAGGTGATCGCCTGGCGGCCACCGAGCGGACCCGTGCGCTGCAAGGACCGCTGGTCGAGTCCTACCAGCCACTCGGCGACCTCGTGATCACCGAAGCCGAAGGAGCCGAGGACTACCGCCGCAGTCTCGATCTGCGCACCGGCATCGTCGCCGTCGACTACACCCGCGGGGGAGTGCGGTTCCATCGCGAGTCGTACGTCTCCACGCCGGACCAGGTCTTCGTCTGGACGGTGCTGGCCGACACCTCAGGTGCTGTGGATCTCGACATAACGCTGTCCAGCCAGCATCCGGTTCGGCCTTCGGTGCTCGACGACGCCACAGTCGCCATCACCGGCCACGCGCCGTCGGAGCTCACGATCGAGTACCGCAGAAGCCCCGACCCGATTCGCTACCACGACGGCCAGGGCATCGGTTTCGGTGTCGTACTGCGTGCGCACGCCGCCGGTGGGTCGGTGCAGGCGACCGAGGCCGGGATCGCGGTGCGTGGAGCGGACAGTCTGACCCTGGTGTTGTCAGCGGCAAGCACTTTCGCCGGCTGGAAGGTGGAACCCGGCCGCGATCCACTCGTTGCGTTGCAGGAGGCGACAAATCTGCTCGACGCGGTCGACCTGGCGAAGGTGCGGCAGCGGCACCTCGACGATCACGTCGCGCTCTACGATCGCGCGGCACTGACCCTCGGCGTACCGATCGACCTGCCGACCGACGAGCGGTTGCGGGCGTTCGCTGCCGGGGGCAACGATCCTGATCTGGCCGCGCTGGTGTTCGCGTTCGGCCGCTACCTGTTGATGGCCTCGTCGCGGCCGGGGACCCAGGCGGCCAACCTGCAGGGGATCTGGAACGCCGATCGCCGGCCGATGTGGGCGAGCGACTGGACGAACAACATCAACACCCAGATGAACTACTGGCTCGCCGACGTCACCGGCTTGAGCGAGTGTTTCGACCCGTTGACCGACCTGCTCGAAGGCCTCGCCGAATCGGGCCGGGAGACCGCGCGGATCCTGTACGACGCCCCCGGCTGGGTGTCGCACCACAACGCCGACATCTGGCGGGCGACCTGGCCGGTCGGCGACGGAGAGGACGACCCGGTCTGGGCGATGGCCGCGACCTGCGGTGTCTGGCTCTCGGCCCACCTGATGGAGCACTACCGGTTCGGTCAGGACCGGGAGTTCCTGCGGGACCGGGCCTACCCGTTGCTCGCCGGTGCGACCGAGTTCGTGCTCAGCATGCTGGTGGAGGACCGCGACGGACGGCTGCAGTTCGTCCCGTCGACGGCGCCCGAGCACCACTTCGTGCTGCCGTCGGGGGACAAGGCGTCGGTCGACCTGACCACGACGTACGACCTGTGGCTCATCCGCGAACTGGTCGGCAACCTGACCGAGGCCGAGCAGGCGCTCGGACTCGACACCGAACTGGCCTCGCGAGCCCGGGCGGCCGTCGGACGACTGCCGGACATCCCCGTCGCTCCCGACGGACGGCTGATGGAGTGGCCGACCGACTGGCAGCCGTCCGAGCCGGATCATCGTCACCAGTCCCACCTCTACGGGTTGTATCCCGGCGCGGAGATCGACCCGCGCCGTACGCCGGATTGGGCTTCGGCCGCGCGCGCCAGCCTCGCCGTACGGACTGCCACCGGTACGCCGGGCGGGTGGACCAGTGCGTGGCTGACGGCCTTGTGGGGAAGGCTTTTCGAGCCCGAGAAGGCCGCGGGGGCGATCCGGTACTACCTGAGCAAGCTGGTCTCGGACAACCTGCTGCACCGCGACGGCGACATCTTCCAGATCGACGCGAACTTCGGGATGACGGCGGGGATCGCGGAGTTGCTGATCCAGAGCCACACCGACGTCATCCGGCTGTTGCCGGCGCTGCCCGCCGAATGGCCGGACGGTTCTTTCCGTGGGCTCCGCGCGCGCGGCGGGTTGTCGTTCGACCTGGTCTGGCAGGGTGGCCGCCTCGTCGAGGCGACCGTGCACGCGGAGGTGGACGGCACCTTCCGGATCGCGCTCGCGGAGCAGGACGAACGGACCGTGACGGTGACGGCCGGCAGCTCGACCAGGCTCAGCCCTCTGGGGTGAGGTGGTCCTGGACGGGGAGCAGGCCGCGCTCGGCGAAGACCTTCTTGGCGACGAAGATCGCGTTCAGGGCCTTCGGGAAGCCGCAGTAGCCGGAGGCGTGGATGAGGGCCTCGACGATCTCGGTCGTGGTCAGGCCGACGTTGAGCGAGGTCTTCACGTGCACCTCGAGTTGCGGCTCGCAGCCACCGAGTGCGGTCAGCATCCCCAGCGTCACCAGTTGCCGCTGCTTCGGGTCGAGCCCCGGGCGGGCATAGATGTCGCCGAATCCGTACGCGACCACGTGGTGGGCGAGTGCCGGTGCGATGTCCTGGAGCGCGTCCATCACCGCCGCACCGGAGCCGCCGTCGATTGCCTGCAGGACGGCCAGCCCGCGCTCGTACCGGGCTCTGTCCTCGGCGCTGTCGATGGTGGGCACGTGGTCGAAGTGTTCGGTCATACCGGAGAAGCTAAGTGAAGGCCGGGTCAGCTCAGGCGGGCTTGGGGCGGACCAACAGGGTGCTGCTGGCGGTCGCCACCAGGTCGCCGGCGCTCGTCACAACGTTGCCTTCAGCAAATATCACCCGGTTGCCGCCCTTGATCACCTGGCCGGTGGCGGTGAGCGGGCCGGTGTCGGCGAGGACCGGTCGCAGGTAGTTCACCTTGATCTCGATCGAGGTGTAGCCGACGCCGGCGGCCAGGGTGCTGTGCGCGGCGCAGCCGGTGACGGTGTCGAGCAGGGTGCAGACGAGTCCGCCGTGCACCATCCCGATCGGGTTGTAGTGGGCGTGGGACGGCAGGCACCCGAAGACCACCTTGCCGAAGGCGACCTCCACGACCGACATCTGCATCAGTACGGCGATCGGCGGCGGTGGCACCGAGCCGTCCTGGAGCCCCTGCATGTACTCCAGCCCGCTCAACTTCACGGTCTCCGCCAGCACCTGGGCCGGGTCGACCCATCGGAAGGTCTGCTCATCCATCCGATGACCCTAAATCACCACCTCGGCTGGTCCGTTCGGCCGGGTTCGTCGTCCGGACGGATGAAATCGCGGTAAGACCAGGACGAGGAATCGCTCCTGGGCTTTGGCGTGCGGGCGGTGTCGTGAACAATCGGGGCATGTCCAACCGCCAGACCGCTGTCGCCAGCCCGAAGCCGCCGTCGCGATCGACCTCGCGTTCGACCTCGCGGCGGCAACGCCACGCCGGCAAGTGGCGCCGCGGCTGGTTCATCGCCGTGCTCGCGGTGCTGTCCGCGCTGCCGATGGCTCTGCACCGGCACCTGCCGAACTCGGTCGGTAACCTCGGCAGCCTGCTCGACACGTTCCTGCCGTGGGTCGGGGTGGCGATCCCGGTCCTGGGCATCGCGGCGCTGGTACGCCGGTCCGCCACGGCCGGCGTCGCTCTGCTGGTCCCGCTCGCGGTCTGGGGAATGATGTTCGGGAACGCGCTGATCCCCGGCAAGGGTGGCGGCCCGCACGACCTGCGGGTGCTGTCGCACAACGTCGACGCGGCCAACCCCGATCCGGCCAGGACCGCGACCGACCTGCTCGCGGCGAACGCGGACGTGATCGCGCTCGAGGAGATCACGTCGGCGGACCTGAAGATCTACAAGAAGGAGTTCGCCGAGAAGTACCCGCATGTCGTCTCGCGCGGCACCGTCGCCCTGTGGTCGAAGTACCCGGTCGAGGAGAGCGAGTCGGTCGACGTCGGCTTCGCCTGGACCCGGGCGCTGCGGGCCGAGATCAGTACGCCGCAGGGCAAGGTCGCCTTCTACGTCGCGCACCTCGCGTCGGTCCGGGTCGGCACCAGCGGTTTCACCTCGAACCAGCGCAACGACACCATCAAGCAGCTCGGTCAGCAGATCGCCCAGGAGAAGCTGGCCGGGGTGGTCGTGATGGGTGACTTCAACGGGACCGCGAACGATCGCAGTCTGGCCCCGATCACCGCCGGGCTGCGCTCGGCGCAGGGCGCGGCCGGGTTCGGCTTCGGGTTCACCTGGCCGGCCAAGTTCCCGATGGCCCGGATCGACCACATCATGGTCCGCGGTGTCGTCCCGACCAAGGCCTGGGTGATGGGTTCCACCGGGAGCGACCATCGGCCCGTGGTCGCCGAGATCCGGATCTGAGCCTCAGCCGTCCACCAGCCCGTTGCGGTAGGCGTAGCGGACCGCCTCCGCGCGATGGCGGGCGCCGATCTTGGCGAACGTGTTGTTGATGTGTGTCTTCACCGTCGTCTCGCCGATGAACAGCTGTTCGGCGATCTCGGAGTTGCTCAGGCCCCGTGCGATCAGCTTCAGTACTTCGGTCTCCCGGCCGGTCAGGCCGTCGTTGGCCGCCGGGGGAGCCGGAGTCATCGCGGCCACCAGCCGGCGCGACACCTCGGGGTCGAAGGTCGCCTGCCCGGCCGCGGTCGACCTGAGCGCCGCTCCGATCTCGACCCGGCCGGCGTCCTTGGTGAGGTAGCCGCGCGCCCCGGCCTTGAGCGCCATCGTGATCGACTCGTCGTCGGCGTACGTGGTCAGCACCAGGACGGCGACCGCCGGGTACTCCGCGGTGATCCGCGCCGTCGCCTGGATGCCGTCGAGGACCGGCATCCGCAGATCCATCAGCACCACATCGACGTTGCCCTGCGCAACGAGTTCGACGGCCTCGGCGCCGTCGGCGGCCGCGCCGACCACCTCGACGCCGTCGAGCAGTCCGAGCAACGCGACCAGGCCCTCCCGGACCACCTGCTGATCGTCGGCCACCACGACCCGAACGTGTTCATTCATCAGGCACCTCCGCGACCACCAGCCAGTCGTCCCCGTCCGGACCGGCTTCCAGCTTGCCATTCACCAGTGCCAGCCGCTCCCGCATCCCGGCCAGCCCGAACCCGTTCTCGCCGACCGTCGCTCCCGCGTTCCTGACCGTCAGCCGGGCACCCCGGCGACCATCGAGCCGTACGTCGACGGGCCTCCCGGGCGCATGCTTCGCCGCGTTCGTCAAAGCCTCCCTGGCGGCACCAAGGAGAGCCACGACCACATCAGGCGTCGGCGAGGGAGGAGCTTCGACGGTGAGACCGACCTCGGTCCGGTGGTCCTTGCGGTGCTGCTCGACCAGAGCCGCGAGCGCCTCCGGCAGGGCCGGTATCTCGTCCGCTCGCAGCGCCGCGACCGCATTCCTCGCCTCGACCAGCCCTTGGACTGCGAGCCGCCGCGACCGCTTCACCCGGTCAAGGGCCGCGGGTACATCGTTGCCTTCGTCAAGCAGTGCCTCGGCCAGTTCGAGCTGGACACTGAGCGCGCCGAGCGAATGCGCCAGTACGTCGTGCAACTCGCGCGCGATCCGGCCGCGCTCGTCCAGCGCCGCCGCCCGAGCGTGTTCACGCTGGGCGAGCCGGGTCTGCTCGAGGAGCTGTTCCGTCTGCCGGGCCTGTACTTCGGCCTGCCGCCGGTTCAGCCCGAAGGCGATCAGCACGCAGGTCCACACCACCTGACTGAGATACCAGCTGTCGGACTCGTCCCACCACCAGGCGGAGATGCCGAAGGCGACGGCGCAACCGATGCCCACGGCAATGACCGGCCGATATCCCTGCGGGAACACCATCACCGCGATATCGGCAACCGCGAGCAGCACCAGCACGAGGGAGTTCGACCCCGGCAGACCGGCGATCAGGGCCGCGCTCACGGCGGCGTACGCCAGCAGCGCGAGCGCGACCGGCTGCCGGCGCTTCATCTGGAAGGTGCCGAGCAAGAAGCTGAGCAGGCCCGTGCCGAGGACGGCCCAGGCCCAGGGCGGATCCGGCCGGGCGGTCGCGAGGACGCCGACGGCCACGATCCCGGCCAGGGTCCGGCCGAGCCAGCCGGAATCCCCGTGCATCTCCCGCTTCGTCACCTGGTCGCGTACTCCTCGGCATCACGCTGTGCTTTCGCCTGGACCACCAAGGATTGCACCAGGAGGTTGGCACCGACGGTCAGCAGGATCGACCCGCCGCCCGAGGTGATCGTCGCACCGAGCAGATGACCGAGTCCCGCGAGAGCCAGCCGGACGACGAGGTAGCCGACCATGATGCCGAGCCCGGGCAGACCGAGGCGGTAGAACACCACGCCGTCGCGGAGCTGCACCTGGGCGACCCGGCCGGCCGCGAGTCCGGCGATCAGCGCGAGGCCGACGCCGGCGACGAGCAGGACGATGTCGAGTACGCCGAGTTGTGCGTGCGGGAGCTTGTCGTGCAGTTGGTAGACGCCGACGCCGATCATCACCAGTGGGCCGCGCCAGACGTCCGTATCGGAGTTCGCAAGCGGTGACCAGGACAGCCGGCGGGCCACGACGGCGATCACGATCGCGATCACGACGGCAGCGTTCAACAGTGTCATGACCTCGAAGTTAGGTTCGCGGGCCGTCGCGCTGAACCTTCCCCGGGTGGAGACCCGGGTGGAGAAGGCGGCCGTCCGACCGTGCCTCGCGGTGACGAAACTGCCCGCGCGGCCCGGCGCGAATGCGGGTGGGCACAGGAGTAACGTTCCTCACCGGTAACACCACCTTGCGTCATGACGACGATGCGGAGGGCCGATGCTCGCGCTTGATTCGATCCTGCGGCTGGATGCCAAGGCGATCGACTACATCATCATTGCTCTGTACTTCACCTTCGTGCTCGGGATCGGCTATCTGGCCAAACGCGCGGTGTCGAACAGCCTCGACTTCTTCCTCTCCGGCCGGTCGCTACCGGCCTGGGTGACCGGCCTGGCCTTCATCTCGGCCAACCTGGGCGCGATCGAGATCATGGGGATGTCGGCCAACGGCGCGCAGTACGGGATGCCGACCGTGCACTACTTCTGGATCGGCGCCATTCCGGCGATGCTGTTCCTCGGCGTCGTGATGATGCCGTTCTACTACGGCTCCAAGGTCCGCAGCGTGCCGGAGTTCATGCTCAGACGGTTCGGGAAGCCGGCGCACCTGGTGAACGCGATCAGCTTCGCGCTCGCCCAGGTGCTGATCGCCGGCGTGAACCTGTTCCTGCTGGCGACGATCGTGAACGTGCTGCTGGGCTGGCCGATCTGGCTGTCGGTGGTCATCGCCGCGGTGATCGTGCTCAGCTACATCACCCTGGGCGGATTGTCGGCGGCGATCTACAACGAGGTGCTGCAGTTCTTCGTGATCGTGGCCGCCTTGTTGCCGCTGACCATCGTCGGGCTGCACAAGGTCGGTGGCTGGCAGGGCCTGGTGGACAAGATCACCGCGGATCCGAAGGGCGGATCGGCCCAGTTGCACGCCTGGCCCGGCGCCGAGCTGAGTGGGTTCCACAACAGCTTCCTGTCGGTGATCGGCCTGATCTTCGGTCTCGGCTTCGTGCTGTCGTTCGGGTACTGGACCACCAACTTCGTCGAGGTCCAGCGCGCGCTGGCGAGCAAGAACATGTCGGCGGCCCGGCGGACCCCGATCATCGGCTCGTTCCCGAAGATGTTCGTGCCGTTCATCGTCATCATCCCCGGCATGATCGCCGCGGTCGCCGTACCGGACCTGCAGAAGTACAAGCAGACCGGTGGCGGTTCGGTCGACTACAACGACGCGTTGCTGCTGCTGATGCGTGACCTGCTGCCGAACGGCATGCTCGGCCTGGCGATCACCGGTCTGCTCGCCTCGTTCATGGCCGGCATGGCGGCCAACCTCAGCTCGTTCAACACCGTCGTCACCTACGACCTGATCGAGCGGTACATCATCAAGGACCGCGACGACGCGTTCTACCTGCGGACCGGTCGCTGGCTGACCGTCGGCGGCACGATCGTCGCGATCGGTACGGCGGCGATCGCCTCCGGCTACAGCAACCTGATGGACTACCTGCAGCAACTGTTCTCGTTCTTCAACGCACCCCTGTTCGCCACGTTCATCCTCGGTATGTTCTGGAAGCGGATGACCGCCGCGGCCGGCTGGATCGGTCTGGTGAGCGGTACGGCGACCGCGATCGTCGTCTTCGTGCTCTCGGAGAACGGCGCGATCGACCTGCCGGGCCAGGGTGCGAGCTTCGTCGGCGCCGGTGCGGCGTTCGTGGTCGACATCCTGCTCAGCGTCGTGGTCAGCCTGGTGACGAGGCCGAAGACGGACGAGGAGCTGAAGGGGCTGGTGTACTCGCTGACCCCGAAGGAGGACCGGTCCGAGGCCGCCCAGGAAGGCGACCACGGCTGGTACCGCAAGCCGACCCTGCTGGCGGGGATCTCGCTGGCACTGGTCGTCGTCCTGAACGTCGTCTTCGGCTGAACGCCCGGAAAGGAGACTCGACATGGCTGCGCAACAGAAGAAGAAGGCCGGAGCGTTCGACATCCGGGTGGTGATCGCCGCGCTGATCGCGATCTACGGTGTGGTGCTGACGATCCTCGGCATCATCGCGGACCCGGCGGAGGTGGACAAGGCGGCCGGTATCAACATCAACCTCTGGGGTGGCATCGCGATGCTGGTCTTCGCCGCCCTGTTCGTGCTCTGGGCCCGCCTGCGGCCGATCGTCGTACCGGTGGAGCAGGCCGCCGAGCAGGCCGCGAGGCAGGACAGGGAGTAGTCCGGGCGCGGACGATGTCCGTTCGGCGAACATCGGTGTCCGGCACGGTCCTGCCGTTCCGCGCGTGCTGTTCCTAGGCTCGGAGTACCCGAACAGGAGGATTCCGAGATGACGATCACGCAAGGTACGACGGACCTGCCGGCGCTGGCGTCGCAGTACGCCGAGCAGGGCTTCGTACTGGTGAAAGGCCTGCTGAGCAAGGAAGAAGCGGCCGCCTATCGCGCCACCAGCCATGCGCTGCTGGAGCGGTTGAACCGCGACGACGACCCGACCTGGCAGTCCGCGATGGGGATGTCGGGCGGCAGGACGCGGCTACAGCATCTGCATGACGCGCAGTTCTACGACGCGGCGTTCTCGCGGCTGCTGGTGGACCCGCGGTTCACCGACGTGGCCGCCGCGGTGATGGGGGTGGAGGACGTCCAGCTGCATCACACCAAGCTGTTCGTGAAGCCGCCGGAGAACGGGTCGCCGTTCCCGCTGCACCAGGACTACCCGTTCTTCCCGCACAAGTACCACCGGGTCGGCGCCGCGATCTTCCACTTCGACGACGCACCGGAGGAGAAGGGCTGCGTCCGGGTGATCCCCGGGAGCCACCTCGGCGGTCCGCGGGAGCACGACCCGGAGGGCTCGTTCCACCTGCCCGACGTACCGTTCGACGACGCGGTACCGCAGCCCGCCGAGGCCGGCGACGTGCTGTTCTTCACCTATCTGACCGTGCACGGCTCGGGGGTGAACGTCAGCAACGAGCCGCGGACCACCTGGCTCGTGCAGTACCGCGACCCGTCCGACCCGCCCACGGTGAAGACCCACGACCACTCGCTGGGGCAGGGCATGATGCTGAGGGGAGTGGACCCGACCGGTAGGAGTGGCGCTTGAGTCTGGCGGCTGTCGCGACAGCGGACCGGTTCGTGGACCTCGCGGGACTGCTGGAGTCCTGCGAGGTCGGCGGCTTCCGGGCCGACTTCGTGAGCTGGGGGCACTACCGGCCGGAGTACTGGCGCAACTACTGGCACAGCCACTCGTTCCACGAGGTCTGCCTGGCGTACGCCGGCGAGGGGCGCTTCAACTCCGGTCAAGCCGAGTACGCGGTCGGCGAGGGGGACGTGTTCCTGGCGCGGCCGGGTGACGTCCACGAGATCGAGTCGAGCCGGTCGTCGCCGCTGGGCATCGCCTTCTGGGGCTTCACCTTCCGGGCGATGTCCGGTACGCCGGGGAACGGCTGGTGGTCGGGACTGACTCGACCGGACGGGCCGGTGGTGTCCACAGCCGTCGGTGGACTACCTGCGGTCGTCGCGGCTCTGGCCGGTGAGGCTGCGTCGCCACGCTCCGGCTACAGCGAATCGCTGGCGGCCTTCGGCGCTGCTCTGGTGCTCGACACCGCCAGAGCCTTCGCGCTCGACCAGGACCTCTCAGTAGAGCCGATAGTGCGCGACCGCGGTCCAGTGGTGGTGGAGGCAATGCAGCGGCATCTGCTCGACAACCTGGCCCGACCGGTGACCGTACGAGAGGTCGCGGCAGCCGTGCACCTGTCCGAGCGGCACGCGGAGCGGCTCTTCCAGACGGTCACGGGAGCCTCCCTGATGTCCACGCTGCGCCGGATGCGCCTGGAGCTCGCAGCACAGCTGTTGCTGGACCACACCCTCACTGTCACCCACGTGGCGCGCGCCTG
The DNA here is from genome assembly GCF_004365175.1 of Kribbella voronezhensis. Lineage (NCBI taxonomy): Bacteria > Bacillati > Actinomycetota > Actinomycetes > Propionibacteriales > Kribbellaceae > Kribbella > Kribbella voronezhensis. Next base: position 1,176,692 of record NZ_SOCE01000001.1, on the reverse strand, counting down.
CGGGTACTCCGACGTACGGCCGTTCTCCACCGCTTTCAAACGTCACTACGGCCGGACGCCTGGCGAGTTCCGCCGTACCGGGGGGACGTCGTTCGTCTGATGCGCTAATCTGGGCGTATGCGAGTGACCCTGCTCCTTAGCTAGCCGTACTGGCAATCAGGCGCCTTCTGCGCCGGTCAGTACGGCGTCCCCTCCTGTGTGAGGGGTTTTTTCATTTATCAGCACTTTCTGGCAGGGTTCCCATGACATCTCAAGACGCAGGAGTACGACGGTGAGCGAGCAGGTGGAGCACGAGGCGGACGGCGCGATCGACCGCGGCGGCTACGACTTCAATGCCATGCAGGCCAAGTGGCGGCCGGTCTGGGAGAAGCTCGACCCGTTCAAGGCGCGCGACGACGGCTCGGCCGAGCGCCGGTACGCGCTGACGATGTTCTCCTACCCGTCCGGTGACCTGCACATGGGTCACGGCGAGGTGTTCGCGCTGCACGACGTGCTGTCGCGGTTCTGGTTCCAGCAGGGCTACGACGTGATGAACCCGATCGGCTGGGACTCCTTCGGGCTGCCCGCCGAGAACGCGGCCATCAAGCGCAACGAGCACCCGGCGACGTACACGTACGCCAACATCGAGACCCAGGCGGAGTCGATCCGGCGGTACGCGCTGAGCTTCGACTGGTCGCGCCGGCTGCACACGTCCGACCCGGAGTACTACCGGTGGACGCAGTGGCTGTTCCTGCGGTTCTACGAGCGTGGGCTGGCCTACCGCAAGGCGTCGTACGTGAACTGGTGCCCGAACGACCAGACCGTGCTGGCCAACGAGCAGGTCGTCCAGGGCCGGTGTGAGCGCTGTGGGTTCGAGGTCACCAAGCGCGAGCTGACCCAGTGGTACTTCAAGACCACCGAGTACGCGCAGCGCCTGCTGGACGACATGGACCTGCTGCAGTGGCCCGAAGAGATCCTGCTGATGCAGCGCAACTGGATCGGCCGCTCCGAGGGCGCCTTCACCGACTTCAAGGTGGAGGGCCGTGACGAGCCGATCAAGGTGTTCACGACTCGTCCGGACACGCTGTTCGGCGCCACCTTCATGGTGGTTGCCCCGGACGCGAAGCTGGCCGAGGAGCTGGTGACGCCGGAGCAGCGGGAGGCGTTCGACGCGTACCTGACCGCGGTCAAGTCCTCGACCGAGATCGAGCGGCTGAGCACGGACCGGGAGAAGACCGGTGTCTTCCTGGGGTCGTACGCGACCAACCCGGTGACCGGCGAGCGGATCCCGATCTGGGCCGCCGACTACGTGCTGTCCGACTACGGCACCGGCGCGATCATGGCCGTGCCGGCGCAGGACTCGCGCGACTGGGAGTTCGCGGAGAAGTTCGGCCTGCCGATCGTGCGGACCGTGCAGCCGGAGGAAGGCTTCGACGGCAAGGCGTACACCGGCGACGGCCCGGCGATCAACAGTGCCAACGACGAGATCAGCCTGGACGGCCTGGGAGTGACCGAGGCCAAGGCGAAGATCATCGACTGGCTGGAGGACAAGGGTCTGGGCGAGCGCACGATCAACTACCGGCTGCGCGACTGGCTGCTGAGCCGGCAGCGCTACTGGGGTGCGCCGATCCCGATCATCCACTGCCCGGTCGACGGCGAGGTGCCGGTGCCGGACGACCAGCTGCCGGTCGAGCTGCCGGACCTGCGGGGTGCGGCTCTCGCTCCCCGGGGTGTCTCGCCCCTGGCGTCGGCCCGTGACTGGGTCGAGGTCAGCTGTCCGAAGTGTGGCGGACCCGCCGAGCGGGACACCGACACGATGGACACCTTCGTCGACTCGTCCTGGTACTTCCTGCGGTACTGCTCCCCGGAGTACACCGAGGGCGCGTTCGACCCGGCGGCCGTGAACCGCTGGATGCCGGCGTACCAGTACGTCGGTGGCAAGGAGCACGCCGTCCTGCACCTGCTGTACGCGCGCTTCTTCACCAAGGCACTGCACGACATGGGCATGCTGGACGCCGTCGAGCCCTTCACCCGGCTGCTGAACCAGGGCCAGGTGATCAACGAGGGCAAGGCGATGAGCAAGTCGCTGGGCAACGGGGTCAACCTGGGCGACCAGCTGGACGAGTTCGGCGTCGACGCGATCCGGCTGACGATGGTGTTCGCCGGTCCGCCGGACGACGACATCGACTGGGCCGACCTGTCACCCGGCGGTTCGCTGCGCTTCCTGCAGCGCGCCTGGCGGCTGAGCGGTTCGGTCGAGGCGCCGGTCGGGTCCGACCCGTCCACCGGTGACCTGGCGCTGCGCAAGCTGACCCACCGCACAGTGGCCGACGCGACCGAGCTGATCGAGTCGTACCGGTTCAACGTGATGGTCGCCCGGGTGATGGAGCTGGTGAACGCGACCCGCAAGGCGATCGACTCCGGACCGGGTGCCGCCGACCCCGCAGTACGGGAAGCCGTCGAGACGGTGGCGATCCTGCTGAGCCTGGTCGCGCCGTACACGGCCGAGGACATGTGGGAGAACCTGGGTCACCAGCCGACCGTCGCGAAGGCGGGCTGGCCTGCTGTCGACCCGGAGCTGCTGGTCCAGGACTCGGTCACCGCCGTGGTCCAGATCGCCGGCAAGGTGAAGGCCCGGCTGGAGGTGTCCCCGGACATCACCGACGCCGACCTGGAGAAGCTGGCGCTGGCCGACGACGCGGTCCAGGCCGCGCTGGACGGCCGGGGTATCCGCAAGGTGATCGCCCGCGCGCCCAAGTTGGTGAACATCGTCCCGGCCTGAGACGCTGCCGTATGCGTTCCGAGCTGATCGACATCGGTACCGGTAGTCAGCAGGTCGTCTTCGATCTGACCAGCAGGTGCGAGCAGTTCGTCGCCGCTGAGGCCCACCAGGCCCAGGGCGACGGGCTGCTGCACGTGTTCGTGCCGCATGCCACCGCCGGACTGGCGGTCCTGGAGACCGGAGCCGGTAGCGATACGGACCTGCTGGCGGTGCTGGAGCAGTTGCTGCCGAAGGACTTCGAGTGGCAGCACCGGCACGGCTCAGCGGGTCACGGGCGCGATCACGTGCTGCCGGCCCTGATCCCGCCGTACGCGACGGTGCCGGTGATCGGCGGCCGGATGATGCTCGGGACCTGGCAGTCGATCTGCCTGGTCGACACCAACGTGGACAATCCACGCCGGCAGGTCCGGTTGTCCTGGTTGCCAAGCTGAGTGTTCAAGCTGTTGCTGGACTACCGGCAATGCGGTAATTGCGGTATTTGGTGACTTATCGCGATGTTGCCTGTCACGTTACGTTCGCGAAACACAGCTTCGCTTGAATACTGGCTATGGCAACCCTTCGCGAACAGTGGCTCTCGGTGAGCACTGAACTGCTGGTCCGTGCGACCCGTGGCATCTGCGCGGGGAGCGTCCTGAACGCCGAGCTCGGTCGCGCCGTCACCCGGGCGCGGATCGAGGAGTGGGCCGGAGTGCTTTCCCTCTACGAGCCCCAGCTTTCTTTGGTTTCTTTGGCCGAGCCGCGGACCGAGCCGCGGACCGAGCCGCAGAATGAGCCGGTGGCGGTCGGCGCGACGGCCTGACAATGGCATTCTTGCCGCGTCAGTAAAGCCGTTCTTTTCGCCCGGCCCGGTCGAATTCGGCCATTTTGTCCGTCCTTCGGCGGGACGCCGTCCCGGACTGCGGTCGCCAGGTGCGTCCGTTATCTGAGAAGCTGTCACGCTATGTTGTGCGAGGGACGTGTGAGGCTCTGAAGGGGTGACGGGCTTTGTCGGACGCTGATGGCCGGGTCGAGGGACGGCGGGGTTTTGCCGACCTCTTGCTCGACTTGAGGGTCCAGGCAGGGTTCTCCCAGGAGGAGCTGGCCGATCGCGCCGGGCTCAGTGTGCGCACGATCCGCGAGCTCGAGGCGGGCCGGGTCGCGCGACCGCGGAAGGACTCCGTCCGGCTGCTCGCCGAGGGGCTCGGTCTGCGCGACGGCGATGCCGGCAGGTTCCTGGCCGCGGCCGGGCACGCCACCATCCGGCCGGTGATCGCGGTGGCCGCTCCGGCTCCGACCGGGTTGCGCTGGCGCGGCACCAGACCGATCCCGGACGGTCTCGTCGGCCGTGAGGACGAACTGGTCGAGCTCGAGGCGCTGCTGCGGCAGAACCGCCTGGTGACCCTGGTCGGTCCGGGTGGCGTCGGCAAGACCGAGCTCGCGCTGGCCGCGGCCGACCGCTTCTCGGGAGCCGACACGACGGTTGTCGTCGTCGACCTGACCACGGTTCAGCGCGACGCCGCAGTACCGTCCGCGATCCTCGACGCGTTCGGGACTGCTCCTGGGACGTCTGATCTCGACGATGTGCTGGCCGGCCGCAAGCCCGGTGATCTGGTGATCGTGGAGGACAACGCCGAGCACGTGCTCGACGGTGTCGCGACTGTGGCCAACCGGATGGTGCGCAGCTTCCCCGGCATCGGCGTACTGGTGACCTCGCGGATCCCGCTCGGCCTGCCGGACGAGGTCGTCCGCCGCGTGCAGGTGCTCGGCGTACCGGCGAACGACACCGACTTCGCCGAGATCGCCGCGAGCCCTGCCGTCGAGATGTTCGTACGGCGTGCCGCTCGGGTGCGGCCGGACTTCCAGCTGACGCCGGAGAACGCCACCACCGTCGCTCGCCTCTGCCAGCGGCTGGACGGGTTGCCGTTGGCCCTGGAGCTTGCGGCCGCTCGGGCCGGGTCGCTGTCGGTGGAGACGATCCTGACCGCACTGGACGACCGGTTCCGGTTGCTGTCCGGGCCGCGCCGGTTCGGAGCACCCCACCAGCGCACCCTTGCCGACACGATCGCCTGGAGCGTCGACGCGCTCTCCGACCCCGCGCGCCAGTTGCTGTACCGCGCGTCGATGCTGGGGTCGCCGTTCACTCTCGACGCGGTCGTCGGTGTCTGTACGGGGCCGCCGATCGACGCCGCCGACGTACCGATGCTGCTGGCCGAGCTGGTGGACAAGTCGCTGCTGCAACCGGTGCTCGAGTTCGAGGCGCTGTACGGCGCGCGGTACAAGATGCTGGAGACGATCCGCGAGCACGCGTACGCCGGGCTGTCGTCGCAGGACTCCGACCTGACCGAGTTCCGCGATCGCACGGTCGCCTGGTGCTCGACGTACGTGGAAGGGCTGGACGGGGCCTGGTCCTCGCCGGACCGTGATCGCCGGTACCGCGCCGCGAACGCGAACTCGGCCACCTTCGAGGTCGCACTGGAACGCACGGCCGAGCTGGGCGACTGGGACACCGCCGCGCGGATCGTGCTCGGCTTCCGGATCGCCTGGCAGTACCAGGCGAGTGTGGCGCAGAGCGGGATCCAGTGGGCCAGCGCCGCGGCGGAGAACGTGGCCGACAAGGAGACGAGCGGCCGGCTGTTGGCGATCGCCGGTCGGCTGTCGAGTCTCACTGGGGACGTCCGGGCTGCGCGTCGGCACTACGGCGAGGCTCGTACCTTGATGCCGCCGGAGTCGGAGATGGGTCTCGTCGCCAGAGGTGGCTGGGTGTCGTCGGGGTCGCTGCTGCTCGACACTGTGAGCCTGGCCGAGATACCGGCGCTGGTGGACGACGCCCGGGGGCACGGCGACGCACAGCGGTCCGCGACCGTGCAGGCGATCTGTGGGCTCGCCCTGGCTCGCTGGGGACGGCTCCCCGAGGCCAAGGAGCTACTGCTCGCCTGGGCTGCCGCTCTGTCGAACCCCGGGGTCTATCCGGACGAGATCGCCTACATGGCCTTGAGCCGGGTGGAGCTGGAGCTCGGCAACCTGGACGAGGCGCGTCGCTGGGCGGAGCTGGCCAGGGACAGTCAGGCCTCGGACGACCCGGACCGGACCAAGGTGGCGGGCTGCCTGGCCATGGTGGAGTTCCAGGCCGGCAAGTACGACCAGGCTCAGGCCTTGCTGGACGAGGCCGACGCGGACATTCGCGGTCACCGGGGCTACTTCGACTACCTTGTGATGCTGTACCGCAGCAGGCTGGCCCGGCAGGGCCAGGACTTCGAACAGGCTCGCCTGTCCATCCGAGACGCTGTAAGCCGTCTGTTGGCCGAGGGGCGGGTCGTGTACCTGCTGGACGTGCTGCCCGAAGCTGTAGCCGTGCTGCACGCGCTGGGTCAGCACGAGCAGGCTGACCGGCTCTGCGGGCAGCTACTGGCTTGGCAGCGCACGATGGACCCGCCCATGCTGCCGACTGCCTGGGGAGTGCTGCAGGAGTCGTGTGCCCGCGCCACGGAGGCTTCCGGCTGGCCCGAGCCGGACCCTGCCGAGTCCGTCCAGCGCTTGGCGGACGACGTACTGACTGCGCTTTCCTGACGCGGATCCGGCCAAGCTGCCGGGGAACTGCCGGTACTTCTGCCTCGTCCTGACATGCGGCCCGACACAAGAATTACAGCCGTAGGACAGGGTCCACGAGACAGAGATCCGAGACCGGGTTCGGGCTGACGGCAGAGAAACGGGGTGGTGGCTGTGACGAGGCAAGCACAGTCCACCGGACTGCCGGTTCGGCTCGAACACCTGGAGCAGGCGACGCGGAGTACATCCGACGGCCGGACGGTGGGGGCGCCGACCGGTTGGCGAGGGCTCCGGAGTGCTGCAGCGTGCGGGTCTGTTCTACGACAAACCGGGTGCCGTGCGCCGTCAGGGCACCGGACCCGGGGTGAGGTCCCAGCAGCGGTCAGGCACACGACACAGGGGACGAGTGCTGACCCGGCCGATACGGGAAAGCCGGTGGGTTTGGTCACCCACCGGTGGGTCGGCCGCTGGGGTCTCCCGGGGTTATTCGCGGTGAACCGCACAGGGGACGGTTCGCCGCACAGCCGGTACCAGGCGTTGAAGAGCTGACACCGAGGGGGAGCCAGCTCTATCGGTGAGGTGGAGGCCAGCGGGAGGGGTTGGCCTCCGCCTCACCGCGCCGTTTTCTCGTCGAGCAGCGCTGCCTTGTCGAAGGCGTAACCGACCATCCAGGTGGGTTGCAGGCGGCAGTAGACGATCTCGGGACCCCAGCTGCTCGGTGAGCTCCCGTAGTGCTTGGTCAGATGCGCCTCGATCTCGCCGAAGTCGGGGTGCTCGGTGGTGAGGAACTCCACCTGGCCGTGGCTGAAGACGCCGATCCGCTCGCCGTCGACGTACGAGATGCTCGCGGCCGGTCTGGCTCGCAGGTGGCGCGCCTTCGCCGCCGTGCCGGAGGTCGTGAAGACCCATCGGGTATGCAGGAAGTGCCCGTCGACGGCACTGATCCGGGGCTCGTCGTGGGCCGTCACGGTGGCCAGGTTGAGCGTGCGCATCCCGGTCAGCAGGTCGACCAGATTCTGTGCGTCGAGCCGGCGCGGGTCGGTGATGATGTTGCGGAGATGCTCGGTCGAGCCCTCGTAAGCCGCATCCAGTAGCCGCTGCAGCGCGGCGATTTCCTCGGGGCTGTCCAACATGCCTGGCAGTCTGACACCAGGCGCCGACGAAACTGTCCGGTAACCTCGCTGCATGTCTGCCCGCGTGCACGTCGTCACCGACTCCACCGCGGGTCTGTCGGCGCACGAGGTGCTCCGGCTCCCGCTGACCGTCGTACCGCTGCAGGTGGTGATCGGCGGCACGTCGTACGACGACGGTGCCACCAGCGCGGACGCCGTCGCGGAGGCGCTGAAGACGTTCACGCCCGTTTCCACCAGTCGGCCGGCTCCGCAGTCGTTCGCCGACACCTACGCGTCGTGTGCCGCCGCCGGTGCCGAGTCCATCGTCTCGATCCACCTGTCCGGCGACATGTCCGGCACGTTCGAGGCAGCGATGATCGGAGCCAAGGAGTCACCGATCCCGGTCCGGGTGGTCGACTCGCGCTCCCTCGGGATGGGGCTCGGTTTCCCCGTGCTCGCGGCTGCGACAGCCGCTGCCGGCGGCGCTGACCAGGCAGGTGTCGAGGCAGCCGCGCGGGCTCGAATGTCGGCCGTGTCGTCCTACTTCTACGTCGACACCCTCGAGTACCTGCGCCGTGGCGGCCGGATCGGCGCCGCCCAGGCCCTGCTCGGCACGGCGCTCGCCGTCAAGCCGCTCCTGACCATCAGCGGCGGCCGAATCGTCCCCCTCGAAAAAGTCCGTACGTCGAGTCGCGCGATCGCCCGCCTCGCCGACATTGCCGTCCAGCGCGCCGGGGACGGTCCGGTCCAGCTCGCGGTCCACCACCTCGCCAACCTCGACAAGGCCCAGACCCTCGCCGACGGCCTGGCCGAGCGCCTGCCGCAAGCCGACGAGATCGTCCTCCGCGAGGTAGGCGCCGTGATCGGTGCCCATGTCGGCCCCGGCATGCTCGCCGTAGTTGTAGCGCCTTACTAACCCGAGCCGCGGCGCCGCTCACCCAGCCCCGCGTCCGCTTCACCCTGCGCCGACACCCCCGCCAGACCGCTCCTCTTGAGCAGCGGTTTCCACAGGCCTGGAACTGGTTCTGGCCGGCGGCTCCAACGCTCGTACCTTCTCTGGCGTGAAGGTCAGACGCCGAACCCCAGCGCCCGATCCGGACGGGCGCCGCCGCGCGCTCGCCCGGCTGCACGCGGCTGCGCCAGGAGCGGTGCGACGCGACGAGCAACTGGGGAGTGATGAGGAGGTGCGAGGTGGATGGATTCCCGAGACAGTGGTTCCCGATCGACTCCGCGCAAGCAACTGGACGCTGGCCCCGCGACACATCGCGGTGCTCACCGTCATCCTGGTGCTCGGACTCGCCTGGGCGGCCTGGTCGGTCTTCCACAGCCGACCCGAGGTCATCCCCGACGCCCATCCGTCAGCGCCGTCAGCCATCGGCGGATCGCCCGTCGCCCAACCGTCGACCTCGGGCTCCGTCGTTCCTCAATCCTCGACCTCAGGCTCACCCGGCACGTCACCGTCGCCACAGGAAGTCGTCGTCGACGTGGCAGGAAAGGTCCGCCGGCCCGGCCTGGTCCGCGCCACCACTGGCTCCCGAGTAGCCGACGTGCTGGTGCTCGCGGGCGGAGCCCTGCCCGGCGTCGACCTGACCAACCTCAACCTCGCCCGTCAGGTCTCCGACGGAGAGCAGATCCTCGTCGGCCTCCCGGGCGCCCCACCAGCCGCAACTCCTGGCCCCGGCACGTCCTCCACCAACCCCACCGCGACGCCAGTGGATCTCAACAAGGCAACCCTCGCCGAGCTGGAATCCCTCCCCGGCGTCGGCCCGGTCCTGGCCCAGCGAATCCTCGACTGGCGGACCGAACACGGCCGCTTCACCACAGTCGACGAGCTCCAGGAGGTCACCGGCGTAGGCGAGAAAAAGTTCGAATCCCTGAAACCCCATGTCCACGTCTGACCACCCGAGCCCCACACCCGAGGCCACCTCCGGCGAGGGGACCACGTCGGCGGCTGAGATGTCGGGGGAGGGGTTGCTGGATCTGCGGTTGCTGGGGCCGGCGGCGGGTGGGTGGCTAACGGCTGTGATCCTGATCGGTCAGCGGCCGGCTGCTGGTGTTCTGGCCGGTGCGATTGCGCTCCTGCTTGCCTGTGTGCTGTTCATCGGATTCCGTCGCAGACCCAGGGTGGTGACGGCGGCCGGCGTGACCGTCGTCGTGGCGGGCATGGCATTCGCGTCCGCCCTGCAAGCGCAGAGCCTCCGCGCCGGTCCCGTGCGTGAACTCGCCTCCACCGAAGCCGCAGTGAAGGTGCGCTTGAAGATCGACGGCGACCCAGCCGTTCGGACCAGCACCAGCAGACGACGACCGCCGTACGTCGTCGTCAGAGCAACGATCGAGGAGGTGACCGGTAGGGGGCAGACCACCCGAGTGAATACGCCGGTGCTGGTAGTCGGCCCCGCCCGCTGGAAGGAGGTCCGTTTCGGCCAACACCTCGAAGCCGGCGGGAGGTTGGCGCCGGTCGAGTCCGGTTCCGACGTCGCCGCAATGCTCTCAGCACGCGCGGCCCCGAAGATCCTGGACGAACCAGCCTGGTGGCTGAGAGCCGCGGAACGAGTGCGAGCCGGGCTGCGGCAAGCAGTCTCCGGTCAGCCGGAGGCAGTCCGCGGCCTGGTCCCCGCCCTGGTGATGGGCGACGAGTCCGGCCTCCCCGCCGACCTGTCCGACGACTTCAAAGTCACCGGCCTGACCCACCTGTCAGCGGTCTCAGGAACGAACCTGACCCTGCTGCTCGCGTTCGTGCTGCCGCTGGCCAGGTTGCTCGGCATCCGTGCCCGCGGCCTGAACGTCGTCGGCCTGGCGATGGTGGTCGTGTTCGTCGTACTCGCTCGCCCGCAACCAAGCGTGCTCCGTGCCGCCGTGATGGGACTGGTCGCCCTGGCAGCAATGACCGGCAACGGAGGCCGTCGGCGAGCGGTGCGGACTCTCTCGGTCGCCGTATTCATCTTGTTGTTGCTCGACACGTCACTGGCAAGGTCTGCCGGGTTCGCCCTCTCGGCACTGGCCACCGCCGGCATCGTTCTGCTCGGCCCGGATTGGCGTGACGCGCTCGCGAAATGGATGCCCGTGCGTCTGGCGGAAGCAATCGCCTGCCCTCTCGCCGCACAGATCGCCTGTACTCCGGTGGTCGCCTGGTTGTCAGGCCAGGTCTCGTTGATCGCCGTAGCGGCGAACCTGCTCGCCGGCCCAGCAGTCAGCCCGGCCACGATCATCGGATTCGGTACGGCCGGTATTGCCTTGCTCAGCGCGGATCTGGCTCGCCTGACCGGTTGGCTCGCGGGCTGGCCGGCTCGCTGGATCATCCTCGTCGCCCAGCGAGGAGCGAACCTTCCCGGCGCCGCAAGCGCTTGGCCCGCCACGGTGATCGGCGTCGGCGTACTCACCCTGCTCTGCCTCGCCCTGATCATCGGCCTCCACCGCATCCTGGCGAAGCCGATCGCTGTCGTGCTCGCCGTAGTACTGGTCGCCGTGCTCGTACTACGTCCCGTCGGTTCACTCACCTGGCCGCCGAACGGCTGGCTCCTCGTTGCTTGCGATGTGGGCCAAGGCGATGGACTAGTACTGCGAGTTGGTGCCGGCGTCGCCGTTGTGGTGGACACCGGGCCAGACCCTGCAGCGATGGACCGCTGTCTGCGAGAGTTGCAGGTGACTCGCGTGCCGGTGCTCGTCTTCACCCACTTCCACGCCGATCACGTCGGCGGACTGGCCGGCGTACTGCGTGGCAGGCAGGTGGATGAGATCGAGGTGACGCCGTATTCGTCGCCCGCTGCCGAGTACAGGCGCGTCGCCGAACTGGCTGAGTTGCATCGGATACCGCTCCGAACCGTTGCCTTTCATGAACAACGCACGATCGGCCCAGTCAGCTGGACCACCTTCTGGCCGGCGCGAGTTCCCGCAGTGCCCCAGCCAGGCAGATCCTCTGCGACTTCCACCGACGAAGGTTCACCGGAGAACAACGCGAGCATCGCCATGATGGTCGAGGTCGCCGGCCTGCGCCTCTTCCTCACCGGCGACCTGGAACCAGAATCCCAGCGAGCTGTCCTCGCCACTGGAGTCGACCTTCGAGCCGACGTGCTCAAGGTCCCGCACCACGGTTCCGCTCAACAGGACCCTGCCTTCATCCAATCCACCGGCGCCAAACTCGCCTTGATTTCCGCCGGCATCGACAACGACTACGGCCACCCGGCCCCGCGCACCCTCGACCTCCTCACCCACGCCGGCATGACCATCGCCCGCACCGACACCCAAGGCTCCCTCGCAGTCCTCACCACACCCCACGGCCTCTCCCTGGCAACCAGCCCCACCCACTAACGCAACCGAGCAGCCGTGAGGAGGTCAGGGGGATCGGTGTGGTTCGGTGGTTGTCGGTGGGGCGTGGGATGCTGGCGGGGTTATGGCAGCTCGAAAGAATTCTGCGCCCAAGCTTGGGGATGTCCTGCTGGTGACGGGGGCCGAGACGTTCCTGGCCGACCGGGCGGTGCGGTCTGCGATCGCGGCGGTCTCGAAAGGGAGCGTCGACGTCGAGGTGACCGACGTCGTGGCGGCGGATCTCGATGTCGGGGTGTTCGCCGAGCTGACGGGTCCTTCGCTGTTCGCGACCGAGCGCGTGCTGGTGCTGCGGGCACTGGAGAACCTGCCGGCCGAGATGGTGCCGCACCTGCTGGAGTACGCCGGTGCGCCGGCGGACGACGTACTGGTGGTGCTGGTGCACTCCGGCGGGCAGAAGGGCAAGGCCGTTCTCGACAAGTTGCGGAAGGCCTCGGTCAACGAGGTGGTCGCGACGGCGCCGAAGACCTGGGAGCTGCCGCAGTTCGTGCTCGGTGAGGTCCGCCTGCTGGGCGGGAGTATCGACGAACGGGCGGCGACGGCGCTGGTCGATGCTGTCGGACATGATCTGCGGGCGCTGGCCGGTGCGTGTTCGCAGCTGGTGTCGGATTCGGACGGCCAGCCGGTCAACCAGGACCTCATCGGTCAGTACTTCGGCGGCCGCGCCGAGGTGACCAGCTTCGCCGTGGCCGACGCCGCGATCGCGGGGCGGACGGAGCCGGCGCTCGAGCAACTGCGCTGGGCACTGGACTGCGGAGTCGCGGCTGTCCTCGTGACGAGTGCGATGGCGGGCGGGCTGCGTGGGCTGGCGAAGTACACGAGTGCGCCGAGCGGTCTGCGCGAGGCGGACCTGGCGCGCGAGGTCGGCGTACCGCCGTGGAAGTTGAAGACGCTCAAGCAGCAGGCACGCGGCTGGACCGCGGGCGGTCTGGCGACTGCGATCAAGGCGGTCGCTCAGGCAGACGCCGACGTCAAAGGTGCCTCGGGTGATGCCGGTTACGCGCTCGAGCGCATGGTCATCACCGTCAGCCGCGCCCACGGCCGCCGCTGACGTTCAACGCGCCTGGCGGTTTCGGGTACGCAAAAACGATCGGCCCGGTCCGCTGGCGGATGGGCCGATCGTCAGGGCGCGATCAGAGTGAAGCGGCCTTCTTGAAGATGGACGACTTCCGGTTGGCAGCCTGGTTGGCGTGGATGACGCCCTTGCTGGCGGCCTTGTCGAGCAGGCGAGCCGCCACGCGGGCGTTCTCCTGCGCCTTCGCGGCGTCGCCGGCGTCGGCGGCCTCACGGAAGCGGCGAACTGCCGTCTTGAGGGTCGACTTCACAGACTTGTTGCGAAGCCGCGCAGCCTCGTTCTGGCGGTTGCGCTTGATCTGGGACTTGATGTTCGCCACGGAGCAGAGCCTCGATCAGGAGTTTGCGGTCAATACAGGAAAGGTGGTGCGTGCACGGGTGAGTACCAACGCACACGCGCGAAGAGACAGACTAGCAAGAAGCCCTGGTCAGCACCAAACCGAGCAACGGTACCGACGCCTGCCTTCGGTGCCCACTCTACAGGGCCGCTGGACCCCGATCCGCCCCGCCATCGTTCCCGCAGGCCGGTCAGGACGCACTGGAGGCCGGTGACTCGGCGGCGGTCTTGAGGGCCTCGAGGGTGTGGTGGATCCCGGCGATGTTCCGGTCGCGGCGAATGCCGAAGACGAGCGCGAGGGGGCGGCGCAGGACGACTGGACGGTGGTCGGTCCAGGACTCGGTGATCTGGCAGCCGGTCGGGGTGGCGGCGAGGTCGTAGCTCCAGAAGGCGACCTGGATCGGCCCGAAGTGGATCCGGAACGAGAACCGCCGGCCCGGGTCCGCATCGATCACCACGCCCTGCGTGAACCAGCGGATCGCCCCTGCCCGGTTGTACCCGACGAAACGCGCCCCCGGTACGGCGTACGTCGTACTGCCGACCCAGGTGACGCGGGTGCATTCAGGGCTCCATTCGCCCATCCGCGGGAGGTCGCTGATCAGGGCGTAGAGGTGGTCCGGGGGTGCATCGACGGTGATGGACGCCTCGAAGTCGGGCATGTGGTTCCTCCGCGATGACGGTGATTCCCCGTGACGGCTGCTGGACCGAGCGTGCCATCCACGGTCAAGAACGGAACACCCGGCCAGGGCGATGCACATCCACCCCAGCTGAGGAGAAACCGAGCCGGCTGCGCACCCCCAGGGCGCAGCCGGCTTCGGCTTGATCAGCCGCGGCCGATCAAGAGGAAGACTCCCTCCGGTGTGGTGAACAGCAACTGGCAATCTCCCGAGGTGACCTCACAGCGGATGACCGGTTTGCCGTCGGTGGCGGGAGCCTGTCCCGGTGGCGTGCCTCCCCCGACCGAGGTGTCGGTGTAGATGAGATGCGTGTCGTCTTCGAAGACCGGCGGGGGATAGCTGGGCATCTCCTGCGGTAGCCGCAGCTTCGTCACCTTGCCGGTGGCCACATCGATCGCCACCGGCTGCGGAACGACAGTGCGCTTACCGTCGACCGAAGACGACGATCCGGGGTAGATCATGGTCCTGCCATCGGGAGACACGGTCGGAGAGAACTGGTTGCCGGTGCCACAGTATTCACGGTCGACCGCAAGACCGGTGCCCTTGACCGATCCCACTTTCAGACACCAGGCCCTGCCCTTGTCGGTGCGGGTCACGACCTGGACCTTGTCGGTGTCGGTGGCGCCCACCAGGCTTGCGTCGAACCCGGGGATCGAGAGCTGCACCGGCTGCCCTTTGGATGGCTGCCAGAGCATCGGCTGTGCACCGACGTCGTTCTCCGATCCGAGCCAGATCCCGGCCTGGTTCCAGGCCCAGATGATCGTTGGCGCGAAGGGCAGCGTGATCGCGGCGAGTTCCTTGCCGCCGGCCACGGAGTACACGCCGATCCGTGTCTTCCCGTTGCCGAGTTCGTGACTCATGACGACCTTCGACCGGTCCGGTGACAGGGTGCCGAAGTCGGCCCCGGTCGGTCCTATCTGCCGGAATCGCCCGTCCGGCGTGCCGACGCCGATCTTGCTGGGGATGCTCTCCTGGACCGTCAGCCATCCGCCGTTCACTCGTCCCAGCGGGGCATCCAGGCCACGGGGCCAGGTCACCGTTTGCTTGCCGTCGTGCAATGTGCCGGGACCGGCGCCCTGCAGCACGTACGGGAGCCGCAGTTCGTTGCCGGTGGTTTCGGCCGGGGGAGGTGGGGTTGCCTTGTCCCGGTCGGAGAGGTGGATTGCGACGGGGACGGCGATGACGACCATCGCGGCGGCGGCGAGGGCTACTGGCCAGTGGCGTTGGCGGCGAGGGGTCAGCTCGAGGCCGGGGGGCTCGTCGGGGACGGTGGCGGCCATCGAGTCCAGGTAGTCGCGCAGGCGGGTCTCGGTGTCGGTCATCGGGGTTCCTTCAGCTTTTTCGTGAGGGCGGCGAGGGCGCGGGACGAGGTGGCCCGGGCGGTGGACTCGCTGATGCCCAGCGTCTGGGCGATCTCGGCGTACGGGAGATCGAGGTAGTACCGCAGGACGAGCACCTCGCGGGACCGGATGGGCAGCGCCTGCAGGGCCCGCTGCACTTCCCGCCGGCTTTCACCGAGCTCGGCCGCGCTTTCCGCCGAGTCACCCGAGCGGGCGGAAGGTGGGATGTAGAGCCGGGCCACCCTGCGTCTGCGCAGTACAGAGCGGCTCCGGTTCAGCACCGCCGTCCGCAGGTAGCCGAGGACCTTTGCGGAGTCGTCGAGCGGCCACTTGCGGTAGAGCTCGGTGAAGACCTCCTGTACGACGTCCTCCGCCGACTCCGGGTCGTCGACGACCAGCACCGCCAGTCGGACCAGGCCGACCCAGTGCTGCCGGTACAGCTCGGAGATGGCGACTGGCGTGCCTTCGGACTGCACCAGGGCCACGATGTGGTTCGTCACACCCCCTAAGACGCCTCGCGGGGTGAAACGCTGCATCGTCAGCTCAGGCGTTCGTGCAGCCAGTCCAGGTGAACCAGGGCCGTCTCCCGTTGCCAGGCGCGGATCGTGGGGAGTCCTGGTGGCGCCGGCTGGTTGCTGCCCCACCAGAGGCCGCCCGCGATACCGGCGAGGAAGCCGCTGATGCCGTCGTCGGCAGGGAGGTCGGGCAGCTCGACCGACCCGCGCATGTCCGCGTGCAGGATCACGGTGTCTGCCCAGGGCGCCGCAAGCGCGGCGTGCGCCCAGTCGATGAACACGACCCGCGTCTCGGTCAGCAGGATGTTGTCGGCCCGCAGGTCCCAGTGCGCCAGCCCGTCGCCCTTCGCAAGCGCAGCCAAGCCGGTCCGCGCGAGCTCAGCCAGCTCCTGCTCACGCCCTGACACCCACTCCGGTACTTCGAGTCCGTCGGCGATCACCAGGTCCCACCGACTCAGGAACGCTTCACTCCGTACTGCGGCGACCGGCGCCTCCGGCCAAGGGGAAGGCTGCAGCGCCTCGGTCAGTTCGGCCAGGCCGTCCAGTACGCGGGCCGCGTCGTGCGGATGCCACGGATGCGGTGGCAGGTATCCCTCGATGTCCTCGAGCAGCAGCGCGACCCAGTCGCCGTCGTCGTACACGTCGTACAGGAAAGGGGTATGCGGCAACGAATGGGCAGCAAGCCCCTGCATGGCGGCGATCTCGTTGCGGAACAGCGTCGGCGTATCGGGATTCAGCGACAACCCGACAGCCTTGACGAAAGCCCGCCGCCCCGACGCGGTCACCAGCCGGGCCGCCACACCGGGCGAGAACCCACCGTGCTGCGTGCTCGCCGACACCACCGACGACCCGAGCGAGCGCTCCACCCATTCCCGCACCGCAACCGGCACCTGCTCGAACGGCATCCGTACCCCGACCGCGTGCGCCATAAGACAGAAGCGTAGACGTGCTCGCCCACCCCCGCAGACAATTCCACCGGCCGGAACGGCTGGTATTGAGTACGGCGGATCGCCATTGGTCGGTGTCGAGCGGGGTGATCGCGGCTTCACGCTCCGCGACGGCCGCGGGTGGGGGGCCTGGTCGGCTCAGGCTCAGCATCATGTTCGTCACACTAGAGAGACAGCGGTCCAGACCATTTATAGCTCGGCGAGGGACAACGATGCGGAAAGGACTGGCCTGGCGTGGGATGATTGGAGCCTTGTCCGCACTGCTCCTGAGATGAACTGGATCCCTCCGTGCCCGTTGGCCCCACGACCGTGCCGCAGCCGGGTCGTACCGACCCGTCGCTGATCCGGAACTTCTGCATCATCGCCCACATCGACCACGGCAAGTCGACGCTGGCCGACCGGATGCTGCAGATCACCGGTGTGGTGGACGGACGCCAGATGCGGGCCCAGTACCTGGACCGGATGGACATCGAGCGCGAGCGCGGCATCACGATCAAGTCGCAGGCGGTCCGGCTGCCGTTCGCGCCCAAGCCGGACACCCCGGGCGGCCTGCTCGCGCCCGACGGTACGACGTACATCCTGAACATGATCGACACCCCCGGCCACGTGGACTTCACCTACGAGGTGTCCCGGTCGCTGGAGGCGTGTGAGGGCGCGGTGCTGCTGGTCGACGCGGCGCAGGGGATCGAGGCGCAGACGCTGGCCAACCTGTACCTCGCGCTGAACGCGGACCTGCACATCATCCCGGTGCTGAACAAGATCGACCTGCCGGGCGCGATGCCGGAGAAGTACGCCGCCGAGCTCTCGCACATCATCGGCTGCCGTCCCGAGGACGTGCTGCGGGTCTCGGCGAAGACCGGCGAGGGCGTCGAGGAGTTGCTCAGTGAGATCGTCGCCCAGGTCGAGCCGCCGAAGGGTGTCAAGGACGCACCGGCGCGGGCGCTGATCTTCGACTCGGTGTACGACACGTACCGCGGCGTGGTCACCTACGTCCGGGTGGTCGACGGCGAGCTCACCCACCGCGACAAGATCAAGATGATGTCGACCGGCGCCGTGCACGAGATGCTCGAGGTCGGGGTCATCTCGCCGGAGCCGATGAAGTCGCCCAGTATCGGCGTCGGCGAGGTCGGCTACCTGATCACCGGCGTGAAGGACGTCCGCCAGTCCCGGGTCGGTGACACCGTCACGTCCGCGGTGCACGGCGCGACCGAGCCGCTCGGCGGCTACAAGCACCCGCAGCCGATGGTGTACTCCGGGCTGTTCCCGATCGACGGCGACGACTACCCGACGCTGCGCGACGCGCTGGAGCGCCTGCAGTTGAACGACGCGGCCCTGCAGTACGAGCCGGAGAGCTCGGGCGCGCTCGGCTTCGGGTTCCGCTGCGGCTTCCTCGGCCTGCTGCACATGGAGATCGTCCGCGAGCGGCTGGAGCGCGAGTTCGACCTCGACCTGATCTCGACCGCGCCGAACGTGGTCTACCGGGTCGAGATGGAGGACGGCAAGGAGCACGTCGTCACCAACCCGAGCGAGTTCCCCGAGGGCAAGATCGCCGACATCTACGAGCCGGTGGTGCGGGCGACGATCCTGAGCCCGAAGGACTACATCGGCGTGATCATGGAGCTCTGCCAGACCAAGCGCGGCAACCTGAACGGCATGGAGTACCTGTCCGAGGACCGGGTCGAGCTGCGCTACACGCTGCCGCTGGCCGAGATCGTGTTCGACTTCTTCGACCAGCTGAAGTCGAAGACGAAGGGCTACGCGTCGCTCGACTACGAGCCGACCGGCGAGCAGGCCGCGGCACTGGTCAAGGTGGACATCCTGCTGCAGGGCGAGACGGTCGACGCGTTCTCCGCGATCGTGCACCGCGACAACGCCTACTCGTACGGCGTGGCGCTGGCCGGCAAGCTGAAGGAACTGATCCCGAGGCAGCAGTTCGAGGTGCCGATCCAGGCCGCGATCGGGTCCCGGATCATCGCCCGCGAATCGATCCGGGCGATCCGCAAGGACGTGCTGGCGAAGTGCTACGGCGGTGACATCACCCGGAAGCGCAAACTGCTGGAGAAGCAGAAAGAGGGCAAGAAGCGGATGAAGATGGTGGGCCGGGTCGAGGTTCCCCAGGAAGCCTTCATCGCCGCGCTGAAGACGAACGAGCCGTCGGAGAAGGCCAAGAAGTAGTGCCGGTCGAGATTCCCGCGGAGTTCCTCAAGGTTGGTTTGCGCGGTTCCGACTGGGCCGCGTGGCTCGACAAGTTGCCGCGGCTGACGCGCGACCTGCTGGACGAGTGGAAACTGCGGGTCGACGGCGGCGCGCAGTACGGGAACTGTGCGTTGGTGGTTCCTGTCCGTACGCCGGAAGGCGCGGCGGCGATGCTCAAGGTGCAGTTCCCGCACTGGGAGGCCGAGACCGAGCATCTCGCGCTCCGGATCTGGGACGGCAACGGGGCGATCCGGTTGCTGCGGGCGGATCCCCGCCGGTTCGCCTTGCTGCTCGAGCGTGCGCAGCCGCGGGACCTGACCACGGTCGACGAGATCGAGGCCTGCGAGATCGTTGCCGCGAGCTACAAACGCCTGCACGTGCCGGCCGGACCACAGTTCAAGCTGCTCTCGGGGGAGATCGCCCGGTGGTCTCGCGAGTTGCTCGCGCTCCCCGCTTCGGCACCGGTCCCACGCCGGTACGTCGAACAGGCGGCCGCGCTCGCCCGGGACTTCGCGAGCGACCCGGACTGCGACGGCGCCCTGATCCACACCGATCTGCACTACGAGAACGTCCTCGCGGCCGACCGCGAACCCTGGCTCGTCATCGACCCCAAACCGCTGTCCGGTGACCCGCACTACGAGGTCGCCCCGCTGATCTGGAACCGCTGGGACGAACTCGCCGCCGCCCGTGACCTCCGTTTCGCCCTCCGCCGCCGCTTCTACGCGATCGTCGACACCGCCGGCCTCGACGAGGACCGCGCCCGCGACTGGATCATCGTCCGCCAACTCCTCAACGTCCTCTGGACCCTCAAGGACGCGGGCAGCGACGCCACCCTCCCGCAGGACTGGCTGACCCGCAACATCTCCATCGTGAAAGCAATCCAGGACTGAAAACGCGGTGACACCTGACCGGCCGCCGGGAGAGGATGCGGGTATGCGGCTGCTGACGGTGAATGTGGTGGAGGAGTTGATCCCGGGGCCCAAGGACACGGGGCTCACGGCGATCGACAAGCGGCCGCAAGCCGGGTCGGTGGCAGTGGGGGAGCTCGGGCTCCAAGGGGACTCGGTCTGCGACACCAGGCATCACGGCGGACCGGATCAGGCGCTCTATGCGTACGCCGCCGAGGATGCCGCCTGGTGGGCCGGGCAGCTCGGGCGGGAGATCCCGCCGGGATTGTTCGGGGAGAACCTGGTGACCGAGGGGCTCGACATCACCAACGCGCTGATCGGCGAGGTGTGGCGGCTCGGGGACGCGGTCGAGGTGATGGTCCGGTCGCCGCGGATCCCGTGCATCACCTTCCAGCACCGGATGGAGATACCCGGCTGGATCAAGCGGTTCCACACCGAGGGACGGCCGGGTGCCTATCTCAAGGTGCTGAGGACCGGCACGATCGCCGCGGGTGACGAGGTCGAGGTGCTGGACCGGCCCGCGCACGAGCTGACCGTCGGTGGCCTGTTCGGCGGGCAGGACCCGGCCAAGATGCAGGGCATGCTCGACTCCGGCGTCGACCTCGCCGACGACCTCCGGGAGCTGGCGCACCGGGTCGCCGCCCGCGGATGAAGGCGCCGCGGATCGCCGGGCTGATCCCGGCGAAGGGACCGTTGCGGCCGTTGGCCTTGGCGACGTTGCTGAGCCGGATCGGCAACGGGCTGCTGATGACGGTCAGCGTGCTCTACTTCACCCGGATCGTCGGACTCTCGATCGCGCAGGTCGGGCTCGGGCTGACCATCGCCGGGCTGTTCGGCCTGCTCTCGGCCGTCCCGCTCGGCCACCTCGCCGACCGGCGTGGTCCGCGCACGTTGTTCGTCATCCTGAGCCTCGTCGTCTGCTGCGTGTCGCTGCTCTACCTGCTGGTCGACACGTTCTGGCAGTTCCTCGCCGTCGCCGTCGTGC
This sequence comes from Kribbella voronezhensis, assembly GCF_004365175.1. Lineage (NCBI taxonomy): Bacteria > Bacillati > Actinomycetota > Actinomycetes > Propionibacteriales > Kribbellaceae > Kribbella > Kribbella voronezhensis. The sequence goes on along the minus strand of NZ_SOCE01000001.1, from coordinate 1,155,992 downwards.
TGACGATCTTCGACCGAGGTGCCGGCGCGGTCCGAGCCGCTTTGATCGCCGCCGTGACTCAGGGCGCCGCGGGCAGAGTTGCCGCCCGGGCCTACCTGCGGGCGATCACCAACATCGGCATCATGGCCGGCGCCGGAATCGGTGCTCTCGCGCTGCACTTCGACACCGCCACGGCGTACCGGTCGATGTTCGTGCTGGATGCGGCGCTCAGTATCGTCGCCGCCTTCGTCGTGCTCGCGGTGCCGAAGGTCGCGCCGCAGCCGAAGAACGAGGACGGCCCGGTCTGGATCGCGCTGAGAGATCGCGGCTATCTCGCCGTCGCCGCGCTCAACGCGGGCATGTCGATCCACTACGCGGTCCTGGACGTGGCGATCCCGTTGTGGGTGGTCGATCATACCGACGCGCCCCGCTGGACGGTCGCGCTGCTGCTGATCGTCAACACCGTCGTGATCTCCCTCTTCCAGGTCAGATCGAGCCGGGGGATCGCCGATCCGGCAAGTGCGGCAAGAGCAACCCGGACGGCGGGGTTGTTGCTGCTGGCATCGATGGTGCTGTTCGCGGGTGCTTCCGGTGGCGGCGTCGTGGTCGCCGTCGGACTGCTCGCAGCGGGTGCGCTGGTACAGGTGATCGGCGAGTTGCTGCAGTCGTCCGGCTCGTTCCTGCTCGGCTTCGACCTCGCCGCCGACGAGGCACAAGGCCAGTACCAAGGTGTCTGGAACACCAGTATGTCGATCAGCACGATGGTCGCGCCGACCGTGCTCGCCCTGTTGCCGTTGGGCCTCGGCGTACCGGGCTGGATCATCCTGGGCGTCTGGTTCGCGATCGTCGGCATCCTCTTCGTGCCGGTCGTGCGTTGGGCTGCCGCCCGCAAAGCGCGGCCGGCAGCCCAACTCGTCTAGCCGACGGTGAGTCTGTCGACGTTCGGGCCGCCGTCCGTGCTGGTCGCGGTCGCCTTGATCTTGTTGCTACCAGCAATGAGATTCACCCGGATGGTCCTGGTCTGCCAGGTGTCCCAGCTCCCGGTGCCGGGGAACGTCAGCCCGGAAGACACCACGGTCCCGTTGAGCGCGATGTTCATCGGCCGCGAGGTGGTGGTCCCGTTGGCATACCGCAGTACGACGTCCGCCGGGCCGGCCGTTGCCGCAGTGACCGTCCACTCGACGGCGGACCCGACGGCGTTGTCGTAGTTCACGAAGCCGCGCCCGGTGAAGCCCGCGTGGTTCGACTCCACCACTCCGGCGGTGATCGTCGCGTCCTCCGCCTCGTAGACCGTCGGGCCGGGACCGGGGCCACCGGTGTCCGGCACGGTGTTCCAGCCGGACACCCGGACCGAAGGCGTCACACCTTGCAGATCGGCGGTCCGGTACGTCGCCCGCAGTACGACGCTCTCGCCCGGCCACAGGCTGACCGCGTTGTCGTTCCACTGCACCGGCAGCACGGGCTTGCCGCCGGCACCGATGATGTGCGCGTCGACGAAGAGCGCCGGGATCTTGCTGGTCGTGGTGTTCTTCAACGTGACCGTCGTGACGGTATCGGAGCCCGACACCGACGAGCTGACAACAGACGAAACGGGCACCTGCGCCAGCGACGACAATCCCTTCAGATCCGCGTAGCTGGTGGTCGGTGTGTAGTACCAATCGGTGTTGTTCCAGTCGAGTGTGTCCGCCTTCGTCGACAGCCAGTAGACGTTGCGGCTGACCTCGGTGCCGGACGAGTTGGTCAGCACCAGCTTCGCCAGATACGTCGTGGACAGGCCACTCACCGAAGGAATCGTGAGCGCCGTCGTCTTGCCTCCGTCGCCCGGCACCGAGACGTTGACCGCCTGGGAGAACTTCTCCGTGCCGTCGAGGTTGTAGAGCTTGACCGACGCGGTCAGCCCGGACGCCGTACCGTGGGATTGGTTGACCACGGCAACGGAGTTGCTGTCGTAGGAGTACTGGATGTGCAGCGGCTCGTTCGCCTTCTTGGCACCGTAGTACGCGCCGTTCTGGTCCAGATAGGTGTCGAACAGCTGCCAGTGCAGCGAGGTCCAGCCGCTGTTGAGCATCCAGTAGATCAACCCGGTCGACGGGTTCGAGGAGTCGGTGAAGTTCCGGTTGTGCGACTCGAACTCGGCACGCACATTCTCGTACTGCGCCAGCTGGGCCTTCTTCACGTAGTCGGTCAGGCCCGTCGGGGCGCCGTACCGGCCGGACAGGGCGTTCCCGAACAGCTTCAGGTTGCCGAAGGTGGACGACGACGACCGGTGGTACTGCGTGGCGCTCGGGTTCTGCCAGAGCACGTCGAGCTCGGCCGGGGTCAGCATCCTTTGCAGGGTGTCGATCGTGGGGATGTCCGGGCCCGCACTGGTCTCCGAGTTGAAGCCCCACGCGCCGCCGGAGTCGCCGTGCGCCTTGTCGTACCAGTAGTTCGGCGGGATCCAGTCGTACGGTCCGTTCATCTTCATCCCGGAGCTGCCGAGCTGCGGCGACGAGTTCGCCGACGCGGCCGGGATCACCGGGGTCTGCCAGTCGGCGGCGTTCAGCGCGTCGAGGTAGTTCTTCTCGATCGTCGCGTTCGGTGCGAAGTCGCTGCCGATCAGGAAGGTGAGCACGCTCGGGTGGTTCCGCAGCCGCTCGGCCTCGGCCGTCATCGACGCCTTGGCGGTCACGTAGTCCTCCGCCTTCCAGGTGTTGCCGTTCTCGCCGCCGTTGACCTGGCCCTCCCACTTGTCGCAGCACTCCCAGCCGGGCATGGTCAGGATGCCGAGCCGGTCGGCCAGGTCGAAGAACTCGTCGGGCTCGATGTGCCCTTCCAGCCGGACCGTGTTGAGGCCGAGATCCTTGACGTACTTGAGCTTGTCGGCCGCATAGGTGGCGTTCCAGCGCAGGAACAGATCGGGTGACCAACCACCGCCGCGCACCAGCAGAGGCCGGCCGTTGATCGAGTACGCGCGCCCACCGCTGCTGTTGAGCGGCGCCTTCACCTCCCGTACGCCGAAGTCGGCGTGCGCCGCGTCGGACGGCGTACCGGCTGCGGTGGCGGTCAGGTCGAGCGCGTACAGCGGCTGCCCGCCCATCCCGGCCGGCCACCAGACGTTCGGGTTGTCCAGCCCGATCGTCGGGAACGTGACCGTCTTCTTCTCCTTGGCGGCGAGCGAGACCGACTGACTGACCGGTACGCCGGCGACGCTGCCCGCGACGGTGGTGGTGACGGCGGCCGACGAGTCGTTGCGCACGTCGACCTTCGCGGTCAGGTCCGCGTGGGTCACCGAAGGGAGCTTGGTGACGACGTGAGCGCCGCGGAGGGCGACCGCACCGCTGCGCCGGACCAGGACGTCGCGGACGATGCCCATGTTCTGGTCCGGTGGCGTCTGGGCCCAGTCGATCCAGCCCATCGTGAGGTCGTTGTTCGGGTCGTTCGGGTAGACCTTGAAGGTGATCGCGTTGCTGCCGGTGTGCACCTGCGCGGTGATGTCGAGGTCGTGCCGGGTGTAGGCGCCGGCGGTCTGCGTCTTGTCGGCGACCTTCGTGCCGTTGACCCAGACATCGGTGCGGGACAGCACTCCGCTGAAGTCGAGGTAGGTGCGCTGGGCGGTGTCAGCAATCTCCACGTCGGAGCGGTACCACCAGGGCACGGTGAACTGGCTCTTGTCGACGTTCTTCATGTTCGTGGAGAAGAACGGATCGGGGTACTTGTTGTTCTGCAACAGGCCCGCGAAGACCGTCGACCGCGCCGAGACGGGCAGCCAGCCGGTCGTCGGGTAGCCGGGCTGGGTGACGGCCGCGTCGTTGGACACCTGCGCGGAGGTCTGCAGCAAGAACCCAGGGATCGGGCTGACCGCAGCGGTCGCGAAGAGGGTCGGGGCGAACGGCGGGGCTGGGTCCCGGTACGGCGCGCCGGCGGCGGGGACCGCGGTACAGGCTGCGGCTGCCAGCGCGGCAACCGTCAGAAATCGGATGCTTCTCGGCCACGATCGCATCGGTGGGCCTCCTCGGGGCGGTGATCGGCCACATGATCGTTAAGAAACTTTCCTGTCAAACTGTGATCGATGCTAGCGCCGGAGAAGGCGGGCTGACAACGGCTCAGGTGGGTTCGCGGTAGCCGAGGGCGGCGGAGATTTTGCGGGCGGCTTCGATGGCGGCCGGAGCCATCAGCGCCACCTGGGCGATGGACTGCTCGAGGGAGAGGGTGGAGATGCTGACGGCGGCGATCGCGCTGGCGGTGTGGTCGTGGATGACGGCCGCGACGCAGCGAATGCCGGGCTCGTTCTCCTCGTCGTCCAGGGCGTACCCGCGGGCCCGGACCTGGGTGAGGTCGGCCTTCAAAGCAGCAGCGGTCGTGTGGGTGAGCGGCGTACGGGCGGGCAGGCCGGTCCGGGTGACGAGGGCGTCGAGCGCTTCGTCGTCCAGTTCGGCCAGGAGGGCTTTGCCGATGCCGGTGCAGTGCAGCCAGAAAGCCTTGCCCACGCGGGACGGCATTCGGTACGGCTTGGGTCCGTCGAGTCGCGCGACGTAGATCGCCTCGTCGCCGTTCAGCAGGCCGACGTGCACCGTGCAGCGGGTCTGCGCGACCAGGTCGGCCAGCACGGGCCGGGCGACCGTCGCGAGATCGACGTTCGTCAGCGCATGCCCGGCAAGCCGCAGCGCCTTCGGACCCGGGTGGTACGAGCCGTCCTCGGACTGCGCGACGAACTCGTGCTCGACCAGCGACGCCATGATCCGGTGCACGGTCGACTTGGCCAGGCCGGTGGCCGTCACCACGTCGGTGAACCGGGAGTGCTCGAGGACCGCGTCGAGCACCATCAGCGTCTTGTCGATGGCCGAGGGCGAACTCATGTCGCTCATCCTGTCACCTCTCATCTCGCCAGCCAGCCGCCGTCGACGGCCAGCACATGGCCGTTGACGTAGTCGGCCGCCGCCGACGCCAGGAAGACGGCGGCACCGACCAGATCCTCCGGTCGTCCCCACCGGCCGGCCGGGATGCGATCCCGGATGGCCGCCTCCCGGTCGGCGTCGGCCCGCAGGTCGGTCGTGTTGTCGGTACTGATGTATCCGGGAGCGATCGCATTCACCTGTACGCCGGACGCTCCCCACTCGTTGGCCAGTGCCTTCGTGAGCCCGGCGACCGCGTGCTTGCTGGCGGTGTAGGCGGGAACTGTGATGCCGCCCTGGAAGCTCAGCAGAGAAGCGATCGTGATGATCTTCCCGTCGCCGCGGGTGACCATGGCGGCGCCGATCGGCCGCGTCACCGCCCAGGTCGAGTTCAGGTTCACATCGATCACGTGCTGCCAGTCGGCCGGCGCGGTCTCGACGGCAGGCGCCCGGCGGATTGTGCCCGCGTTGTTGACCAGGATGTCGACCCGACGGTCCCGGACGAGAGCGGTCGCGACCGCCTCCACCTCGGCCGGGTCGGCGAAGTCCGCGGTGATCACCGTCGCTTCGCCGCCGCCGTTCAGCTTGATCGCCTCGAGCGTGTCCTCCAGCGCCGCGTCGCGTGCGAGCAGGATCAGGTCGGCTCCCGCCGCGGCGTACCCGGCGGCGATCGCCGCGCCGATGCCGCGTCGGGCGCCGGTCACCAGCGCGGTACGGCCCCGCAGTGAGAATCCAGCGGTCACCGAAGATCCTGCACGTCGACGCCGTCCATGTCGGTGAACGCCTGGTTCTCGCCGGCCATCGCCCAGACGAAGCTGTACGCCGAGGTGCCGACGCCGGAGTGGATGGACCAACTGGGGGAGATCACTGCCTCGCGATCGGCGACGACGAGGTGCCTGGTCTCGTCAGGTTCGCCGAGCAGATGCACGACCCGGTCGGCCTCCGGGAGGCCGAAGTACAGGTAGCACTCGGTGCGTCGGTCGTGGGTGTGTGCGGGCATCGTGTTCCAGGTGCTGCCGGGGTGCAGCGTGGTCACGCCGAGCACGATCTGGCAGCTCTGTACGCCGTCCGCGTGGATGTATTGGTCGATGGTGCGCCGGTTCGCGGTCTGCTGGTCGCCGAGTTCGAGCCGGTTGCCCTCGCCGGGCTGGACCAGTGCGGTCGGGAAGTCGGCGTGCGCGGTGGCGGAGAAGAGGTAGAAGGCGGCCTCGGGTCCCTCGAAGACGACGTCGCGCGCGCCGCGTCCGGCGTACAGGCAGGCGCCGGTGGTCAGTTCGAACTTGGTGCCGTCGACGGTGACCGTGCCCGGTCCGCCGACGTTGACGATGCCGGCCTCGCGGCGCTCGAGGAAGAATTCGCTGCGCAGCTCCGGCCAGGTTCCGAGGGTGAGCGGGCCGCTCGCCGGGCAGGCGCCGGCGAGCACGATCCGGTCGTGGTGGGTGAGCACCCCGGTGATCGTGTCCGGAGTGAACAGGTCTTCGACCAGGTACGAGTCGCGCAGGTCCGCGGTGGCGAAACCCGGGATCTGGTCGGGGTGGGTGGCGTGCCGGACCTGGAGAGGTTGCTGAGCGTCATTCACAGAACAAGGTTCTACTCAGCGGAACATCCTGTCAAACGTTGACCACGTCATGGGGTCTAAGCTGCGTCTTGGTGATCCTGACTGTTCCGCCTCTTGACACTTGGTTCTGTTGAGTGGAACCTTCCAGGCACATCCCGCCCGCCTCTGGAGGATTCACATGACAGCCCTCGACTGGACGGTCCTGGCCGGCTACTTCGTGCTGATGGTGGCGATCGGAGTCTGGTCCCGCAGCAAGGTCAAGACCGTCGTCGACTACTTCACGACCGGCGGCCGGATCCCGTGGTGGTTGTCCGGGATCTCGCACCACATGTCCGGCTACAGCGCGGTCATGTTCGTTGCCTTCGCGGCGGTCGCCTACAGCTACGGCATCACGGTCTACGTGTGGTGGGCGATGTCGATCGGCGTCGGTGTCGGCATCGGCGCGTTCGTGTTCGCCGCACGCTGGAACCGGCTGCGAGCCAAGCACGGTGTCGTCTCGCCGCTGGAGTACCTCGCCCGCCGGTACAACCTGCCGACCCAGCAGGTCCTCGCGTACTCCGGTGCGCTGCTCAAGGTGGTCGACATCGCCGCCAAGTGGGTCGCGATCGCCGTACTGCTGAACGGATTCACCGGCGTACCGATGCGCTGGGGCATCCTGCTCACCGGGGTCGTCACGATGCTCTACGCGACGCTGGGTGGATTGTGGGCCGACGTACTCACCGACTTCGGCCAGTTCGTCATCCAGGCCGCGGCCGGGATCGCGATGTTCGTCGGCGTCCTCTCGCACCTGGACGGCATTCCCACGCTGTGGAAGATGTGGGACCAGTTGCCCGCGGGGCACGGCTCGGCGCTGAACGGACCGTACACGCCGATCTTCTTGATCGCCTTCCTGTTCATCAAGACCTTCGAATACAACGGCGGGATGTGGAACCTGGCGCAGCGCTACATGGCCGCACCGTCCGGCTCCGAGGCGAAGCGGTCCGCCCTGCTGTCGTCGGCGCTGTGGCTGGTCTGGCCGCTCGTGCTGTTCATCCCGATGTGCGCGGCGCCGCTACTGGTTCCCGGCCTCGCCAAGCCCGAGCAGTCGTACGTCGAAATGTCGCAACTGCTGCTGCCGAGCGGCCTGATCGGGCTCGTCCTGGCCGGGTTCTTCTCGCACACGATGGCGATGGTCGCCTCGGACGCGAACGCGATCTCCTCGGTGATCACCCGCGACCTCGGCCCGGTGCTCGTACCGAGGCTGCGTCAGTTGAGCGACGCGGGGATCCTGAAGTTCGCGCGGATCGTGACCTTCAGCTTCGTCACCGCGAGCATGCTGATCGCGATCATCACCAACGGGCAGGGCGTCGTACTGAAGATCGTCGTCGACCTGGTGGCCGCGACGATGGGACCGATCGCGATCCCCTTGATGCTCGGCCTGCTGCCTTGGTTCCGGCGGAGTGGGTCGCGGGCGGCGATCGCGTCCTGGGCGATCGGCCTGATCGTCTGGGCGATCGTGAAGTGGGGCATCGGCTCGACCGACACCACTTTGGTAGTTGCGTTGCCGTTGGCAACTTCCTTGGTCGTGTACGTCGGCCTGGGCCGGCTGCTGCCGGAGCGCCGGGCCGAGGTGGACGAACTGCTCGACTCGCTCAACACCGACCCCGCCGGTGAGGTGCCCGCCAGGCGGACGGCGGCGGTCGGCTGACCGTCGTACTGGAACAATGTTTCACCACACAGAACAACAATCCCTTCGCTGAGGAGACTCCCTATGCCGAACATCACCGTCGAACTGCTCTCCGGCCGCACTCTCGACCAGCGCCGCGAGTTCGTTGCCGCCGTCACCGACTCCGCGATCGCGATCCTCGGCGCCAAGCGCGAATCGGTGCGCATCGTCTTCCAGGAGATCGAGAAGTCCGACGTCGCCAACGGCGGCATCCTCGTCTCCGACTCCTGACCACCCGCGCCGGCTCCGCCGCCCGCCTCGAGGCAGAGCCGGCGCACCCCAGGCGCCCACACCCCGCCGCCGCCACACCTCGCGCCTCCACCGGATGGTGGACTTCGGCCGTCGCGAGCGGCGGGCTCACTTAGGCTTCGGGGTATGCGAGTAGGAGTATTCGGAGCCACAGGTCAAGTCGGCGGGGTCATGCGGGAGTTGCTCGTCGAGCGGAAGTTCCCGGTCGACGAGATCCGGTACTTCGCGTCCGCGCGATCCGCCGGCAGTCAGCTTCCGTTCGGTGACGCCAAGGTCACCGTCGAGGACTCGGCCACGGCCGACTTCGCCGGGCTCGACCTGGCGCTGTTCTCCAACGGCAAGACGGCGTCGAAGGAGTTCGCCCCGAAGGTCGCGGCCGCCGGAGCGGTCGTGGTGGACAACTCGTCCGGCTGGCGGATGGATCCCGAGGTCCCGCTGGTCGTTGCCGAGGTCAACCCCGGCGATCTCGACCACCTCCCCAAGGGCATCGTGGCGAACCCGAACTGCACCACGATGGCGGCGATGCCGGTGCTCGCTCCGCTGCACCGCGAGGCGCGGCTGACCCGGCTGATCGTCTCCACCTACCAGGCCGTCTCCGGCTCGGGTGGCGTCGGCGTCCGCGAACTCGAGGACCAGACGAACGCGCTCGCCGCTGGTTCCGGCCGGCTCGCCCGCGGTGCCGAAGGCATCGAGCTGCCGCAGCCGCAGGTGTACGCCGGTCCGATCGCGTTCAACGTGCTCCCGCTGGCCGGATCGATCGTTGCCGACGGCACCGGGGAGACCGACGAGGAGCAGAAGCTCCGCAACGAGAGCCGCAAGATCCTGCACATCCCGGACCTCCCGGTCGCCGGCACCTGCGTCCGCGTCCCGGTCTTCACCGGCCACTCCTTGAGCATCCACGCCGAGTTCGCCGACCCGATCACCCCAGAGCGAGCGACCGAGCTGCTCGCGACCGCACCCGGCGTCGAGCTCGCCGACCTGCCCACCCCGCTGCTTGCCGCAGGCAAGGATCCGTCGTATGTCGGCCGCATCCGCCAGGACCAGTCGGTCCCGGACGGACGTGGCCTCGTCCTCTTCGTCTCCAACGACAACCTGCGCAAGGGCGCCGCGCTCAACGCAGTCCAGATCGCGGAGCTCCTTCAGCAGCGGTAGTAGTCCTTCACATAAACGCCGTTGATCGCACTCAGCGTGTGGTCGTAGCAGCCGTCGGTGCCGGAGCTGCGGTACCGGACGGTTTGGTCGCTGGTGGCGTGGCGCTGGTCGCGGGGGACGTTGTAGATCCACGACGCGCGGCCGTCGTAGGTCTCCTCGGTCCGGCGATCCGCGACGACGTGCCGGCCGGCCGTGGCGGTCAGGTGGCTGCGGTCGTAGATGGTGAGGTCGGTGACGATGTCGTAGCCGTTGGGAATCGTTGCGTTGGGCAAGAAGCTGAGATAGCCCGACTTGCCGTAGCTGAGGTCGGCCCGCTCGACCTTGGCTCCCGTGGTGACCACCGAGTTGTCGTGCCACGAGGCATCCAGGGTGTCGCGCGACTCGCCGGCTTCCCAGACGTGGTCCGACTTGTTGGAAAGAGTCCGCTGCACGGTCGTGCGGACCCGGCCCGCCGACGTGTCGACGTACCCGCTGAGCTGGAGCGATCGCGACGCGGTCATCTTCACCGAGCCGGCCGCGCCACTCGAACCGGTGACGTCGTCCGACTTGGTCAGCGGCGACACGGCGTACGAGGTCAGGGCACCGCTGGTCTGCTTGCGGATCGGGTCGGTCCAGACGTGCAGGTTCGGGACGGTGAACCAGCCGCTCTGCCCGGCCGGTACGCCGGCGACGTGGACGCGGAACTCGTGCGGCTTGCCGTCGCTGACCAGGCCGGCGAAGGGCGTCAGGTCGTAGTACACGGGCTTGATGTCGAAGGCACGTGGTGCGGGGGAGGGACGCCAGGAGTACGGGTTGGACCAGCCGCCGGTGTAGATGTACGGGTACGGCAGGGCGATCCCGGCGAGCTTGCCGTCGACCAGGACGTCGACTTCGCGGTACGGCGATCCGTCGGGGCAGGAGTAGCCGGTCGACTCCGGCGCGGAGGTGTCCCAGAACTCCTCGCAGCCGCCGCCCGAACCGGTCACGTAGACCTCGCCGAGCAAGCGGGTGGTGTTGCGCGGCAGCGTCGCCGTACCGACGAGGTCGGAGTCCTCGCGGCGCTGGTCCTGGAGCGGCAGCACGGCGTTCGCCGTACGGGCCGGTGGGGCGCCGTGGCCTGCTACGTAGAAGTCGAGGGTGACGACGATGTCCAGGACGCCGGTGTACGTGTCGTTGACCACATTGCCGAGTTCCATCACGACGGGCTGTGGGGTGCGCAGCAGCGGGCTGTAGGACGTGACGTCCTTCTCGACCTGCCAACTGATGCCGTCCGTGCTCGGCTCGGGAGTGGAGGTGCGGAAGACACCGACGCCGCCGATCGTGATGTGCCCCAGCCGGTCGTACTGGACGCCCTTGACCGAGCCGTGCATCTTCAGCACGACCTTGGACCACGGTCCGCGACAGCCGGCCGGTGGGGTATAGGTGGAGGTGTAGGGATCGAAGTTCTTGAAGCCGTTCCGGACGATCTCGACCGAGCAGTGCCGGGTGTCCGGCACGGCGACCGGTGGCGCCGGCGTCCGGGGATCGTCGTAATCGGTCCCGAATTCGGACGGCGGAACGACTTGGGCCACCGCCCGGGCCGGTGGCGGCGCGGCGTTGGCCGGGGACAACCAGCCGAGGAGTAGGACGGATAGTGAGACGAGTGCCACAGACCGTGCGCGCATGTTGCGGAAACGTAATCGAGATGGTGCGGACGGGCAAGCGATGACCATGGTCACGGTTGGCTGCGTCTATTACCGTTCGGTTCACTTGACCCCCGATGGAGGCCAGCCATGAAGCCCGTTGCCGACGGTCCTCAGCTCGCGTTGCTCAGCTCCCGCAAGGAGCACCTCGCCCAGATGTTCCTCGACCGCGTCGCCGCGCAACCCCACCGGGAGGCCTTCCGGTACCCGGCCGGTGAGGAATGGGCCTCGGTCAGCTGGCAGCAGACCGACGAGCTCGTACGCCGTCGCGCCGCCGGCCTGATCGCGCTCGGGGTCGAGCCCGAGCAGCGCGTCGCCGTTGCCGCGAGCACCCGGCTCGAATGGGTCCAGTGCTACCTCGCCGCGGTTCTCGCGGCGGCCGCGACCACCACGATCTACCCGACCACGATGGCCGCCGACGTCGCCTACATCGTGGCCGACGCGGAGGTCCGGGTCGTGTTCGCCGAGGACGCCGGCCAGGTGGACAAGCTGCGAGAACACAGGTCGGAGTTGCCGTCGCTGCAGAAGGTCGTCCTGATCGACGGTTCGCCGGAAGAGCGTGACGGCGACTGGGTGATCAGCCTGTCCGCGCTCGACGAGCTCGGGGCTCAGTTGCTGGAGCAGAACGCGGCGGCTGTCGACGAACGGATCGGGCAGATCCGGCCGGAGCACCTGTGCACGCTGGTCTACACGTCCGGTACGACCGGGCGCCCGAAGGGTGTGCGCCTGCCGCACTCGGTCTGGACGTACGAGGGGGCCGCGGTGGAAGGCATCCGGGTGCTGAGCCCGGACGACCTGCAGTTGCTGTGGTTGCCCTTGTCGCACGTCTTCGGCCAGGTGCTGCTCGCCGTACAGTTCCAGATCGGTTTCGCGACCGCGATCGACGGCCGGGTGGACAAGATCGTGGCCAACGCGGCCGCCGTCCAGCCGACCTTCATGGCCGCCGCGCCGCGCGTCTTCGAGAAGGCGCACGGGCGGATCGTGACGATGATGGAGGCCGAGGGCGGCGTCAAGGCGAAGCTGTTCCACTGGGCCTTCGGCATCGGCTCCCAGGTGTCCAAGCTTCGCCAGCAGGGCAAGGAGCCCAGCGGCGTCCTGGCCGCGCAGTACGCCGTGGCGGACAAGCTGGTGCTGTCGAAGATCCGGGACCGCTTCGGTGGGAAGATCCGGTTCTTCGTGTCCGGTTCGGCCGCGCTGGACAAGAAGCTCGCCGAGTGGTTCCACGCCGCCGGGCTGCTGATCCTGGAGGGCTACGGGCTCTCCGAGACCGCCGCCGGCTCGACGCTGAACCGGCCGGATCGGTATCGACTCGGCAGCGTTGGTCCGGTCTTCCCGGCCGCGGAGTTCAAGATCGCCGAGGACGGCGAGATCCTGATCAAGGGTCCCGGTGTGATGAGCGGCTACCACAACCTGCCCGAGCAGACCGCCGAGGTGATCGACGCCGAGGGCTGGTTCCACACCGGGGACATCGGGCACTTCGAGGACGAGTTCCTCTTCATCACCGACCGGAAGAAGGACCTGTTCAAGACCTCCGGCGGCAAGTACGTCGCGCCGCAGGTGATCGAGGGCCGGTTCAAGATGATCTGCCCGTACGCCAGCCAGTTCCTGGTCCACGGCAACCAGCGCAACTTCGTCTCCGCCCTGGTCACGCTGGACCCCGAGGCGATCGAGGGCTGGGCGCAGCAGAACGGGCTCGGCGGCAAACCGTACGCCGAGATCGTCACCTCGGACGCTGCCCACGCCATGGTCCAGGGCTACGTCGACGAACTCAACGCCGGCCTGAATCGCTGGGAGACCGTCAAGAAGTTCACCATCCTCGAACGAGACCTCACCGTCGAGGACGGCGCCTTGACGCCCAGCCTGAAGCTCAAGCGCAAGCACGTCGAAGTCACCTATGGCGATGTCTTGGACAAGATGTACGAGTAGTCCACGTCTCCCGCTGCTCGGTGTGAGGGCGGGACAGTGTCGGTTCGGAGGGCTAATCTCGCGGTAAGGGTTGCCGGGGGAGGTGGCGGATGCGCAGTCACAAGGGCCGGCAGTCGCGTGCGGCGGAGGTCTCGCCGGGCCTGCGCATTGATGGCGACGGACCGCTCGCACAGCTGCAGCGAACGGCCGGTAACGCGGCCGTCTGCCAGCTGATGTCGAGCCTGCACGAACGGACTCCACCCGGGTCGCCCGAGGTTCTCGTCGTACGGGCTGGAACGACTGCCGCCCAGGCTCCGCCCGGTGGTATGGATGCGATCCAGGCCAACGAGGCGAGTTCGGCGCTCGGGGCCGCGGCCGGGTGGACCGGGATCAAGATGGCCGGTGCCTTCGTTTCGCCGAACTTCACCACCACCTGGATCCACCCGCCGAAGCCGGGCGGCGACCACTTCGTCACCGTCGACCCACCGGTCGCGTCGCCCGACGCCGTCCACGACTCGTTCTACCCGGCCGCCGGCGACCACAAATGGGGAACCCGTACGGCGCCCGGTCCTGGCAAGAAAACTTATGAGGCCTGGCACCGCGTCACCGACGCGATGTCGGCGACGATTCGCGAGGGCGAGCAGGAGCATCTCGACGATGCCAGGCGGGCCTACGACCTCACCTACGGCCTGATCACCACCACGATCGCCGGCATGGCCGGCCAGAAGTTCGGCCCCGCCAAGTCCCCGACCGAAGCCGAGCAGTTGGCGACCGACGCGTTCGACGCGAAGCTCCCCGCCGCCCTCTCGGTGAAGAAACCCGCGTACCGCGCGGCCTGGCTGCAGATGCTCGAGACCCTCCTGAAACAGTCCAAGCTCCGCGACCTCCGAGGCTGGCACGACCTCCAACACGCCAAGCCCCTGACCAAAGGCGACCGCTACATCTACCCCCTCGAACCCACCAACACCACCAACATCCGCAAACCAGGCGACAAGAGCGTCGAGGTAGTCAACTACCCAGACGCAACCCCGTAGCGGAAGCGTGCAGGACCACCGCCGACCGGGTGACTGGATGGCGGACATGTCGGAACTGCAGGCAGCGATCCAATGCGTGCGCGAAGCTATCTCGCAGGTGGCGAGAACCGGCGGGCAAGTTCTGCGGAGCGGTCACATTCGCGCCTCGTGTCGTCGAGCTGATGGGTTGTCTTGCGAAGCTCGCCTGGGCATCCACCGCAACCACCGGTTGAGCGGCGACGGAGGAGCCGCGTTGTGGGGTGGGTGGGAGCGAGCCTCGAGTGAACGACGGAGGAGTGAGCGGGGGGCCGGCGTGGGGGCGTCCGTAGGATGGGTGGGTGCCGTCGATATTGCCTGAGGGGGAGGTTGCGCCTGCGGATGGGGCGTTGCCGGAGCGCGCGGTTCGGGAGGCGGGGGCAAGGCCGTTCGGGTTTTATCTGCATGTGCCGTTCTGTGCGGCTCGTTGTGGGTATTGCGACTTCAACACCTATACCGCCAAGGAGTTGGGTGGCGGCGGGTCTCAGGCGTCGTACGCGCAGACCGCCGTCGAGGAAGTGCGGCTGGCCAGGCGGGTGCTGGGGGAGCTGGATCGGCCGGTCGAGACGGTGTTCTTCGGTGGGGGTACGCCGACGCTGCTGCCGGCCGAGGATCTCGGGTTGATGCTGGCCGCAGTACGGGATGAGTTCGGGCTGGCACCGGGTGCCGAGGTGACCACGGAGGCGAACCCGGAGTCCGTGGATCCGCGGTATCTGGAGGAGCTGCTCGAAGCCGGCTTCACGCGCGTCTCGTTCGGGATGCAGAGTGCGAGTCCGCACGTGCTGCAGATTCTGGATCGCACACACACGCCCGGGCGCGCTCTGCAGGCGGTGAAGGAAGCGACGGCCGCCGGCTTCGAGCACGTGAATCTGGACCTCATCTACGGCACCCCGGGGGAGTCGCTCGAGGATTGGCGGACTTCGCTGGAGTCCGCGCTCTCCGCCGATCCCGACCACGTGAGCGCCTACGCGCTGATCGTCGAGGACGGCACGCAGTTGGCCCGTCGGGTACGCCGTGGCGAGTTGCCGATGCCGGACGACGACGACCTGGCCGACAAATACGTGCTCGCCGACGACCTGCTGACCAGCGCGGGACTCGGCTGGTACGAGGTGTCCAACTGGGCCCGTACGACGGACGCTCGGTGCCGCCACAACGAGCTGTACTGGCGAGGCGACACCTGGTGGGGCATCGGGCCGGGCGCGCACAGCCACGTCGGCGGGGTGCGCTGGTGGAACGTGAAGCACCCGACGGCGTACGCCGACCGGATCGCCTCGGGCGCGAGTCCGGCGTACGCGCGGGAAGTGCTCGACGACGAGACGCGTCGGGTCGAGCGGGTGCTGCTGGAGATCAGGCTGCGGGCCGGCCTGCCTCTCGACGTACTGGACGAGGGTGGTCGTGCGGCCGTCGCGGACGCGGTCGGTGACGGCTTGCTGATCGAGGCCGAAGGACGCCTCGTGCTCACTCGCCGTGGTCGGCTGCTGGCCGACGCGGTCGTCCGCGAACTGCTGCCGTGACCAAATAGTTGCTTGTGCCAACACAGCTGTTTGCCAGGAATTTACGCTGTCAGTCACCGGTGTGGTTCGCACAGTGACTATTTGGTCTGCTATGTACTGACCAACGCGGCGTGGTGTCTCAGAGTAACGATGTGGTGCTTGACACACTCAGTTGAAACGCTCGAAACTCAGGTCGGTTTACCAACCGAGAGCGCTCTCAACCCGTCCAGTAACAGGGAGCATTCAATGCGGCCCAGTGCCGGCTATCGCACCGCAGTTGCCCTCCTAGCCTGCAGCCTCACCTTGCTGGTTTCGGCCTGCGGTGGCAACGACCCGTCCTCCGCCTCGTCGGACTCCAAAGACGACGACGGTCAGAAGCTGGAACTGACCATCGCGACCTTCAACGAGTTCGGCTACAGCGACCTGTACCGCGAGTACGAGGCGGCGCACCCGAACATCAAGATCACCGAACGGCGCGCCCCGACCGTCGACGTGCACATCAAGCACCTCGACGACAACCTCGCGGCCGGGTCCGGGATGGCCGACATCGAGGCGATGGAGGTCAGCTGGATCTACAAGTACCTGGCCAAGGCCGACAAGTTCGTCGACCTGCGCCAGTACGGCGCCGACGACCTGAAGTCGCGCTGGCTGGACTGGAAGACGGCCGGCGCGACCACCGGCGACGGCCGGATCATCGGGTACGGCACGGACATCGGGCCGATGGCGATGTGCTACCGCAAGGACCTGTTCGCCAAGGCCGGCCTGCCGACGGACCGCACCGAGGTCGCCAAGCTGTTCCCGGACTGGGCGTCGTACTTCTCCTACGGCCGCAAGTTCAAGGCGAAAGTGCCGAACTCCGCCTGGTACGACTCCGCGACGGTGACCTGGGACGCGATGCGCAACCAGTTGATCCAGGCCTACTACTCCAACCAGGACCGCTACCTGGGCGCCGAGAACGACCTGCTGAAGAAGACCTGGAACCAGGTCGTCGCCGGCACCGAGCAGGGCCTGTCGGCGAAGCTGCCGGCCTGGACCGACGCGTGGAACAAGAGTTTCCGCTCCGATGCGTTCGCGACCATCGCCTGCCCGGGCTGGCTGCTCGGCGTCATCCAGGACAACGCGGGAAGCTTCGGCAAGGGCAAGTGGGACGTCGCCGACGTGTTCCCCGGCGGCGGCGGCAACTGGGGCGGGTCCTACCTGACCGTGCCGACCCAGTCGGCCAATCCCGAGGAAGCCGCCAAACTGGCCGCCTGGCTGACCGCGCCGGAGCAGCAGATCAAGGTGTTCAAGAAGGTCGGGTCGTTCCCGTCGACCACCGATGCCTACGACTCCCCGCAGGTGAAGTCGCAGATCAACCCGTACTTCAACAACGCACCGGTCGGCAAGATCTTCATCAACCGGGCCCAGAACGTGATCCTCAAACAACACAAGGGCCCCCGCGACGGCGAGATCAACCAGGTCTTCTCCGAAGCGCTGAACCGGATCGAGACGGGCAAGCAGTCCCCGGCGGCGGCCTGGAAACAAGCACTCCGGGACAGCGACAAGGCGGCGAACGTCCGGAAAACCAGCTGACTGACGACCGGACGTACTACGGTGTGAACGTTCAGCACCAGTCGGGGAGGTCCGTTGTCGAAGCCGTCGTCCAGGCAGAGCTACGACTCGCTGTCCCCGACCCTGGAACAGGTGGCCGCGCTGGCCGGTGTTTCGCGGGCGACGGTGTCGCGGGTGGTGAACGGATCGCCGAAGGTGCTGCCGGACACGGTGGCCGCGGTCGAGCGCGCGATCGTCGAGCTCGGCTACGTGCCGAACCGGGCTGCCCGAGCGCTGGTGACCCGTCGTACTGACTCGGTCGCGCTGGTGGTGCCGGAGCCGGACAGCCGGGTGTTCTCCGACCCGTTCTTCGCCGGGATCCTGCGCGGCGTGAGCTCCGCGCTGGCGCCGACGTCGTCGCAGTTGGTGCTGCTGATCGAGCCGTCCGCGGGAGACGACCAGCGGCTGTTGCGGTACCTGCGCGGCGGCCACGTGGACGGCGCGATCATCGTCAGCCACCACGGCCGCGACAACGTGCTGCAGGAGCTGGCCCAGTTGCCGTTGCCGATCGTGTTCAGCGCCCGCCCACTCGGGGTGGAGAAGCCGGTCGCGAGCGTCGACGTGGACAACGTGGCCGGCGCGCGGACGGCAGTGGAGTATCTGCTGTCGAAGGGGCGTCGCAAACTCGGCACGGTCGCTGGGCCGTTGGACATGACGGCTGGGATAGACCGACTGACCGGGTACCAGCAGGTGATGGCCGAGCAGGGCATCCCCGAAGCGGTCGCGTACGGCGATTTCACGGCCGACGGCGGTGAGCAGGCGGCGCTGAAGCTCTTCGACGAGCATCCCGATCTCGACGGGCTGTTCGTCGCCAACGACTTGATGGCCACGGCGGCGCTGCGGGTGATCTCGCAACTCGGCCGGCGGGTGCCGGAGGACGTGGCGGTGGTCGGCTTCGACGACTCGGTCGTCGCGACCACGACGACGCCGAAACTGACGACGGTGCGGCAACCCGTCGTACAGCTAGGTACCAGGCTGGCGGAGATTCTGCTGGCCAAGATCGCCGGTGCCGATCTGACCGGCCCGGAGATCTTCAGTACCGAACTGATCATCCGCGGCTCGGCGTAGGGGCTACGGCGGATCGTTCTGGAACTGGAACTGCACCCGGATCGAGCCGTCCAGCGGTACGACGAACGTGGTGTCCGACGCACTCCACTTCTGCGGCACGAGGAACAGCCGATTCTCCCCGACCACGAGCAACCGGAGCCCGCGGTACCGGAAGTTGAAGGTCTGACCCGCGCCAGGTCGCAGTACGGTCTCCTCGATTCCCGGGGATCGGAGTTGAAGGCGTTCCTTGGTGTCGAGGATGACCACCGGGAACTGTCCGAGGTGCTCGGCGTCGGACTTGGCCAGCGCACGCCCGGAGTACTGCGCCGTTGTCGCCGTTGCCCAGAAGGCGCAGGTGATGGTGACCACGGCGAGCAGACCGAGCAGCACGTGCTGATTGCCGAGCTCTGGCCGGGCTTTGGTCGTCAGGAAGGAGACATAGCCGAGGGCTGCTGCGGCCAGGCCGATCACCACCGGCACCACCAACGCGTAGTACGCGATGTCGCCGATGAGCGGGTGCGCAAGCAGGCCGGCGATGCCGACGACAAGTACTGCGGTCGCCACGATTCGCGCGTGGCGAAGGGGGCCGACCGCCAAGTGGGCGCGGATGACGTTGTGCAGTAGGAGAGCGGCGACTGCCAGCAAAGCGAAGGCGAGCAGCGGGACCAGCAGCGGTTGTGGGCTGCGCATCACGTAGTCCTGCGTGCTCAGGCCGACGGTGTCGACATCGATCCCGAAGTACTCGTACTGCGCTCGCGCGGACACGTAGCCGAAGTAGAACAACAGGCCGCTGATCAGCGTCACCGGTGCGACGATGCCGGCGGCGAAGCTGACCCAGCGCTCGGCCTGGGACCGTTCGCCGGCCATCAGCCGCTCGGGGATGCGGAGGGCAGGTCGCCTGGAGTGAACCCGATCTGGCTGCCGGGCTGATCACCGGCGAGGCTCCGGCAGTCCGCCTCGGTGGTGCAGGTGGCATGGATCGGCATGATCAGTGCGATGTCTTCGGTGCCGGCGGCGACCTGGCGAGCGCCGACGAAGCAGGGCTGGAAGTTGCTGCGGACCCACTGGACGTCGGGACACGGCCGTGCGTCGGCCGGGCAGCCTCGCTGGTCCAGTTCGAAGACACCGCCGGGCTCGACGTGCGGAGGGCCGGTGACGATGGTGGTGCCGGCCGGGATCGGGCTCCGGCCGAGCCAGTTGACCTCGGCGCAGCGGAAGATGCCGTTCTCCTGGACGTTGCCACCGATCGGCGCCGAGGCCAGGTCGAGGGACGGCCGGGGTTGGACCGGCTGGGTCGACTCGGGCTCGGTCGGTTCGAACGACGGCTCGGCGATCGTGTCGGCCGGCGTCGATTCGGCCGGCGGTTGCGGGCCGCCGCCGCAACCGGCGAGCAGCAGCAACAGTCCGGTGGCCAGCGCCTTCCGCCCTGAAAACATCTCGCCCACCCCCGAACTCAGGATGACTCTGAGTGCAGCCGGCCACAACAGTTCGAGCGCTCTTCGCTCACTCTCTGCTGCGAAAGCTGTCTCCCCGGGTCACCTCCGTGATATCTGTTGGGGCAAGGCCGTGAGGGGGGACCGAGCCAAATGTCCGACCATGAGATCCGGATCGCGCTGGTGTTGAACGGCGGGGTCAGTCTGGCCGTCTGGATGGGCGGCGTCACGCACGAGCTGGACCTGATCAGACGGGCCTCCGGTGGCGCCGGGATGCCGGCCGCACAGCCGTACGACGAGGTGCTCGCGGCGCGCTGGAAGGAGCTGTGCCACCGCGGTGGGGAGCAACGCCGGATCGTCGTCGACGTGATCGCGGGGACCAGCGCCGGCGGTCTGAACGGGTCACTCCTCGCAACCGCGATCTCGCACGGGTCGACCCTCGATCCCGACGGTGATGACGGACCGTGGCTGCGGCAGCGCTGGGTCGGCCTCGGCTCGCTCGAGGTCGGCAAGCTGGTGCCCGCGGCAGGGAAGCCGTCGACGTCGGTGCTGGACGGCGACTACTTCCTGAAGGAGCTGAACCGGCTGCTCGAAGGTGTCGCCGACGCGGGCAAGGCCTCGGCCGCCGAGCCGGTGACCTTGTTCGTGACCGCTTCGGGGCTGGGGATCCAGCAGTTCGAGGCGAAGGACGCGGCCGGCCAGCGATTCGTCGTACCGGATCATCGGTACCTGTATCGCTTCACCAGCGAGCGGGCCGCGACGTACGACGGGACGAACCGCTCGTTCTCGGTCAAGGAGAACAACGGGCTCAAGGACACCAAGTTGCTGGCCCGGGCCGCTCGTGCGTCGGCGTCCTTCCCGGCGGCTTTCGGGCCGGTGCTGGAGACGCCGAAGATGGGCGCCGCGCCGCCTCGGCTGCAGCCGGGTCCGTACCAGGAGTCCGGCGCGTGGCTGGTCGACGGTGGCGTTCTCGACAACGCGCCGTTCGCCCCGGTGCTGGATGTGGTTGCCCGTCGACCGGTGTCCGGGCGCGCGACGCGGTACGTGCTGTACGTCGTACCGTCGGCGGGCGTCGGATCCGCCGAGACGCGGGTCGTGGATGCGAACCAGCCCAAGTGGTCGGTGGCGGCGCTGTCGGCGGTGCAGTTCCCGCGGGAAGTGGACTTCCGGTCGGACGTGGAAGAGCTCGAGCGGCTGTTGCTGGAGGCGGACGCGTCCTGGTCCGATTCGCAGCGGCTCTTTGATCGTTGCGTCGGGCAACCAACTGAGCGGGCCCGGTTGCAGGAGGCGGCGCGGCTGCTGCTGCCGGCGTACTCGCGTGGCCGTGCCGCCGGTGGTGTCTGGGAGGCGGTGACGATCGCGACTCATGACCAGTCGACCGTGCTCGACGCGGCGACCGCGTTGTCGGAGGCGCAGATCGACGACATCCTCGCCACCAAGCACCCCTGGGTGCCGGGACCGGACGGGTCGACGGCGCCGTTGCGCCTCGAGGCCGGGAACCCCTGCTGGGACTGGGGAACAGGCGCCGCGGAGCGCGTAGTACGACTCGTACTGCGGTCGCTGCGGCTCCAGATCGACTCCGCGGCCAAGGTGGACCGGCCGGATCTCGAGCGCCGGTTGAGGGCGACCAGTGACAGCTTGCAGCGCGTGCTGGCCGTGCGGGACAAGTTGTCGGCCGAGCTGGCGAAGGCGGATCTCGATCTGCAGCCCGCCGGGGGAGCGGAGGCGGTCGCGGTCGGGCTGACCGACATCTTCGAGCTGCTGCAGGTGCAGCGCGCGCTCGGCGACGAGTTCGCCGCGCTGATCCAGGTCGTCGGGACGGAGGTCGTGGAGACCGCGCTCGAGGTGGAGATCGTGTCGCGGTGTACTTCGGCGCGGACTCCGCAGCAACGCAGCGCGCCGTTCCAGTTCCTGCGACTCGGGCCGGACATCCCGCTGACGTTGCTGGACGAGTTGCCGGAGGGATCGATCGCGAACGACCTGAAGGACAGGATCCTGTACGGCACGCAGGTCGGGCACTTCGGTGCTTTCGGAGCGGCCGACTGGCGGCGCTGGGACTGGCTGATGGGACGGCTGCACTGCGTCGCGCATCTCGGCGCGATGCTCGGCGCGGACCCGGACTGGATCCGCGAGACGCAGCGGCAGGTGCTCGAGGCCGAGGACTGGAAGATCGACAAGGTGTCCGAGCGGATCCAGCGACTGGCCAAGGACTTCCCGGTCAACGCAGGGCTCGGCGCGCTGACCACGATGCGGAACGAGCTCAACACCACCCGGGAAGGGATCGCCACCACCAAAGGGCTTGCCGACCGGATGGTCGCGGTGTCGGGCGGGCTCAACCCGCAGTTCGGCAGCTGGGTGAAGGCTGTTGCCGGACGCAAGCATCAGCCCGGCTCCTGGTTGCTGCTGTGCGCGCGCTGGTTCGCCGAGCCGGCTCGGCAGAGCGCCTGGCAGCGGTTGGTGAAGAGCGCGGATCTGACGCCCGCGCGGCGGCCGCTGATCTTCCAGCAGTGGTTGCCGGCCGCCTTGCTGGGAGCCGTCGTGCTGCTGCTCGTCGTCGCAGGGGTGGTCGACGTGGCTGCGATCCGGATCATCGCGGCGCTACTGGCCGGAGTAGTGCTGGCCGCTGGTGCGTTGGTGGCCGCCGGCTCGTGGTACATCCGGCGGCAACGCAAGCGGGTCCGGCAATGGATCGAGAAGCGGATGCCGCCGATCAGTCCTGAGTCACGAAGTCGATGAGTTCCTCGACCCGGCCGAGCAGGTCGGGCTCGAGGTCGGCGTAGCTCTTCACCTTCGACAAGATGTGCTTCCAGGCCGCCGCCACGTCGGCCTGGTCGGTCGCGGGCCAGCCGAACGTCTCCAGGACGCCGTGCTTCCAATCGGTGCCGTGCGGGATCTTCGGCCAGGCGGCGATGCCGAGCGAGGACGGCTTGACCGCTTCCCAGATGTCGATGAACGGGTGGCCGACGACCAGCACGTGCCGGTTCGTCACCTGCGCGGCGAGCTTCGACTCCTTGGACCCGTCGACCAGGTGATCGACCAGGACGCCGAGGCGCCGGCCGGGGCCGGGCTGGAACCGGTTCACGATCGCCGGGAGGTCGTCGATCCCTTCCATGTACTCGATGACGACGCCCTCGATCCGCAGGTCGTCACCCCAGACGCGCTCCACCAACTCGGCGTCGTGGCGCCCCTCGACATAGATCCGGCTGGCTCTGGCGACCTTCGCCCTGACATTGCTGACGGCCACCGAGCCGGACGCCGTACGGGTCTTCTTCGCCGGTCCGGGGCGCTTCGGTGGTTGCAGGCTGACCGGCTTGCCGTCGACCCAGAAGCCAGGTCCCATCGGGTAGGTCTTGATCCGCCCATGCCGGTCCTCGAGATCGACCACCCCGTGCTCCCAGCGCACGACGGCTCCCACGAACCCCGACGAAGGCTCCTCGACCACCATCCCCTTGGCGACCTCGACCTCAACCGTCCGCCCATTCTTCGGCTTCCGCCAGTCCCCGGCCAGCACGTCATTCCCATACCGATCAGCCATCCCCCAACCGTATGCCGACCCACCCTCCTTCCAGGTCAACCACACGCCCTCCGCTCAGGAGCCGTCGCGGAGGTCTGCCAGTCGATGGCCGGTGAATCGGATCTCGTCGAAGCTCACGGTGCAGCCGTCACCGGTGGGCGACTGGGCCTCGAAGCCGATCTGGTGATCGGATACCGAGCCGTCGAGCCTGAAGACGCGGATCAGCTGCCAGGTCGTGGCGTCGGTGGACGCGTGGAACGCGTAGATGCCGTCGATGCGCGAGACGCGAAGCCGAACCGATCGCTCGGGGACCGTGAACGCGTTGGCGTCATCGGAGTGCTCTCGGGTGACTACGGAGACCACCATGGGCTCGCCCGCAGGCGAGTACTCGAAGCAGAATTTCGCCCAGTGCTCCTGGTCCAGCCAGATGAACAGCACGCCGGCGTCGTACTGCGCCTGGAAGTCGACGCCGACTCGAGCGCTGAACTGGAAGTCCCCGGCCGGCGGTGTGCCGAGCAGGGTCGCCGCGTTGAGAATCGACTCCGCATCGGTCGAGTCCGGACCGGCGGGGTTGATGTAGAAGTCCGTGTGAGCCGGCGCATCGGCGAGCACCGGCCCGTCCGGTTCGTCCCGCCGCCACACACCCGCGGGCGAGGGCGTGATCGAAAACGGCAGTTCTGGCACATCGAGCATGGCTG
This sequence comes from Kribbella voronezhensis, assembly GCF_004365175.1. Classification (NCBI taxonomy): domain Bacteria; kingdom Bacillati; phylum Actinomycetota; class Actinomycetes; order Propionibacteriales; family Kribbellaceae; genus Kribbella; species Kribbella voronezhensis. The sequence goes on along the minus strand of NZ_SOCE01000001.1, from coordinate 1,132,085 downwards.
GCGTCCTTCGGTAGCTGTTGTCCGCGACACAAGACCAGACACCACCTGCCGGGTCAAGCCGCGTCAAGCGAACCGCGAGTCGCTGACGAGCAGCGTGACAGGTACCGCGAAGCGGGCGTCGTACGAGGGGTCAAGGGGTTGCCGCGTGGGCGGCGGTGGGGGCTCGGTGGGGGGAGGTGATGGTGAGGGCCACGTAGGCGATGAAGCCGGCGAGGAGGCCTACGACCCAGGAGTAGTCGTAGAGGGGTTTGAGGAAGGGGATCAGGCCGTCGGCTGGGAAGGGGCCGGCGCCGGGGTTGGAGTAGGCGCCTCCTACTGCCAGGACGGAGCCGATCAGGGTGGCGACGACGGCTCGCCAGTTCCAGCCGGCGGCGTACCAGTAGCGGCCGCGGGGGAGGTAGAGGTCGGCCAGGTACAGGTTGGTGCGGTCGATGAACCAGTAGCCGGCGATCAGGACGCCGGCGACCGAGGCGAGCAGGCCGCCGTAGAAGGAGAGCCAGACGAAGATGTAGATCGACGGGTCGGAGATCAGTCGCCAGGGCTGGATCAGGATGCCGATCACGCCCGTGGTCAACCCCGCGGTACGGAAGTTCAGCAGCTTCGGTACGGCGTTGGCGAAGTCGTACGACGGGCTGACGACGTTCGCCGCCACGTTGCAGGACATGGTGGCCAGGATCGCCATGATCAGCCCGATGGTGACCACGACCGGGTTCTCGAAGCGGCGGGTGAGTTCGACCGGGTCCCAGATCGCCGAGCCGTAGACGATCACCGTGCCCGAGGTGGTGATGATCGAGACCAGCGCGATGAACGACATCGTGGTCGGCAGGCCGATGATCTGCCCGACCACCTGGGCACGCTGGCCTTTACCGAACCGGGTGAAGTCGGGCATGTTCAGCGACAGCGTCGCCCAGAACGCGATCATGCCCATCAGCGACGGCGCGAAGATCTTCCAGAAGTCGGCGTCCCAGCCGAGTTTCGACGGCTGCGACAGGATCGGGCCGAAGCCGCCGGCCTTGACCAGGATCGCGATCATCAAGGCCAGGAACGCCACGGTGACCAGCGGGGCGGCCCAGTTCTCGAACCGGCGCAGCCCTTCGATCCCGCGCCAGATCAGCACCATCTGCAGCGCCCAGAAGAACGCGAAGCTCAGCCACATCGTCCACGGATGACCACCGATCGCGCCGGCGCCGGTCCACGAGGAGCCGGCGAGTTCGCCGACGATCACGAAGATCGCCTGGCCGCCGATCCAGGTCTGGATGCCGAACCAGCCGCACGCGATGAACGCGCGCAGCAGCGCCGGGAAGTTCGCGCCGCGCACCCCGTAGAAGGCGCGCGCGAAGACCGGGAACGGGATCCCGTACTTCGTCCCCGCGTGGCTGTTCAGCAGCAGCGGGATCAACACGATCAGGTTCCCCAGCGTGATCGTGAGGAACGCCTGCAACCAGTTCATCCCGAGCGCGACCAGCCCGGCGGCGAGCAGGTAGCTGGGGATGTTGTGCGCCATCCCCATCCACAGCGCCGCATAGTTGTACGTCGTCCAGCGCCGCTCCGGCAGCCGCGTCGGGGCCAGCTCGGCGTTGCCGTACGGACTGGCTGCGATCGCCTCCGGATCGGTCAGCTCGACCCGTCCGTCCGGGTGATAGGTCTGCTCGGTGCTGGCCATCTGTCCCACCTCATCCGGTCGGTGCGGTAACCGCTTTCGCAACAACGTGCGGGATCAGGCAGCACCGTGTCAACGGATAACCCCACAGTGCGACGACCGAGGAGAACTCAGCTGTTGCCGAGGATGGGGAGCGTCGGGCGGCGGGGCGTCCCGAGCACCGCGTACCCACGGCGTACGGCGTGTTCGAGGTGCGCCACCGGCCACGGCCAGTCGTCGGTGTGGGCCAGCGCGGCTTCGAGCGACGTGCCGGCGTGGTGCAGCCCGGAGATCGTGTTGGCGACCGTGCCGAGATCGCCGGCCTGGTCGCGGACGAACTCGGCGTCCACCACGGCGCCGTGGCCCGGAACGACCTTGGCCGTCGCCGACAGCAGCCCGATCACCCGGTCGACGGTGTCGGCCCATTCGAGCGGGTACGAGTCGTCCCCGTACGACGGCGGCGCCGACTCCTCGATCAGATCGCCGGCGAAGAACACGTCCACGTCCGGTACGACGACCACCACGTCGCCGTCGGTGTGGCCGTTGCCGAGGTGCAGCAGTTCCACCCGCCGGTCGCCGAGGTCGATCACCTTGGCGACCGCGAAACTGTTGTCGACGGCAACCATCTCGGTGTTCTTGGCATCCGCGGCCAGCGCCGCCGCCGCGTTCTCCTGCGCGAAGCTGACAGCCCCGGCTCCGGCGAAGACGCCGTTGCCGAACGTGTGGTCGAAGTGCGCGTGAGTGTTGACGACCCAGCGCACCGGTACGTCGGTGATCGACCGGATCTCGTCGAGCAACTCCCGAGCCTGTACGGCGTCCGCCCGGGTGTCGATCACCACGGCGCCCTCGCTGCCGGCCACCAGGCCGACGTTGAGGTCCCACTCGCGATACCGGCGGACCCAGCATCGATCACCCAGCTCGGTCCATGCGCTCATACCGCGACCTTAACCGGGCGAGCTCGCGCGGCGGACGGACGGCCCGGATGGGAAGCCTTATCCAAGCCGCGAGATACGGAGTTGAAGGGCCGGGACGCGCCGCTTAAGGTCGCAGAGCGGTAACGAACTCATCCGATCTCTGACTCAGCCGATCAACGGGCATTCTGAAGGGCGGACGGCGTGACGACACGACGGGCACTGGTGACCAGAGGCGGCTGGGAAGGCCATCTCCCGGTCGAGGCGACCGAGCTTTTCATCCCGTTCCTGCGGGACAACGACTTCGAGGTGGAGGTGTCGGACAACCTCGACAGCTACCTCGACCTGGACGGCACCGACCTGGTGCTGCAGTGCATCACCATGAGCGAGATCACCGCCGAGCAGGTCAAAGGCCTGGAGGCGGCCGTGCGGGCCGGCACCGGGCTGGCCGGCTGGCACGGCGGCATCGTCGACTCGTTCCGCAACAACGCCGACTACAGCTTCATGACCGGCGGCCAGTTCGTCTCGCACCCGGACGGCTTCGTCGACCACCGGATCGAGGTGGTCTCCGACGACCCGATCGTCGCGGACATCACGCACTTCGACCTGCACACCGAGCAGTACTACGTGCACGCCGACCCGACCAACAACGTGCTCGCGACCACCACCTTCGGCGCCCACCCGGACTATCCGTGGATCGAGGGCGCGACGATGCCGGCCGTCTGGACCCGTACCTGGGGCGAAGGCCGCGTCTTCGTCTGTACGCCGGGGCACAGCCTCGCCGACCTGGACGTCCCCGAAGTGCGCACGATCATCGAGCGGGGGCTGCTGTGGGCGAGCAAGTGACCGGCGTCGGCATCGTCGGGACCGGTGTCATCAGCGGCACCTACCTCGACCACCTGGCCAGGCTGCCCGGTGTCGAGGTGGTGGCCGTCGCGGACCTCGACCTGTCCCGCGCCCAGGCGATCGCCGACCAGAACCCGGGCATCCGCGCGATGTCATCCGACGACTTGATGGCCGATCCGGCCGTCGACATCGTTCTCAACCTGACCATCCCGGCGGCCCACGCAGCGGTTCACCAGGCCGCGCTGCAGGCCGGGAAGCACACGTACGGCGAGAAGCCGCTCGCGGTCGACCGGGCCGAGGCCGAGCCGCTGCTGAAGCTCGCGGCCGCCAACAAGCTGCGCATCGGCTGCGCGCCCGACACCGTGCTCGGTACCGGCACCCAGACCGCCCGAGCGGTCCTGGATCGCGGCGACATCGGCGTACCGACCGCTGCCTCGGCGTACTTCGTCACGCCTGGGCACGAGCTGTGGCACCCGGCACCGGAGTTCTACTACCAGCCCGGTGGCGGTCCGCTGCTCGACATGGGTCCGTACTACATCACGAGCCTCGTCACTCTGCTCGGTCCCGTACGACGGGTCACCGGGCGAGCCGGGCGCTCACAGGCCGAGCGCAAGGTCCACACGGGTCCCCGCGCAGGCCAGACGTTCTCTGTCGACGTACCGACCCACGTGACCGGCGTACTGGAGCACGAGTCCGGTGCGCTCACCACTGTGCTGATGAGCTTCGACGTGTGGGCCGCGCGGCTCCCGCGGATCGAGGTGTACGGCACAGAGGGCAGCCTGTCCGTGCCGGACCCGAACAACTTCGACGGCAAGGTCGAGATCGCCACCGCGTCCGTGCGGGACTGGACCGAGGTCCCCGTAGCTGGTGGGTACGCCGGGACAGGACGCGGCGTCGGCCTGGCCGACATGGCGCGCGCTATCCGGACAGGCGAGCCGCACCGGGCCAACGGCACGCTGGCCTACCACGTGCTCGACGTGCTCGAGTCACTGCTCGAGGCGGCGGACCAGGACCAGCCGGTGGATGTGGCCAGCACGGTCGAGCGGCCGGCCGCCGTACCGTTGGGAGCGTCGCCAGAGAGCAGCTAGGACGGCACCCACGTAGACTGGCACTCGAAACTTGGGAGTGCCAAGCCAGAGAGGGTGGTGTGCGTGCTGGACGAACGCAAACTGGACGTGCTCCGGGCCATCGTCGAGGACTACGTGGCGACTCATGAGCCGGTCGGCTCGAAGACGCTGGTCGACCGGCACAACCTCGGCGTCTCCCCGGCGACGGTCCGCAACGACATGGCCGCGCTGGAGGAGGAGGGGTACATCACCCAGCCGCACACCAGCGCGGGCCGGATCCCGACCGACGCCGGCTACCGGTTGTTCGTGGACAAGCTGAGCACGGTGAAGGCCCTGTCGCCGGCCGAGAAGAGGGCGATCTCGTCCTTCCTGGTCGGCGCGGTCGACCTGGACGACGTCGTACGCCGTACGGTGCGCCTGCTCGCCCAGATCACCCGCCAGGTCGCGATCGTGCAGTACCCGACGCTCAGCCGGTCCAGCGTGCGCCACATCGAGGTCGTCACGATGACGCCGCGACGGCTGCTGCTCGTGCTGATCACCAGCACGGGCCGGGTCGAGCAGCGGATCGTCGAGGCGCCGGACGACGTCGACGAGCAACTGATCGTGGACCTGCGGTCCCGGCTGAACTCGGCGCTGACCGGCCAGCGGCTGGCCGACGCGGCGACCTCGCTGGAGAGCGTGACCGAGACCTTCGCACCGGCCGACCGGCCGTTGGTGACCGCCATCGTGACCAGCCTGCTGGAGACCTTCACGGTCGAGGGCGAGCAGCGGATCGCGGTCGGCGGCGCGGCCAACCTGACGCGGTACGGCGACGACTTCGAGCGCAACGTGAAACCGGTGCTGGAGGCGCTCGAGGAGCACGTGATCCTGCTCAAGCTGCTCGGCGAGGCGACCAACCCGCAGACCCTGACGGTCCGGATCGGCCACGAGAACCCGTACGAGGGGCTCGCGACCACGTCGGTCGTGGCGACCGGCTACGGCTCCAAGTCGGAGGCGCTGGCCACGCTCGGCATCGTTGGACCGACCCACATGGACTACCCGAGCACGATGGGCGCCGTCCGCGCCGTCGCGCGCTACGTCAGCCAGATCCTGGCCGACTCATGACTGAATCCCGAACCACCACCTACCGTTGGTCTGGAGTATGAGCACCGATTACTACGCCGTCCTGGGCGTCAGCCGAGACGCCTCACCGGACGAGATCAAGAAGGCCTACCGCAAGCTGGCCCGGCAGTACCACCCGGACGTCAACGACTCCGAGGACGCGCACCACAAGTTCCAGGAGATCGGCCGCGCGTTCCAGGTCCTGAGCGACCCGCAGAAGAAGCAGGTGCACGACCTCGGCGGTGACCCCTTCGCGAGCGGACCGGGCGGGGCCGGCGGTGCCGGTTTCGGCCAGGCCTTCACCTTCACCGACATCATGGACGCGTTCTTCGGCCAGACCGGTGGCGCCACCCGTGGCCCGCGGCCGCGCACCAGGCGCGGCCAGGACGCCCTCATCCCGCTGCGGATCGATCTCGCCGAGGCGGCCTTCGGGACCACCCGCGAGCTCAAGGTCGACACCGCCGTGGTCTGCCCGACCTGTTCGGGTTCCGGCGCCGCGGCCGGTTCCGAGCCGGTCACCTGTGAGATCTGCCACGGCCGCGGCGAGGTGACGCACACCCAGCGCTCGTTCCTCGGCGAGGTCCGGACGATGCGGCCGTGCCCGAACTGCCGCGGCTTCGGCACCACCATCCCGAACCCGTGCATCGAGTGCTCCGGCGACGGCCGGGTGCGCTCCCGGCGGACGGTCACGGTCAAGATCCCCGGTGGCGTCGACAGCGGGACCAGGGTGCAGCTGTCCGGCCAGGGCGAGGTCGGCCCCGGCGGCGGCCCGGCCGGCGACCTGTACGTCGAGATCGAGGTCGAGCAGCACGAGATCTTCAGCCGCAACGGCGACGACCTGCACTGCACGGTCACCCTGCCGATGACGGCGGCCGCACTCGGTACGACGATCGACCTGCCGACGCTGGAAGGCGAGACGACCCCGCTGGAGATCCGCCCCGGTACGCAGTCCGGTACGGCGATGACGCTGACCGCGCGCGGTGTTCCCCGGCTGCGGCACGCAGGTCGTGGTGACCTGATCGTCCAGGTGATCGTGGAGACCCCGACCCGGCTCGACGACACGCAGTCGGCGTTACTGAGGCAGCTCGCGGAGGCCCGGGGCGAGGAGCGGCCGCAAGGTCAGGTCCAGGCCACCCACAAGGGTGTCTTCGGGCGGCTGCGCGACGCCTTCGGCAACCACTGAATCGATGGGTCTCGCGGTCTTCTACCTGGCTGACCTCGACGGGTCGGAGTTGGTGCTCGACGGCGCCGAGGGTCGCCACGCGGCCGTCGTACGGCGGATCCGGCCGGGCGAGCGCGTCCGGCTGACCGACGGGCGCGGGTCCTTCGCCGAAGGACCCGTGACGGCCGCCTCGAAGACCGGCGTCACCGTGTCCGTGGAGTCTCGCGGCACGGTGGCGGCGGCGAGTCCGCGGCTGGTCGTCGTCCAGGCCTTGCCGAAGGGGGAGCGGGCCGAGCTGGCGGTGGAGATGCTCACCGAGGTGGGCGCCGACCTCGTCGTACCGTGGAACGCGGAACGGTCCCAGTTCCGGTCGAACCCGGAGCGGGTCGCGAAGACAGTGGCGAAGTGGCGGGCCTGGGCGTTCGAAGCGAGCAAGCAATCGCGTCGCTCGTGGTTCTGCGAGGTCGCGCCGATCGCATCCACTGCCGAGGTGGCTCAGCTCCTGCGTGACGCCGCGCTGCCCGTAGTACTGCATGAAGAAGCGAAGACCGCGCTGTCCTCAGTGCAGCTTCCCGAGGCAGGCGACATCGTCCTCGTCGTCGGCCCCGAGGGCGGCATCTCCCCAGCCGAACTGGCAGCCTTCGCCGTCGAGCCGGTCCTCCTCGGCGACACAGTTCTCCGCACGTCGACCGCGGGCGTCGCCGCCGCAGCAGCCTTGCTGTCCCGCTCCCGCTGGACCTAGCGGACGATGACCGTCTTCGAGTCGAGGTCGGTGATGCGGCCGTCCTGCGGGGAGATCAGGTAGGCGTCGAGCTGCCAGGCGCCGGGGGCGAGCTTGGTGGTGAAGGAGAAGGGGGAGAAGCCCTGGCCCTGCTTGGTCGTCGTCTGGCCCTGGACCACTTGCCTGGTCTTCTCGTTCGTGGCTCGCCAGTTCACGACCGCCTCGAAGGCGGCGGCGATGCCTTCGACGGTCAGCGGACTCCGAATGACTGTGCCCTCGGTGGGCGAGTTGATCCAGACCAGCGCCTGGACGTCGGCGGCCTGCGCGCGACTGAAGGGCTGGCGGGTGTCGACCAGACCGAACAGCGGCACTCCGGAACGCCCTTGCTGGGTCACCCGGACCTGTGCCGTCTGGTCGCCGAGGGCGCCCTGGACGGTGTAGACGAGCTGCTGGACGGCCACTTGTGCCATCCCCGTTTCCAGCTTCTGCCGCGGGTAGGTCTTGAAGTCCACCGTCACCACGCCGTCGTACTGCGTCACCGACACCGGCGTCGCGTCCTGCCAGAGCGAGTAGTAGTCCGGGTCGTCGGACTTCCCGCTGGCCATCACGCGGACCGCTTCCAGCGCGGGGCGGCCGCTGACCGGCACGAAGGTCCGGTAGAGCCGTACGCCGACTCCGCTGTCGTTGCCCGTCGACTTGCCGAGCCAGTAGACGGAGACAGCCTTGCGCTTGACCGACGGTTCGGTCGTACTGCGGTCCTTGGCGACCGAGGGCTGGTCAGACGGTCCGGGGGTCGTCGGCTGCGGCGCCTGCGACGGGCTTGTCGTCGCCGGGCCGGTCGTCGAGCTGGTCGTCGCGCTGGTCGTGGCGGGCGGACCGGCGACCTCGGGCTCGCCGGTGTTCCGGACGTCGTCGCCGAGCATCGTGAACGCGCCGATCGCCGCGGCCGTACCGACCACGGCCGCGCCGGCGGCGATCATCCACGGCCGGCGGGTGCCGACCTTGCGCTCGGAGCGGACGCGCGACTGGATCTCGTGCAGGCGGTCGGCCGGCTCGATCCGGTCGGCCTCGTCGGCCAGGGCGCGACGCATCAGCTCGTCGAACCGGTCGTCGGGGTCGTTCATCTGCTCTGCTCCAGGACCTGGCGCAGCGACTTGCTCGCCCGCGCGGCGTGGCTCTTCACGGATCCGCGGCTGATCCCCATCGTGTCGGCGATCTCGGCTTCGGAGAGATCACCGTAGTACCGCAGCACCATCACGGTGCGCTGCTTCTCCGGCAGGGTGCGCATCGCTTCGATCACCCGGTCGGTCTCGGCCGTCCGCAGCACAGCCTGCTCCGCGCTGGGCTCCTCCGGCAAGGACCGGGGCATGTGTTTGTCCACCACGACGAGATGCCGCTGCCGCGAACGGCAGCGGTTCACCACGGCGGTGCGTAGGTAGGCCAGGGCCTTGTGGGGATCGCGCAACCGGTGCCAGCGCGCGTGCATCGCCACGAAGGCGTCCTGCACGATCTCCTCCGCCGAACCGGTATCACGCAGCAGCAGGGCGCCGAGGCGGACCAGCGACGTGTAATGCGCCGTGTAGACAGCCGTCAGCGCCTCGTCTGCATCCCACGAGGACTCATGTGCCACGCACTCATCGAACACCACAACGGGTTGTGCCACGCAACGGAGACGCGAAGGTCCCGTCACAGGTTGACACCGCCGCGATGAGAACCTTGGGCTGCCAGGGGTTGGAGGACTCGTTGAAGCAGCACGGTGACACGCGGTGGTCGGGACATCGGGAGATCAGCCATGCGGCGGCCGATCGGCTCTTCGACGAGCTGGCCGGGCCGGACGGCCGGATCCGCGGCATCACCCGGTCGGCGTACGCCGAAGCGCTCGACAAGGCGCAGGCCCATCAGGACCGCCCGCTCGGAGCGGGGCTGATCAGGAACTTCGCCAACTCCGGACTCTCCTTCCCGTACGTCGGACCCGGGCCGACCATGCACTCGGCGTACGCGAATCCCGAGGTCCAGCGGCAGCACTTCATGGCGGACCCGTATCGGCGCGGCGGCGACAACCTGCGCACCAACGTCGACTACATCCACGCTGAGGTGGCGGCGGCCCGAACCGCCAGTGGCGACGACCGGTTCGCCCACCTCGGCGCGGCGGCGCACGCGCTCCAGGACAGCTACAGCGGCGCCCATGCCTGGCGCGAGGACTCCGTGTACGACGGGGATCCGGCCGCTCGGGTGCAGTCGTTGCACGTGTTCACCCCGGCCCACGCGGTCGGCATCGACGACGGGCGGAACACGCACTCGGACGCGTTCGACGAGCCACCGGCACAGTCGGGCTCCACCCGGGCCGCCGTCGAGGCGACGTACCGGCTGTTGTCCGCGTTCGAACGCGGGCTGGACCGACCCGAGCAGGCAGAACAGCTGATGCAGGCGACCCTCGACCCGATGCTCCAGCCCTCCCCAACCGGTGTCATCGTCAACGTCACCCCCAACCGCGAGTGGGAAGCCGAACGCGACCGCCGCCTCGCCCTCGAACACGGTGCCGCCACGCCCATCCCCACCGACGAGCTGACCCGCCTGAAAGCGGTCCTCGCCGACCACGGCCCGGTCAGTCGTACTCCGCCCGGCCAAGCGCCTTCGGCCGGTGTCCCGAAAGGCCGTGCTCAGGCGCGCTCAGGGCAGGTCGGACCGGAATTGCAGTGAGGCTGTCGGGCGGGGCGGCTAGCATGGGTGGGTCACACCATCTGCATCAGGAGGAAGAGGCTGTCCAGGCCACGCAGTATCGAGCCGTCGCACCCGGGTGCGGCGCGCGCCGACAGCGGCGCAGCAGGTGCCGGCCACAAGGCGTCCCACAAGATCGTGGTGCCGAACAGCATCGACATGGTGGCGCTGCTCGGAGCCCGCGACGAGTTCCTCCGGATCGTCGAGAAGGAGTTCGCCGCCGACATCCTGGTCCGTGGCAATGAGATCAGCATGTCCGGCGAGCCCGCCGAGCTGGCCCTGGTCGAGCGGCTGTTCGACGAGCTGATCGCGGTCGTGCGGACCGGTCACGGGCTGATCGCCGACGCCGTCGAGCGCAGCATCGCGATGATCAAGGCCGAGACGGTCGAAAGCCCGGCCGACGTGCTGACCCAGAACATCCTGTCCAGCCGCGGCCGGACGATCCGGCCGAAGACGCTGAACCAGAAGCGCTACGTCGACGCGATCGACAAGAACACGATCGTGTTCGGGATCGGCCCGGCCGGTACCGGCAAGACGTATCTCGCGGTCGCCAAGGCGGTCCAGGCGCTGCAGGCCAAGGAGGTCACCCGGATCATCCTGACCCGGCCGGCCGTCGAGGCCGGTGAGCGGCTCGGGTTCCTGCCCGGCACGCTGTCGGAGAAGATCGACCCGTACCTGCGGCCGCTGTACGACGCGCTGCACGACATGCTCGACCCCGAGTCGATCCCGCGGCTGATGACGGCCGGCACGATCGAGATCGCCCCGCTGGCGTACATGCGCGGCCGGACCCTGAACGACGCCTACATCATCCTGGACGAGGCGCAGAACACCTCGCCCGAGCAGATGAAGATGTTCCTCACCCGGCTCGGCTTCGGCTCGAAGATGGTCGTCACCGGCGACGTCACCCAGGTGGACCTGCCGACCGGGACGAGGTCGGGCCTGCGGGTCGTCCAGGACATCCTGGAAGGCGTCCAGGACCTGGCGTTCTGCCGGCTCACCTCGCACGACGTGGTCCGGCACAAACTGGTCGGCCGGATCGTGTCGGCGTACGAGAACTACGAAAGCGACGCTGAGCCCCGAGCATGAACGTAGAGGTCAACAACGAGTCCGGTGTGGAGATCGACGCCCACGGACTGATGCGGCTGAGCCGTTTCGTGATGTCGTCGCTGCGCCTGCACCCCGAGTGCGAGCTGTCGATCAAGCTGGTCGACGAGGACACGATGGCGCGGTACCACGTCGAGTTCCTGGACCTGCCGGGGCCGACGGACGTGATGTCGTGGCCGATGGACGAGTTGCGGCCCGGGACCAGTGACTCCGACGAGGGCGACCTGCCGCTGGGGCACCTCGGCGACATCGCGCTCTGCCCGACCGTCGCGGCCGCGCAGGGCGCGAAGGCCGGTCATGGCACCTGGGCCGAGCTGGAGCTGCTGACAGTGCACGGGATCCTCCACCTGCTCGGCTACGACCACGCCGAACCCGCCGAAAAGGCGGAGATGTGGGACGTCCAGGGCCGGTTGCTCGAAGCCTGGCGCGCACCAGGAAACAGGCTCGGACAGGAGTGACGTTCCAGTGACCTTCCACGACGGCGTTCTGCTGGTTGTGGCTGCGGTGCTCGTTCTGCTGGCCGGTCTGTTCGCCGGTGCTGAGGCGGCACTTTCGGCGTACTCGAAGGTGCGCGCGAACGAGCAGGTGGAGCAGGGCAACCTGCGCGCCGTTCGGTTGCGCGACCTGCTGTCCGACGCCCCGCGGTACCTGAACACCTTGCTGCTGGTCCGGCTGAGCTGTGAGATCAGCGCGATCGTGCTGGTCACCCAGGCGCTGTCCAACGTCTTCGCGGTGACCTGGGAGCACATCCTGATCACCGCGGTGGTGATGGTGGTCGTCTCCTACGTGATCATCGGTGTCGCGCCGAGGACGCTGGGCCGCCAGCACTCCGACCGGTTCGCGATGATCTCGGCCGGTCCGATCATGGCGCTGACCAGCGTGCTCGGGCCGCTGCCGAAGGTGCTGATCCTGCTCGGCAACGCGCTCACTCCTGGCAAGGGATTCGCGGCCGGCCCGTTCGCGACCGAGGCCGAGCTGCGCGCGCTGGTCGACCTGGCCGAGAAGTCGTCGGTGATCGAGTCCGGCGAGCGGCAGATGATCCACTCGGTGTTCGAACTCGGTGACACCATCGTCCGCGAGGTGATGGTGCCGCGGACCGACATGGTCTACATCGAGCGGCACAAGAAGCTGCGCCAGCTGACCTCGCTCGCGCTGCGCAGCGGCTACTCCCGGATCCCGGTGGTCGGCGAGTCGCTGGACGACATCGTCGGCGTGGCCTACCTCAAGGACGTGATGCGGCGCGTGTACGACAACGCCGCCGCCGAGTCGACCGAGCGGGTCGAGTCGGTGATGCGCCCGTGCATGTACATCCCCGACTCCAAGCCGGTGGACCAATTGCTGCGCGAGATGCAGGCGGCCCGGATGCACGTCGCGATCGTGGTCGACGAGTACGGCGGAACGGCCGGCCTGGTCACCATCGAGGACATCCTCGAGGAGATCGTCGGCGAGATCACCGACGAGTACGACGAGGCCCCGGAAGCCGTGCAGGCGTTGTCCGACGGGGCCTACCGGGTCTCCAGCCGGTTCCCCATCGACGAACTCGGCGAGCTGTTCGGCGTACCGCTGGACGACGACGACGTCGACACGGTCGGCGGCCTGATGGCCAAGCTGCTCGGCAAGGTGCCGATTCCCGGCGCCGAGGTCGAGATCGAGGGCCTCGGCCTGTCTCTCACCGCGGAACGCCCGTCCGGCCGGCGCAACCAGGTCGGTACGGTGCTGGTCCGGCGCGCCGAGCCCGCCGGCCAGCCGCAGGACAGCAGTCACCAGACTGCCTGAATCTTTGGAGCCGTCTTTGTCTGCTGACTTGTCCGCTGAGGACGCCAAGCTCGTCACGCTGGCCCGGGCCGCCCGGGCCCGGACCCGCGCCGCGGAAGGTGCCGCGGTCCGGGACACCGACGGGCGGACTTATGCTGCTTGCACGGTTCAGCTGGACACCGTGCTGCTCAGCGCGCTGCAGTTGGCGATCGCGATGGCGGTGTCTTCCGGCGTCAAGGGAATCGAGGCGGCCGCGGTGGTGACCGAATCACCGGACGTCGATGTGGAGGTGGTGCGCTACTTCGGTGGCGCGGCCCTCCCGGTAGTCGTTGCCAATGGCAACGGAGAGGTTCGTGATGTCGTCCACACCTGAGCACGCCCCGGAGTTCCGCTCCGGCTTCGCCTGTTTCGTCGGCCGCCCGAACGCGGGCAAGTCCACCCTGACCAACGCGCTGGTCGGTCAGAAGATCGTGATCACCTCGTCGAAGCCGCAGACCACGCGGCACGCCGTACGAGGCATCGTGCACCGCCCGGACGCCCAGCTGATCCTGGTCGACACCCCCGGTCTGCACAAGCCGCGGACGCTGCTCGGCGAGCGGCTGAACGACGTGGTCAAGACGACCTGGGCCGAGGTGGACGTGATCGCCATCTGCCTGCCGTCGAACGAGAAGATCGGCCCGGGCGACCGGTTCCTGGTCACCGAGGCGGCCAAGGTCGCCAAGACGCCGAAGATCGCGCTGGCGACCAAGTCCGACCTGGTCGGCCCGGACCGGATGGCCGAACACCTGTCCGAGATCGCCGCCCTGGGCGAGTCGGTCGGGATCGAGTGGACCGCGGTGATCCCGGTCTCGGCCACCGACGGGTTCCAGACCGAACTGGTCGCCGACGAACTGGTCAAGCAGTTGCCGGAAGGCCGGCCGCTGTACCCCGACGGCGACATCACCGACGAGCCCGAGGAGATCCTGGTCGGCGAGCTGATCCGGGAGGCGGCGCTGGAAGGCGTCCGGGACGAACTGCCGCACTCGATCGCCGTCACCATCGACGAGATGGGCCTGCGCGAGGACCGGCCGGCCGACAAGCCGCTGATCGACATCTACGCCAATCTCTACCTCGAGCGGGAGAGCCAGAAGGGCATCATCATCGGCCACAAGGGCGCCCGGCTGCGCGAGGTCGGCGCGAACGCCCGCCGCCAGATCGAGGCCCTGCTCGGTACGCCGGTCTACCTCGACCTGCACGTCAAGATCGCCAAGAACTGGCAGACGGACGCGAAGCACCTTCGCAAGCTCGGGTTCTGACTTGGACGTCCTCAAGAACCCGATGTACTACGCCCTGACGGGCACGCACTCGGGTCTTGCCGAAACCCAGGGCCGGGCCTGTCGCTACCCGGCCCAGGTCGCGCCCTTCCTGGGGCTGCCGGACGAGCCGACCGAGCAGGACTGGGCAGACGCGGCTTCGTTGCTCGGAGTCGGCCACAGCGCCGCCCTGATGCGGCCGGAGTTGCCACTGCCGGAGAACTTCAAGCTCGTCCAGCAGTTCGACCTCGTCCAGTTGGTGGCGCCTGAGTCGTTCGGCGTCGAGGACCCGCAGGCCGTAGTACTGGATGCCGACGACGTGCCGGAGATGCTCGCGCTGACCGAGCTCACCGAGCCGGGACCGTTCCGGACCCGCACGATCGAGTTCGGTGGATATCTCGGGTTGCGTGAGCAGGGCGCGTTGATCGCGATGGCCGGCGAGCGGTGCCGCCCGCCGGGCTACGTCGAGATCAGCGCGGTGTGCACCGATCCGGCGTACCGGGGCAAGGGCCTGGCCACCCGGCTGATCCGGGCAGTTGCCGCCGGCATCGAACAGACCGGCGCACGGCCGTTCCTGCACACCGGCGGCACCAACCTGCAGGCCATCCGCCTCTACGAGTCGCTGGGCTTCGCCGTCTCGAACCGTATGAAGGTTCTGGTCGTAGAACCCGTTTGATCACAGGGTTTTCTGGAAGTCCAGCGCTCTGGCGACGATGTGGTAGTTCAGCTGCTCGTTGATCGCGATCATGTGGGCGTTGGACTCGGCGTTCCAGGTGTCGAGCTGGGTGATGGCCGGCTCGGCCTCGCGCAGCCACAGCAGCATGCCGGTCTTCACCAGCGCGCCGAGGCGGTGACCGCGGTGATCATGGGAGACCGCCGTGTCGGCCTGCTCGGCGATGTGCGGCCGCTCCCGCTCAACGGTGACGGTCGAGTGCCCGGCCAGTACGCCGGTGGCGCGCTCGCGGGCGATCACGCGGTACAGAGCCCGGTCGTGCGCGAGCTGGGCCTCTTCGTAGGCGCGCAGCCGTTCCGGGCTGTACTCCTCGTCCTCGATCTCCAGGTCGTCCCTCGGCGCATCGTTGATCGACGCGGTCACCGCGACCATGTCGTCCAGCAGGTCCTCGGGCAGCCGGCCGGTGATCCGGACCAGTTCGTACGCCGACGAGGCGCGCACCGCTTCGGCGTACAGGTCCTCGACGACCGACCAGTCGAGGCCGGCGATGTCCTGGCGCCGGTTCACCTCGACCGACTTCTGCTCGTACCCGTGGTGCTCGGCGAACGCGGCCGCCTTCGGCAGGTCCCAGGTGGTCGTCCCGATCGATTTCCGCCCGACCCGGCGCGCCAGCTGCTCGGCGTACCGGAGCAGTTCGCTGCCGATCCCGCGGCCGCGGTAGTCCGGGTGCACCTCGACCTCGAACCAGGCGAGATTGGTGTTGTCGTACGTCGGCAGCTCGAGGCTCAGCAGTCCGGCCAGGAACCCGTCCGTGTCCCGGGCGAGATAGCTCCGGCCGGGATCGCCGTCCCAGCCGTACTTCAGGTGCGCCGCGTAGCTGCGAGGCGTCGGCACCACCGATTCCGGGCAGTCGAGTTTCGCGGTGGCGGTCAGCAGGGCTACCGCCTCGGCACAGCCGACCTCGTCGTCGGGAGAGAGCCTGGTGATGTCCACAGCCCCAGCGTGCGCCGCGCCGGCTGTCACCGCGAGTCATTTAGCGCCCGGTGAAGAAGTTCCCGTCGCAAGTATTCTTGACTCGTTCCAGAATACGGGGGAGACTGCCGGTGATGGCCACCTCCGACTTCCAGCAGCTGCTGCGCGAGTCCGCGCTGCGGGTCACCCGGCCGCGGCTCGCCGTACTGGGCGCGGTGCACTCGCACCCGCACGCGGACACCGACGCGATCATCCGCGCCACCCGCGAGGAGCTCCCGGACGTCTCGCACCAGGCGGTGTACGACGTACTGCGCGCGCTGACCGACGCCGGCCTCGTACGCCGGATCCAGCCCGCCGGGTCGGTCGCACGCTACGAGGCCCGGGTGGCGGACAACCACCACCACGTGGTCTGCCGGTCGTGCGGTGCCATCGAAGACGTGGACTGCGCCGTCGGCGCGGCTCCGTGCCTGCACCCGTCCGGACGGCACGGCTTCGTCGTCGACGAGGCCGAGGTCGTGTACTGGGGGCTGTGCCCCGACTGTTCCGCGGCCGGTTCCGAACCAGCCACCACATCGAGAGGTAGAGCATGACCGAGACGCCTGACGTGGCCAACCACGGCAGTGAGAGCGAGAACCCCGCCATCGACTCCCCGACGCCCGCGGTGCCCACGCCCCGGTCGAACCGGGACTGGTGGCCGAACCAGCTGGACCTCTCGGTCCTGCGCCGGCACGCGCCGCAGGCCAGCCCGCTGGACCAGGACTTCGACTACGTCGAGGAGTTCAAGAAGCTCGACGTGGACGCGCTCAAGCGCGACATCGTCGAGGTGATGCGCAGCTCCCAGGACTGGTGGCCGTCCGACTTCGGTCACTACGGCCCGCTGTTCATCCGGATGAGCTGGCACAGCGCCGGCACCTACCGGATCGAGGACGGCCGCGGTGGCGCCGGCGACGGCGCGCAGCGGTTCGCTCCGCTGAACAGCTGGCCGGACAACGCCAACCTGGACAAGGCCCGCCGGCTGCTCTGGCCGGTCAAGCAGAAGTACGGCCGGAAGATCTCCTGGGCCGACCTGCTGGTGCTGGCCGGCAACGTCGCCCTGGAGGACATGGGCTTCCAGACCTTCGGCTTCGGGTTCGGCCGCGAGGACGTCTGGGAGCCGGAGGAGATCTTCTGGGGTCCGGAGGACAGCTGGCTCGGCGACCAGCGCTACAGCGATGACCGGAAGCTGGCCAACCCGTTGGGCGCGGTCCAGATGGGCCTGATCTACGTCAACCCCGAAGGCCCGAACGGCAAGCCGGACCCGCTCGCCGCGGCCCGCGACATCCGCGAGACGTTCGCCCGGATGGCGATGAACGACGAGGAGACCATCGCGCTGATCGCCGGCGGTCACTCGTTCGGCAAGACCCACGGCGCCGGTCCCGCCGATCACGTCGGCCCCGAGCCGGAAGGCGCCCCGATCGAGGCCCAGGGCCTGGGTTGGAAGAGCACCTACGGCTCCGGCAGGGGCGCCGACACCATCACCAGCGGTCTCGAGGTGACCTGGACCAGTACGCCGACGCGCTGGGGCCACGGCTTCTTCCAGAACCTGTTCGGCCACGAGTGGGAGCTCACCAAGAGCCCCGCGGGCGCGTACCAGTGGGTCGCGAAGGATGCCGACGAAAGCATCCCGGACGCCCACGACCCGGCGAAGAAGCACCGCCCGACAATGCTCACGACGGACCTCGCGCTGCGCGTCGACCCGGCGTACGAAAAGATCTCGCGCCGGTTCCTGGAGCACCCGGAGGAGTTCCAGCTCGCCTTCGCCAAGGCCTGGTACAAGCTGCTGCACCGCGACATGGGCCCGGTCTCGCGCTACCTCGGCCCATGGGTCCCGGAGCAGCAGCTCTGGCAGGACCCGGTCCCGGCCGTCGACCACGAGCTGATCGACGAAGCCGACGCCGCGACGCTGAAGCAGCAGCTGCTCGACTCCGGTCTCTCGGTCGGCCAGCTGGTCAAGACGGCCTGGGCCTCGGCGGCCTCGTTCCGCGGTACCGACAAGCGCGGTGGCGCGAACGGCGCCCGGATCCGGCTCGAGCCGCAGCGCAACTGGGAGATCAACGAGCCGGCCGAGCTGGCCGGCGTACTGGCGAAGCTGGAGCAGATCCAGCAGGAGTTCAACAGCGCGCAGACCGGTGGCAAGCGGATCTCGCTGGCCGACCTGATCGTGCTCGGCGGCAACGCGGGCGTGGAGGAAGCGGCGCGCAAGGCCGGCCAGGAAGTCACCGTGCCGTTCCACCCCGGCCGGACCGACGCCTCGCAGGAGGAGACCGACACCGACACGTTCGCCGTACTCGAGCCGCGGGCCGACGGGTTCCGCAACTACGTGCGGGCGGGGGAGAAGGTCTCGCCGGAGACCCTGCTGCTGGACCGGGCGTACATGCTCACCCTGACCGCGCCGGAGCTGACCGTGCTCGTCGGCGGTCTGCGCGCGCTCGGTGCCAACGTCAAGGGCGCCAAGCACGGCGTGTTCACCGACCGGCCGGAGACGCTGAGCACCGACTTCTTCGTGAACCTGCTCGCCGCGGGCACGGAGTGGAAGGCGTCGGCCGCGGAGGAGAACGTCTTCGAGATCCGCGAGCTGGGCAGCGACCAGGTCAAGTGGACGGCAACCGCCGTCGACCTGGTCTTCGGCGCGAACTCGCAGCTGCGGGCACTCGTCGAGGTGTACGCCGCCGACGACGCGCAGGAGAAGTTCATCAAGGACTTCGTCGCTGCGTGGGTGAAGGTGATGGAGCTCGACCGCTTCGACCTGCGCTGAGCAGTCCGAACGGAAAGCAACCGGGCCGGTTCCCTCACGGGGGAGCCGGCCCGGCTTGTACTCCGGCCCGCTTCGCGCCTCCTGCGTCGGCGCTCGACCCACCCGCCCCGAGTCGCTGCTCCTTCGTCGCAGCTCAAACCACGAGCTGCCAACCGGCTACCCCGTCATCGCCAGGTCGTGCAGATCGTGCGAGCCGCCGGTGGCCGCGCGACCCGGGTACGACGGCCCGCTTCGCGCCTCCTGCGTCGGCGCTCGACCCACCCGCCCCGAGTCGCTGCTCCTTCGTCGCAGCTCAAACCACGAGCTGCCGCCGGGTTGCCGCCCCATCTCCAGGTCGGGCAGCTCCCGGGCCTATCCCGCTCCGAGTCGCTGCTCTTGGTCGCGGCTCAACTGCGAACTGCCGCCGGGTTGTCCCGTCATCTCCAGCTCGGGTGTTGCCATCATCTGGACGGTGAGAGCATCCTCGTCGGCTTGACGGCTTCCCCGTCAGTTCGGTGACGGCATCCCGTACGAGTGGTCGACCGTCATCGTGAACAGCAGCCGGCCGTCGTCGACCATCGCGCGGCGGTAGTCGTCCCAGTCCGGGTGCTCGCCCGACGCCTCCCGGTAATAGTCCACCAGCGCCTCGACAGTCTCATCGTGCTGGTCCCGCGCGACCGGGCTGAGCTCGGCCTTGCCCTCCAGAACGAGGTACGAGCGTCCGTCGGGACCATTCACGTACAGGCTCGCCCGCGGATCGCGCCGAAGATTCTTCGTCTTCGCCCGATGGTCAGTCAGCGAGATCCGCACGCTCCGGCCGTCGTACAGGTAAGTGACGTTCGACAGCTGAGGCCGCCCGTCCCGCTTGATCGTCACCAGCACACCAAGCCCGGCTCTCCCGGGTAGCTCAGAAGTCATACTCGAAGCTTAAGAATTCAAACAAACACCCGCGGCTGACGGCCCGGCTTCGCGCCTCTGTGCGGCCACCGGCGGCTCGCACGATCTGCTCGACCTGGCGAGGGCGGGGCACTCGGTTGGCAGCTCGTGGTTTGAGCTGCGACGAAGGAGCAGCGACTCGGGGCGGGTGGGTCGAGCGCCGACGCAGGAGGCGCGAAGCGGGCCGTCATATCCGGGTCGCGAGGCCACCGGCGGCTCGCCCAATCTGCCCGACCTGGCGATGACGGGGTAGCCGGTTGGCAGGTCGTGGTTTGAGCTGCGACGAAGGAGCAGCGACTTGGGGTGGGTGGGTCGAGCGCCGACGCAGGAGGCGCGAAGCGGGCCGTCGTACCAGGTCGGCCGCCATTCGCGGATCCCACCCCGACCGCTTGCCGAGTCCCATGATCACTCTCTGTCTCGACCCGCGAGACCCCGGGTTCGACCTGTGGCGCGGGTTGTGGGTAGAGTCGCAGGCACTATGCGGCACCTGGTTCTTCTCCTTCGCTGCCGCGGCGAGGCCTGACGTAGGCCGGTTCCCTCGCCGCGGAGTTTTGTCGTACGCCGGTCGCACTGAGACCCCGCAGTACAGACTCTCGCGAGGAGAACCCGCAAATCATGGCACCGAAGAATCAGCCCAAGCCTGTTCAGCAGAGTTCCGGGATGCCGATCGGCCGGTACAGTGCGTTTCCGCCGATCGACCTGCCGGACCGCACCTGGCCGGCCAAAGCGGTCACCGCGACGCCGCGCTGGCTGTCGACCGATCTGCGCGACGGCAACCAGGCTCTGGTCGAGCCGATGTCGCCGGCCCGGAAGCGGCGGATGTTCGATCTGCTGGTGAAGATGGGCTACAAGGAGATCGAGATCGGTTTCCCGAGCGCCAGCCAGTACGACTTCGACTTCGTTCGTAGCCTGATCGAGGGTGACGCGATCCCCGAGGACGTGACGATCTCCGTCCTGACCCAGGCGCGCGAGGAGCTCATCGAGCGGACCGTGCAGTCGCTGCAGGGGTCGCCGAAGGCAACGATCCACCTGTACAACGCGACCGCGCCGCTGTTCCGCCGGGTCGTGTTCAACGTGGACAAGGCGGAGTGCCGCAACATCGCCGTACGCGGCACGGAGACCGTGATGAAGTACGCCGACGAGATGCTCGGCGATTGCGAGTTCGGCTACCAGTACAGCCCGGAGATCTTCACCGGCACCGAGCTGGAGTTTGCGCTCGAGGTGTGCGAGGCGGTCAGCGATGTCTGGCAGCCGGACGAGGGTCGCGAGATCATCCTGAATCTGCCGGCGACCGTCGAGATGAGTACGCCGAACGTCTACGCCGACCAGATCGAGTGGTTCGGCCGCCACCTGACCAGGCGCGAGCACAGCACGATCAGCCTGCACCCGCATAACGACCGCGGTACGGCGGTGGCCGCGACCGAGCTGGCCTTGATGGCCGGCGCCGATCGCGTCGAGGGCTGCCTGTTCGGCCACGGTGAGCGGACCGGGAACGTCGACCTGGTGACGCTGGGGATGAACCTGTTCAGCCAGGGGATCGACCCGCAGATCGACTTCTCCGACATCGACGAGATCCGCCGCACCGTCGAGTACTGCACCCAGATGCGGGTGCCCGAGCGTCAGCCGTACGCCGGTGACCTCGTCTACACCGCCTTCTCCGGCTCGCACCAGGACGCGATCAAGAAGGGCCTGGAGGCGCTGGACAAGCAGGCTGCCGCCGAGGGCAAGCCGGTCGGCGAGATCCACTGGGAGGCGCCGTACCTGCCGATCGACCCGAAGGACGTCGGCCGGTCGTACGAGGCCGTCATCCGGGTGAACTCGCAGTCCGGCAAGGGCGGCGTCGCGTACATCATGAAGTCGGAGCACCGCCTCGACCTGCCGCGCCGGCTGCAGATCGAGTTCAGCCGTGTGATCCAGCAGTACACCGACACCGAGGGCGGCGAGGTCGGCCCGCAGCAGATGTGGGACATCTTCTCCACCGAGTACCTGGCGCCCGGCAAGCTGTCGCTGCTGACGGTCAACTCGACCTCGGGTGAGGGGCAGGGCGACCAGCTCCGCGTGCAGGTGTACGCGAACGGCGTACCGCACGAGTTGGTTGGCGAGGGCAACGGTCCGGTGTCGGCCTTCGTCGACGCGATCAAGCCGCTGAAGTACGACGTACGGGTGCTGGACTACCACGAGCACGCGCTCTCGGCCGGTGGTGACGCCCTGGCCGCGGCGTACGTCGAGTGCGAGGTCGGCGACGACGTCTACTGGGGTGTCGGCCGGGACGCCAACATTCTCACCGCGTCGCTGAAGGCGGTCGTCTCCGCCGTCAACCGCGCGAACCGCTGATCCACTGAGTCGCCCGCTGCTAATTGGGTAGCGGGCGACTCTTTTGTTGGACAGACTCGCCCGGTGATCACCGTGCGCGAGATCGATCCGTCCGGCGAACCGCTGTTCGACGAGTGGTACGCCGTACTGCGGGCCGGCGCGACCGCGGGCCGGGAAGCAGCCATTGTCGCGGGCCACCAGGCACTGGCGTACTCGCTGCGCAATCCCGGCCCGGCCAAGACCAGGCTGCCGATCGCCGCGTTCGACGGCGACCGGATCGTCGGCGCGATGCTGTTCGAGTACCGCCTCGAGGAGGACCTGGACGCGATCGAGGTCGAGATCGACGTACCACCGGCCGAGCGCCGGCGCGGGATCGGCACCGCACTCTGGAACTGGGCGACGACGCGAGCCAGTGAACTCGGCCGGACGATCTTCCAGACCGAGATCGGCGCTCCCACCGAGACCGCCCCCGGACTGGTCTTCGCGACCGCCCTCGGCTTCAGCGTCGAGAACGTCGAGGACCACCTCGTCGTACCGCTTCCGTACGACGAAACGCGGCTGCGCGAACTCAGGGAGACCGCGGGCGACCCCGACGGCTATCGACTGACGTCATGGGCCGGCCCTTGTCCGCCGGAGTACCTGGCGGAGTACGCCGATCTCCGCACGGCGATGGACCAGGATGTCCCGACCGGCGGGATGACGCACGAGCGTGCCCCCTGGACGGTCGAGCGCTTGCGGACGAGCGAAGAGCGACTGGCCAAGAACTACCTCGCCCTGGTCACGATGGCGCACACCACCGTCGGCGCCCCGGCCGGCTACACGCTGATGTGGTTGCCCAGGGACGACGCCGAGCATGCGCAGCAGGACGACACGCTCGTACTACGGAATCACCGCGGCCACAATCTCGGGACCCACCTGAAGCTCGCCAACCTCGATCAACTCGCGAAGCACCGCAGTACTCAGGCGTGGCTGCACACGTGGACCGCGCTCACCAACACGCCGATGCAGAAAGTCAACGCCCGCTTCGGCTTCAGGCCGGTAGAACGTCTCTACGAGCTGGAGCTGAGTCTGCCGTTGGCCGAGCAGAGCTAAAGGCGACGTTCCCAGCTCAGGCGGCCTTCGTCCATGGTGGCGTGGCCGTCCGCACCGGCGGCGACGTTGGGGTCGTGGGTCGCGATGATGACGGCGGCACCGCGGTCGGCCTCGCGGCGCAGCAGTTCGAGGACGCGTTCGCGGTTGGTGCTGTCGAGTTCGCTGGTCGACTCGTCGGCCAGGATCGCCCGGCCCTGCTGGGCGAGTCCGCGCGCCACCGCGACCCGCTGCTGCTCGCCACCGGACAGCTCCTCGACCAGGTGATCCCCGCTGTCCTCCAGGCCGACGTCCTTCAACGCCTTCTCGATCGTCCCATCGATGGTGTCGAGGGTGTGCTCGCGCTCCTCGTCGTCGTCCTCGTCACGCCGTGCCAGTACTGCGGTCAGCGCGCGATCCGCGAGCAGTGGCATCGACAGGTTCTCCCGCGCCGTGAGCACCCGGGCCAGCCCGTTGCCCTGCGGGATCAGGACGACCCCGTGTGCCGCGGCGGCCGGCCGGTCGGTGATCGTCAGGCCGTCCACCTCGACCGTGCCCGAACTCGCCCGGACCGCGCCGGCGATTGCCCAGAGCAACGAACTCTTGCCGGCCCCGGACGGCCCGCTGACGGCGAGCACACACCCCGGCGGTACCCGCAGCGACACGTCCGCGACCGCGAGCACTTCGCCGTACGCGACGCTGAGATTGGTGACGGTGATCATGCCTGACCTTCTTGCTCGACCGGGGTGAGGTGGACGCCGCCAGTGCCGTCCTCGGAGCTGGTGACGCGGACCAGGGTGCCGGGTGGCAGCAGTTCGGCGACATGCGGTGGCAACGGCAACGATCCGTCGGTGGCGACCACCGCGAACTCCTCGCCGGAGCGGCCCTCGGAGGCGATCCGGCCGTCGCGGATGGTGATGGTGCGGGGGAGGACCGCCGCGACCTCGGGGTCGTGGGTGATCAGCAGCACGGTCATCCCGGTGCTGGCGTTGATGGTTGAGATCGCGTTCAGGACCTCGTCGCGGGCCTGGTGGTCGAGCTGGCTGGTCGGTTCGTCCGCCAGTAGCAGGCCGGGGAAGGTCGCGACTCCGACCGCGACAGCGCAGAGCTGGACCTGACCTGGCGTGAGGCGGTCGAGCGGCGTACGGGCGTGGTCGCGCAGGCCGACGAGTTCCAGTACTTCGACCGGGCTGGGCAAGCTGCGCCCGCGAGGTGCCGCGCGCTGGGCGTAGCGGATGTTGTCCTCCGGCGTCAGGTAGGGGATCAGGTTGCGGCCGGCGCCCTGCAACACGATGCCGACGTCGCCGGACCGCATCCGGTCGAGTTCGGCCTCGGTCATCGTCGCGATGTGGTGCTCGCCGATCTGCAGGCGGCCCGCGCTCGGGGTGAGCAGGCCGCCGCACAGCTGCAGCAGGGTGGACTTGCCGGCCCCCGACGGACCGAGCAGGCCGACGAGTTCACCCGGGCGGACGGAGATCCCGATACCGGACAGCGCGGCGACATCATGGCCTTGGCTGCGGTAGATGTGCACCAGGCCGCTGGTGTTGATCGCGAGCCCGCTCATGACAGCTCCTCCCGGATCCGGTGGTACCCGGCGCGGCGGTTGACGCCCGTTCCCAGCAGAAGGGTCGTGGTCGTCAGCACCGCCGTTCCGATCAGCCACAGCAGCAGGGCGACGGTCCAGTTGGTGTGCAGGTCGAGCGGGATCGGCGACTTCAGCAGTGTCTCGGCGAACAGCGGGATCATCGGCAGCGCGATCTGTGCCCCGAACACCCCGCAGGCCGATCCGAGCAAGGCCGCCAGCGCGACCGGCCCGGTCTGCTCCCAGCGTGCGGCCCGCCCGGTGGTGCCGGCCGGTACGCCGGTGATCCGCAGGCTGGCGTAGTCCTGCGCGCGGGACCGCCACGAGGTCACCACCATCAACAGCAGCACGATGATCGCCAGCGACCAGCCCGCGATCCCGACCACCGGGGTGAGCTGGAGAGCCAGGGCGCTGGCCGACCGGCCGTAGGTGGCGATCCGGTCGCTGTGCCGGTCGATCAGGGTCGCCACCATCCCGGCCTGCCCGAGGCCGTCGATCACCCGCTGCGAGTTCGCCAGTCCGTCGGCGTTCAGCCAGACCTGGAACTCGGTCGAGAGCTGGTCCACCGAACCGCCCAGCCGCCGGATGTTCTCCAGGTCGACCACCGCGGCGTTCAGCGGATACCGGTTGATCGTTCCCTGCGGGCGGTCGATCTTCTGGACCGGTACGGCGAGCCCGTCGGTCCCCGGCACGGTGGTGGCGTCGCTGAAGACGAACCCCGGACTGATCAGGGCCGGCACCACGGCCGGGACGGAACCGTGCTGGATGAACTGCTCGTTGCCGGTGTTGGTCAGGTCGAAGGCGAGGCCGCCACCGGAGCGGTCGTCGACCGCGATCGAGCCGGGTGTGCCGTCGATGGCCTTGACCGGCCTCCAATCGGCCGCCGCCCCGAGCGGGACCGCCTTGCCACCCTCCATCGTGAGCTTGCCGATCTCGATCCGGCCCTTGAATCCGCCCGGATCGTTGAGACCTCGGGCGAGCCCGAGCCGGACCAGCTGGCAGCCCTGCAGGCAGCCGATCTGCGTCTTGAGGACGAACGTCCTGCCCGCTACCAGCGGCATCGGCGGGAACCGAACCAGGAACCGCGCGCCACCGGCCCGGCTGACCACGTTCGCCTCCAGGATCACCGATTTCGCCGCCGGGTTCTGAGCGGGCTGCTGACCGTTGAAGCTGGTCACCGCGACCGGAGTCAGCTTGCCGGGGGTCGCGGTGATGGTCAGCTCATGGCCGTGGATATCGATCCGGTCCGGCTTGGCGGGCGCCTTCAGAGCGTCGTACCCGGCCGCGTCGGTGAGTTGGTCGCCGCGGAAGGCGATCCGGCGGAAGCTGTCCGGTTCGATCATCATGCCGGTGAGCCCATCCGGCGACGGCGGCCTGGACAGGACGACGGGGGTGAGCCAGTGCCGATCCGGGTCGATCTTGTCGATGGCCTGGCTGAAGCTGCTGAGATCGGTGACGGACATCGACAACACGCCCTCGGCGCCGGTCTCGTAGCCGGCCCGAAGATCTCGGTTGTCACCGGCAACCGAAGCGGCCTGACCGGCGAACGAGGCCAACGCGGTCGCCACTGCCACGACGGCGACGATGCGCGTCACCGCCGGTCGCCGGGAGACCTGCAAAGCACCCAGGGCCAGCCCCAGCCGGCCACGACGCAAGGCCCGTCGGCTGACGAATCCCGCGGCGGGCAAGAGGAGATGAGCGAAGGTCAGCCCGACGGCCAGCGCCAGCAGCGTGGGCGTCAGCACCGGCAGGGGACCGCGGCCACCTCCGGTGAGCGCCGCGACCAGGCCGGCCGAGGCCAGCATGATGATGGAGAGGTCGATCATCCCCAGCGCCCGGCTGCGTCGCCGCGGTACCACCCGGCGCAACAGTGTCGAGATGGGTTGTTGCACGACACTCCGCACGGACCAGACGACGACAGCGATCCCCACCACAACAGCCAGCGCGACCGCGGCCGGCACGGTCCAGGGGACCTCGATCGGTGCGCCGCCGTTCAGCCAGGTCGCCCGCACGACCAGCAACAGCAGGAATCCCGTCCCGATCCCCGCCAGCAGTCCAGTGAGGACAGCCACTCCGAGTTCCACCGCCAACGACCGCCCGGTACGCCGTGCGCTGGCCCCCCGGAGCCGAGCTACCGCTATCTCCGGCCGACGCTGATCCACTACTGCCGACAGCGCCAGCGCCAGGACCACTACGCCGAACAGGGCGACCTGGACCATCACCAGCGGGATGATCGTGGTGGCCTGCTTCCGCTCGGCCTGGATCTGGTCGATCACCCCGACGAGCCCGGACGCGTTCCTGGTCTCCAGCCCCAGTTGGGAGGCATTGGCATCGACCTGCTCGGTGGCGTCCTTGATCCGCTGCAGATCGTCGGCCCGCACGACGCCGGCCAGGGGCCGGGTATCCAGGGTCGAGCGGTGCCCCCAGATGCTTTTGACGAAAGTGGCGCGATCCGTCAGCAGGAAGTCCCCGCTGCCCGGATCCGGGAACTCCGGCAGATGTGACCGGCCTACCGGCGCACGCCCGAACCAGTAGTCGGCCAGTGGATCGACCGGCTTGTAGACGCCGACCACCGTGAGGTTGGCGCCGCCCGCGTAGTCGGTCGGCTTCGCGATCAGGACGGAGCCCGTCTTCGCGTTGAAGTTCGCTTTGTCGGCGGTGGAGACGGCGACCTCGCCGGGCCCCTTCGGGCAGCGCCCTTCGATCAGGACCAGTTGGCCGCAGTACGCGTCCCGCCAGACCAGCCGGCCGACGACCTTGACGTCCTTGGGGTCGGTGCTGAGCCGCCACTGGGCGTCCACGGTCTGACCGTAGAGCGGTGGGCTGAACAGTGGCTTCAGGTCGGCGGGGACGAGTTGAGCCAGGTCTTCGGGCTTCTTCGCGGTCGCCACACCACTCGCCGCCGGCGGCGTCGCTTCCAGTTGCCAGGCGGCTGACTGACGCTGGCTGTGCAGGGTTTCCGTGGTGACCGTCTGCTCGACCGCGCGGGCGAACCAGGGCGCGAATGCCGCGCAGGTGCCGATCAGCAGCGAGACGCCGGTCAGTACCAGTGCCTGGGCATACCGGTACCGCAGTGCGCGCCGCAGAAACATGACTGGACCCCCCAGGAACCCGCTGGACACCTGACCTGCTGACGATACGAAGTCGCTCGACCGTCCGGTCGGGTCGGCCTGAAATGACACAAAGTTGTTGCAGGAGCAACGGATGTCATGCCGGGAGGGCTGGTTTCGGCTGCGCAGCGAAGGATTGTGGCTACTTTCAGTAACTCTGGACCCCTCGCATCGCGGCGGTGCGGCACAGGTAGGTTCGGAGCATGCGTGAATCCCAGCTCGGAGAACTGACCGTTTCCAGCCTCGGCCTCGGCTGCATGGGCATGTCCCAGTCGTACGGCGTGTCCAACGACGACGCCGAGTCGATCGCGACCGTGCACGCCGCCCTCGACGCCGGCTGCACCTTCATCGACACCGCCGACGTGTACGGCAACGGTGCGAACGAGGAGCTCGTCGGGCGGGCGCTCGCGGGCCGGCGCGACGAGGCGATCCTGGCGACCAAGTTCGGCTTCCAGTGGTCGTCGGGGAACAGCACCCTGCCGACGGTGGTGAACGGCAAGCCGGAGTACGCGCGCGCCGCCCTCGACGCGTCGCTGCAGCGGCTCGGGGTGGATTACGTCGACCTCTGGTACCTGCACCGCCGCGATCCGGAGGTCCCGATCGAGGAGACCGTCGGGGCGATGGCCGAGGCGGTGCAGGCCGGCAAGGTCCGCTATCTCGGGCTGTCCGAGGTGTCGGGGGAGACGGTGCGCGCGGCGCACGCTGTCCATCCGATCAGCGCGGTGCAGAGCGAATGGTCGCTGTGGACGCGCGACCCGGAGACCGTCGTCCTGCCGACGCTGCGCGAGCTCGGCATCGGGTTCGTACCGTTCAGCCCGCTCGGCCGTGGGTTCCTGACCGGCCAGCTCAAGTCGCCGGACGACTTCGAGCCGGACGACATGCGGCGCGGGCTGCCCCGGTTCAGCGGCGAGAACTTCCAGCGCAACCTGGACCTGGTCGAGAAGGTCCGGTCGCTGGCCGCGGCCAAGGGGGTGACGGCCGGGCAGCTGGCGCTGGCCTGGTTGCTTGCCCAGGGCAATGACATTGCGCCGATCCCGGGCACGAAGCGGCGCAAGTACCTGGCCGAGAACCTCGGTGCGATCGACGTGACACTGTCGGCCGAGGAACTCGCGGCGCTGGACGAGGCGTTCCCGCCGGACGCGGTGGCGGGGGACCGGTACAGCGAGGCCGCCATGAAGGCAGTCGAGCGGTGACCACCCTCGACCCCGAGCTGAGCCCGACTGGGGGATCGGCGGACAGCCTCGATCCGGAGCTGAGCTCGGTGGGAGCAATGGTGGGGTCGGCGGACAGCCTCGATCCGGAGTTGAGTCCGGTCGAGGCCGAAGCGGGCGCCGAGTTGCCCTCGACCTCGGGGTTGATCGCGGTGACGGGCGCGACGGGGCAGGTTGGTTCGCGGGTCGCGCGGCGGCTCGCGGCAGCAGGGGCCGCCCTGCGCCTCGTAGTACGAGATCCTGCTCGTGCTCCCGAGTTGGCCGGCGCGCAGGTCGCCCAGGCGTCGTACGGGGACACCGCGGCGCTGTTGAACGCATTGGACGGGGTGCAGACGCTGTTCCTGGTCAGCGCCTCCGAATCCGCCGACCGGGTTTCCTTGCACAAGGCAACGATCGACGCGGCGGTCGCGGCCGGCGTACGGCGGATCGTCTACACCTCGTTCGTCGGGGCGGCGCCGAACGCGACCTTCACCTTCGCGCGCGACCACTGGCACACAGAGCAGCACCTCCTGGCGACCGGTGTCGACTACACCTTCCTGCGGGACAACATGTACCTCGACTTCATCCCCGGCTTCGCGGGCGAGGACGGGGTGATCCGCGGGCCGGCGGGCGACGGGCGCGTCGCGGCGGTCCTGCGGGAGGACGTCGCCGACGTGGCCGCGAAGGTGCTGCTGGAGCCGGCGCACTCGGGCCAGACGTACGACCTGACCGGTCCGGCGGCCTTCACGCTGGCCGAGGCGGCGGCGATGATGAGCGAGGCCTGGGGCCGGCCGATCCGGTACGAGGCGGAGACGCTGGACGAGGCGTACCGCTCGCGGGAGTCGTTCGGGGCTCCGCCGTGGGAGGTGGCCGGCTGGGTCACGTCGTACGCCGCCATCGCCAGCGGCGAACTCAGCGAGGTCAGCAGCGCGGTCGAGGACATCACCGGGCACCCGCCGACCGGCCTGGCGGAGTACCTCGCACGCGGGTGAGAGACTGGACGGGTGCCGCTCTACCGTGACGAAGCGATCGTGCTCCGCACCCAGAAACTGGGTGAAGCCGATCGCATCGCCACGCTCCTGACCCGCACCCACGGCAAGATCCGGGCCGTAGCGAAGGGCGTCCGCCGTACGTCGTCCCGCTTCGGCGCGCGCCTCGAACCGTTCAGCCACGTCGACCTGCAACTCGCGACCGGCCGAACCCTCGACGTGGTCACGCAGGCCGTCTCCATCTCGGCGTACGGCGAGGGCATCGTCGGCGACTACGCGCGCTACACGACCGGCACGGTCTTGCTGGAGACCGCAGACCGCCTCGTCGTCGAGGAGAAGGAACCAGCCACCCAGCAGCACCTCCTGCTGGCCGGCGCCCTCCGCGCCCTCTCCACCGGCGAACGCGAACCAGCCCTCGTCCTGGACTCTTTTCTTTTGCGGTCACTGGCGATCTCGGGCTACGCCCCTTCTTTCGCCGACTGCGCGAAATGCGGCGAGGAAGGCCCCCACCGAGCCTTCAACCCAGCCGCCGGCGGCGTCGTCTGCGCCACCTGCCGCCCCCCGGCCTCCGCCATGCCCGCCCCACCCACCATCGCCCTCCTCTCCGCCCTCCTCACCGGCGACTGGCCCATAGCCGAACGCTCCGACCCCCGCTCCCGCCGCGAAGCCAACACCCTCGTAGCCGCCTTCGTCGCCTACCACCTCGACCGCAACCTCCGCTCCCTCCCCCACCTAGACCTAACCCCCGACCGCTAACGTCGGGAGCCTCTCGGCACGCTGGGTAGAGCTGCGGGCCTCTAGCAGGCGGCCGGCGTCTTGGGAGCAGCCGCCTGAGCACCGTCGGGATCGACCAGCACTGGAACGGCCTCTCCGATGCGAAGTTGCGTAGCGCCGACGCGCGTCATCGAGAGCTGACCGGTATCGCCCAGAGTGCTCCGCCAGGTGATGTCCCACCGCGCAGTCGCCCCGACCTTGTACTGGCAGTCGTTCTGGTCGCGCGAGGTCTTCCGATACAAATACCCGCAATCAGGCGACGGCTTGATCCCGAACGACTTCTGGTACGCCGTACCGGCACCCTCGCACCGCACGGTCTTCCCGTCGCCCATACTCCAGTCCACCGCTTTCACCTGCGCGGTAGCGGTAACGGTCAACCCCGGAACACTCGCATCCCGGCTGATCGGTCCCCAGGTGTTCTCCGACTTCTCCACCCACAACCACACCGGCATGTTCACGAGCCCGATCTGCCCCACCCCAGGCGCACTCTTCACCACCGGCTCCCGCAACTGCATAGCAGCCACCGCCCGATACGCCAACGTCAACGGATCAGTAACCACCGTGTCCGGCTCCCCAGGCAACCACACCCACTTGGTCACCAAATGCCGCCCCTGATCAAACCCCTGCTCCCGCACACACGCCCAAACAGACCCCTCCGTATGCCCCTGCCACCGCGGATCAGAAAACGGCGGCTGCGGCTCCTCCCGCCTCAAGTAGCACTGCTGACTGTTCGACCAGTTCCCAAAGGTGGGATGCGTACATGCTTGGGCCGCGTTTCGGTATTGACACGTCCGCTTCGAAGCCTTAACAGGTTGCTTTCCGCGCTGATCTTTGTCTACCTTCCCTCCGATCTCAGATCGGAGCACCCAGGTGCAAATGTTTGTCAGCGGTGAACACATCTGAACGTAGTTCGGATCAGTCGCGCTCGCTGAGGGCAGGGGAAGCGCCACCGGTGCTGCTATCAGCAAGGCAGGCAGGCCGTAACGCATCAATTTCAGCACTTGCCGGCCACCCGCTTCTCCTCGATGAGGAACCAAATCTTGGTGGTCTTGTCGAGAGGCGGGGCGAAGACCAGGCGGGCCTGAACCTTGTGCCGCGTGCCATCGTTCGGGCCCATCGGCACCGGCTTGCCATTCGCCTGGTACCTCGTGACCACTTTCGAGCCATCTATGCATGAGGTCAGTCGAACCTCTGGTTGTTCACCTGTTAGTTTCACAGATTGATGACCGTAGAACCGATGGTGACATCGCCGGTCTGATACCAGCCGTTGTTCTGTTGGAAGTCGATCTCACCGAGGATCGAAATGAGCCAGGCGCCTCCATTGCCTGCCTTCACCAGGTTGTCCCTGGTTGCCTTCCGTGGATCCCGCAGCGCAACACTGACCGCGGCGCGGGCTGTTGTGTAGCGGGATTTGGCGGCGGTTATGGCGGCTTGTTCTTCTGGGGTCCAGGAGGGGGTTGATGGGGTGGGTGACGGGGTGGTGGGGGTGCTTGGCGGGGGCGTGGTGTTCGGTTCGCCTGCCTTGGGGGAGCCGGTGCAGGCGGTCAGCGTTAGGAGGGCGCTGAGGGCGGCGGCTGCGAGGAGCGGGCGGCGGGTCATGGAGGAGGCTCCCGAGGGGTGGAGTTACGGACGGTATAAGGCTGCCATACGAAGGGTTTCCGGCTCGGCAGTTTTCCACAGGGCGCTTGCTGGTGGGTGAGCGGTATGAGGGAAGATCGGGGCATGTCGCCGTTGGGTCGTCGTCGTGGTCGGGGTGTGGGGGAGCGGGTGGGGGCGGTGGTTGCGCCGGAGGCGCATCCGTCGGGGGCCAGGCCGCCCGCCGTGCCGGCGGAGTTGGTGCCTCGGCATGTGGCGGTGGTGATGGACGGGAACGGGCGCTGGGCCAAGGCGCGGAACCTGCCGCGGACCGAGGGGCACAAGGCCGGTGAGGCCTCGTTGCTGGATGTGATCAAGGGCGGCATCGAGATCGGGGTCAAGTACCTGTCGGTGTACGCGTTCTCGACCGAGAACTGGGCGCGTTCGCCCGAAGAGGTGCGGTTCCTGATGGGGTTCAACCGCGAGGTGATCCACCGGCGTCGCGACGAACTGGACGCGATGGGCGTTCGCGTGGTGTGGTCCGGGCGGCGGCCGCGGTTGTGGAAGAGCGTGATCTCCGAGCTCGAGTACGCCCAGGAGCGCACCAAGAACAACGACACGATCACCCTGCAGTTCTGCGTGAACTACGGCGGGCAGGCGGAGATCGCCGACGCGATGCGCTCAATCGCCCAAGAAGTTGCCGCCGGCAAGCTCAGCCCGGACCGGATCACCGAGAAGACGATCGCCAAACACCTGTACGCGCCGGACATCCCCGAGGTCGACCTGTTCGTCCGCTCCTCGGGTGAGCAGCGCACCTCGAACTTCCTGGTCTGGCAACTCGCGTACGCCGAGATGGTCTTCCTCGACACCCTCTGGCCGGACTTCGACCGCCGCCACCTCTGGCACGCGATCGAGCTCTACGCCCAACGCGACCGCCGCTACGGCGGCGCCATCCCCAACCCGGTCGAGCCCACCATCTGACCCGTCCTGCGGTGGTTGGCGTGGGGCTGACGGTCAGAAGTTGTCGGTGGGTGCTTTTAGCATCGGGGAATGGTTGATCAGTTGAGAGTAGGTGTGTCATTTCCGCCGGCCTGGGCGCCCGAGAGGTTTCGGGCGTTTGTGGCGGCCGTGGAGGACAGCGGGCTCGATGATCTGTGGATCTCTGAGGACTGCTTCAACGAATCCGCCATCGCCAGTGCGGTGACCGCGCTGGCGATGACCGAGCGCATCCGTGTCGGCGCGGCCATCCTGCCCGTGCCGCTTCGTAACGTGACCCAATCGGCGATGGAGATCGCGACTATCGACCGCCTGTACCCGGGCAGGTTCGTCGCAGGGATCGGCCACGGCGTACAACCCTGGATGGAGCAGGCCGGTGTCCGGGCCGACGCGCCACTCACCCTCCTGAGCGAATACGCGACCGCCCTCCGCCAACTGCTCAACGGCGAAACCGTCACCACCAAAGGACGCTACGTCCAGCTCACCGACGTCACACTCGCGCACCCACCAACTGAGCCGCCGCCGCTGTTGATCGGCGTCGCCGGACCGAAGTCCCTCGCCGCGGCCGGCGAACTAGGCACCGGGACCCTCCTGGCCCTCGGCCTGGACACCGACGCGATCAAGCAGGCAACCCGAACCACCCTCGAGAAGGCAGGCAAGGATCACGAGGTCATCGCGAGCATCCCGATCGCGATCGGCCCGAACGCGCGTGCCCGGGTCGACGCCGAGCTCGCGGAGTACGGGATGAAAGGCACGCCCGAGATAGGTGCCGTAGGCAACGCCGAAGAGATCGCGGACCGCCTCAAACAGATCCAAGCGGCAGGCGCGACGACGATCTCCGTCCTGCCCTGCCGCGACGAGCCGGACTTCGGCGCCTTCGCCCGCTTCCTCGGCCAGGAGGTGAAGCCGCTCCTGCAAAGCTAGCGCCGAGGAGAAGGCAGCAATCCCCGCTCGATGGCGACGGTCACCGCGCGGGTGCGGTCGTCCACGTCCAGCTTCGTGAACAGCCGCTGCAGATGCGTCTTCACCGTCGCTTCCCCGATGAACAGTTCGCGCCCGATCTCCGCATTGCTCAGCCCGCGCGCGACCGCGGCCAGGACCTCCAGTTCGCGAGGCGACGGCTGCGCCGCGGCGGGTGCGACCGGCGTACGGAGTCGTGACATCAGCCGCGCCGCGACCGGCGGCGCCAGCACGGTCTCGCCACGTGATGCCGCCCGGATCCCGTCCAGCAACTCGGCATGTGGCGTGTCCTTCAGCAGATACCCGGCAGCGCCCGCCTCCACCGCGTGCAAGATGTCGGTATCCGTGTCGTACGTCGTCAGCACGAGCACCTTGGTCGCCGGAAACGACGACACGATCGCCCCGGTCGCCGAAACCCCGTCCCGTCGCGGCATCCGCAGGTCCATCAGTACGACGTCCGGCCGCGTCGACTCCACCAGCGTCAAGGCTTCCTCGCCGTCGCCGGCCTCGCCGACCACCTCGATGTCCTCGGTCACGGCGAGCATGCCGATCAGCCCGGACCGCACCACCGGGTGATCGTCGACCACCAGCACCCGAATACTCACGCGTTCTCCCCAGCAGAAGGAATCAACACTGCCACCCGGGTGCCACGACCCGGCGCACTCTCGACCGAGACCGTTCCACCGCTTTCCTCGACCCGCCCCCGCATCGCCGCCAGCCCGAACCCGGTCCCGGAGCCCTCCGCGGCGTCCACCGCGAACCCCGACCCGTCGTCGTGGATCTCGATCCGCACCCCGGCGGCCGACATCCCCAGCGAGATCACGACCGAAGTCGCCCCAGCATGTTTCCGCACGTTCGCCAAGGACTCCTGAGCAGCCCGCAACAACACCACCTGCTGAGCCTGCGGCAAGGCAGCCACCTCGTCGTCCGGCATATCAAGAGACACCTGTACGTCGACGCCCGTCTCCGCCGCGAATCGCTCAGCCTGCCGACGCAGTACTTCGGCGAGCGTCGCTCCGGTCAACGCAACGGGCGTGAAGGCCGCCACCAGCGCACGCGCTTCGGCCAGATTCTCCCGCGCGGTGTCCTCGATCGCGGCCAGCCGCCCGGCGACCGGTTCCAGCGAACCGCGCTGCAGTTCGACGGCCGCGGTCTGGGCCAGCATCACCACGCTCGTCATCCCCTGCGCCAGCGTGTCGTGGATCTCCCGCGCCATCCGCTCCCGCTCGGCCATCACGCCGGCCGTGTGGTGCGCCTCGGCCAGTTCGTCCCGGGCCGATTCGAGTTCCTCGATCAGGTTGGCCCGCTGCTGGCTCTGCGCGATCACCTTGTCGATCCAGATCCCCAGCATCATGCTGACCACGAGGCTGATGAGCATCCACGGCAAGATGTCCCAAAAGGCGTTGATCGTCCAGCCGGCCGACCAGAGCTGGGCCGCGCCAACGGTGAAGACGAGCAGCACACTGAGCACGACCGAGTCGCGAGCCTTGTCGCTGAGCAGCCAGATCTGCGGTGACGCGATGAACATCAGGAACACGCCGGGCGGGTAGAGCGCCACAACGACGGCCACGCAGGCGATCTGCAGTACGAGGTAGATCCGAGCCGCGACCGCGTTTCGCGAGACCATCGCCGGCCGGCCGACGAAGTGGTAGGCGAGGCCGAGGACGGCCAGGGCGCCGAGAACCACGAGGTGGTGACGACCGCTCAGGTCACCGATCAGCGACACCAGCGCGGTGACGCCGAGCAGGGCCCAGAACACGATGTGCCAGGCGATCAGCGTGCGGGTCCAGACCGGTTGCCCGGCGCCGCTGGTGAGCTCCATGCCCACCATCTTCCTCCACAGCCGCCACGCCTCCACCATCACGCCGACGACCGACCGGCCCGTCGGGCCGGCCGGAGAGGCTGCCGACGCCATCGTCAGCCTGCGTCTCGCCGGGTCCACCGGAACACCCGCTGCGCGATCACCAGCCCGGCGATCAGCCAGACGGTCAGTACCACGGCGCCGAGGCCCAACTGCCAGGACCCGCCGGGCTCGTTGACGACGAACCCGTCCGGCAGGAACACCGATCGCATGCCCTGGGCCAGCCACTTCAGCGGGAAGACCGAGGCGACGCCGCGCATCCAGGACGGCAGGTCGCTGTAGACGAAGTACACGCCGGACATGAACTGCAGCAGCAGCACCACCGGGGTGACCACCGCGGAGGCGGCCTTGCCGGACTTGGGGACGACCGAGAACGCGATCCCGAGCACCGAGCCGGACGCCGTACCGAGCACGAAGATCCACAGGAAGTTGAGCCACTTCGACGGCTCGGAGGGAATGTCGACGCCGAGCAGCAGTCCGGCGATCGCGAGCAGCAGCGCGAACTGGGCGATCGACGTGCACAGCACCAGCCCGATCTTGCCGATGAAGTAGGACTGCGGCGACATCGGCGTACCGCGCAGGCGCTTCAGCAGGTCCTCGTCGCGTTCCATCGCGATCGTGATGGCCAGCGACTGGAAGCTGGTCAGGAAGATGCCGGACGCGATCATCCCGGGCGTGAAGTAGGTGGCCGCGTTGACGCCACCGGCGAAGTCGGTGCCACTGAACACGGCGGAGAAGATGCCGAGGAAGATGATCGGGAAGAAGAAGGTGAAGATCAGCTGCTCGCGTTCGCGGAAGAACTGCTTGACCTCCAGCTTGGTCCGGGACACGCCCACCTTGAGCGGCGAGGGCAACGACTTCGGGGCGGTCAAGGTGCTCATCAGGCGACTCCGGCTTCGGCGGTAGCGAGGTCGGCGGCGGCGGTGTTGGCCTTGCCGATCAGGTCCAGGTAGATGTCTTCGAGCGACGGACGCCGTACTTCGAGTTCCGGTACCTCGCCGTCGAACCGGGCCATCAGCGCGGCCACCTCGGCGGTCGGCGAATCGGTCCGTACTTCGTGCGCTCCGTCGGCGTCCAGCCAGGACACCCGCGCGGTGCGGGCGCCGCGACCGCCGAGCGTCTCCGGTGTGGCGACCTCGAGCATCCGGCCGTCCGCGATGACGCCGACCCGGTCGGCCAGGTGCTCGGCCTCGTCCAGGTAGTGGGTGGTGAGCAGGATCGTGGTGCCCGCGGTCCGCAGGTTCTCGATCAGCGTCCAGAACTGCCTGCGCGCCTCCGGGTCGAACCCGGTGGTCGGTTCGTCCAGGAACAGCAGTTCGGGGTTCCCGATCACGCCGAGTGCGACGTCGAGCCGGCGGCGCTGGCCGCCGGACAGCTTCCGGGTCCGGGCCTTGCGCTTGCTCTCCAGGCCGACCGATGCGATCACCTCGTCGGGGTCGCGCGGGTTCGGGTAGTAGCCGGCGTAGTGGTTCACCAGTTCCGCGACCGTCAGTTCGGCCTCGTCGCGAGACGTCTGGGCGACGATCCCGATCCGGGCCCGCCAGTGCCGGTCACCGCGGGCCGGGTCCACGCCGAGCACGCTGATCTCACCCTCGTCGGCGTGGCGGTACCCCTCCAGTACCTCCACGCTCGTCGTCTTCCCCGCGCCGTTCGGGCCGAGCAGGGCGAACACCTCACCGCGGTGGATGTCGAGATCGACGCCGGCGACGGCGACCTTGTCGGGGTAGCGCTTGACGAGTCCGCGAACCCGTATGGCGTTGTCTGTGTCGGTCATGGGTCAACCTTCCCGTTCCGCACCGGGTGCCAGGGAGCACCGACCGACGGACCGGCTGTCCCCCGACCGGTGGACACGCGCGTTGGGGCAGACGGGGGATGGGGTGGGCGGCTAGCGTCGGGGCATGAGTCAGACCGTGCGTGGTGTCGTGGCCCTCAGCAAGGGCGCCCCGGTGACGATCGAAGAGATCACGATCCCCGATCCGGGGCCGGGGGAGGCGGTCGTGAAGGTGCAGGCCTGCGGGGTCTGCCATACCGACCTGCACTACCGGGAGGGCGGCATCAACGACGACTTCCCCTTCCTCCTCGGGCACGAGGCGGCGGGCGTCGTCGAGTCCGTCGGTGAGGGTGTCACCGACGTCGCGCCCGGCGACTTCGTCGTACTGAACTGGCGTGCCGTCTGTGGCAACTGCCGGGCGTGCCTGCGCGGGCGTCCGTGGTACTGCTTCAACACGCACAACGCGAAGCAGAAGATGACCCTTGCCGACGGCACCGAGTTGTCCCCGGCGCTCGGCATCGGCGCGTTCGCCGACAAGACCCTGGTCGCCGCCGGGCAGTGCACGAAGGTCGACCCGGCCGCGAAGCCCGAGGTCGCCGGACTGCTCGGCTGCGGCGTGATGGCCGGCCTCGGCGCCGCCATGAACACCGGCAACGTCGCCCGCGGCGACACGGTGGCCGTGATCGGCTGCGGCGGCGTCGGTACTGCCGCCGTCGTCGGCGCGCGGCTGGCGGGAGCCGCCAAGGTGATCGCGATCGACCTGGACGAGCGCAAGCTGAAGGTCGCGGAGGAGCTCGGCGCGACCCACACCGTGCACTCGAAGGGGCTCGATCACGACGGTGTCGTCCAAGCGGTCCAGGACCTCACCGGCGGTTTCGGTGCCGACGTGGTGGTGGATGCGGTCGGCCGCCCGGAGACGTGGAAGCAGGCGTTCTACGCTCGCGACCTGGCCGGCACCGTCGTCCTGGTCGGCGTACCGACACCTGACATGAAGCTGGAGATGCCGCTGCTCGACTTCTTCGGGCGGGGTGGATCGCTGAAGTCCAGCTGGTACGGCGACTGCCTGCCGAGCCGCGACTTCCCGATGCTGGTCGACCTCCACCTGCAAGGGCGGCTCCCGCTCGACCGCTTCGTGTCGGAGACGATCGCGCTCGACGAGGTGGAGGCCGCGTTCGACAAGATGCACCGCGGCGACGTACTCCGCTCGGTGGTGCTGTTCTGATGACGGCCCGGATCGAACGCGTCATCACCTCCGGCACCTTCTCGCTCGACGGCGGCAGCTGGGACGTCGAGAACAATGTCTGGCTGATCGGCGACGACGACGAGGTCCTGGTCGTCGACGCGGCCCACAACCCCGAGTCGATCATCAAGGCCGTCGGCGATCGCCGGCTCGCCGCGCTGGTCTGCACCCACGGTCACAACGACCACATCAACGCCGTCGGCGGGATCCGCGACTACCTCGACACCCAGGTCTGGCTCAACTCGGCCGACACGATGCTGTGG
The DNA here is from genome assembly GCF_004365175.1 of Kribbella voronezhensis. Classification (NCBI taxonomy): domain Bacteria; kingdom Bacillati; phylum Actinomycetota; class Actinomycetes; order Propionibacteriales; family Kribbellaceae; genus Kribbella; species Kribbella voronezhensis. Next base: position 1,092,723 of record NZ_SOCE01000001.1, on the reverse strand, counting down.
CAGGCCATGTACGACGACCGCCCGGACCACGACCTCGTCGACGGCACCACGTTCGAGATCGCCGGTACGACGATCCGCGCGATCCACACGCCGGGTCACAGCCCGGGCAGCACGTCGCTCTACGCGGAAGACCTGAACGCGGTCTTCACCGGGGACACCCTCTTCCAGGGCGGCCCCGGCGCGACCGGCCGCTCGTACTCCGACAAGCCGACCATCCTCGACTCGATCCGCACCAAGCTGCTGACGCTGCCGCCGGACACGGTGGTCCACACCGGCCACGGCGACACCACCACCATCGCCGCCGAAACCGGCAACATCCACTAGGACAGCTCGACCGTGTCGCGGTCGACCCAGCTCATGTCGGGGTAGCGGGTGCCCGCCGGGCGCAGCCCCGAGAGCGCCGCGAGGTCGTCGGCCGAAAGCCTGACCTCCAAGGCGCCGTGGTTCTCCTCGAGATACCTCCGCCGCTTGGTGCCGGGGATCGGGGCGATGTCGTTGCCCTGGGCAAGGAGCCAGGCCAGCGCCACCTGGCCGGGAGTCGCCTCGTGGCGGGCGGCGACCCGGCGTACCTCGTCGACCAGTGCGAGGTTCGCCGCCAGGTTGGCCTCGTCGAAGCGAGGCAGCGTACGCCGGAAGTCGTCGGCCGCCAGGTCGTCCGTCCGGGCGATCGCGCCGGTCAGCATGCCCCGGCCGAGCGGGCTGTACGGGACGATCCCGATCCCCAGCTCGCGGCAGACCGGCGCCACCTCGGTCTCGATGTCGCGGCTGAACAACGACCACTCGCTCTGTACCGCGGTGATCGGGTGCACCGCATGCGCTCGCCGGATCGTCTCCGCCGACGCCTCGGACAGCCCGAGGTACCGCACCTTGCCGGCCTCGACCAGCGCGGCCATCGTACCGACGGTCTCCTCGATCGGCACCGACGGATCGGCCCGGTGCTGGTAGTACAGATCGAGGTGATCCACCCCGAGCCTGGCCAGCGAGCGGTCGATCGCGGAACGCACGTACGCCGGTGAGCCGTCGACGCCGACGACCTTCAACGTCGCCGGGTCGACCACGATGCCGAACTTGCTCGCCAGCACCATCTCGTCACGGCGGCCGGCGATCGCCTTGCCGACCAGTTCCTCGTTCGCGCCCGCGGCGTACATGTCGGCGGTGTCGAGGAACGTGATGCCGAGGTCGAGCGCGCGGTGCAGGGTGGCGACCGATTCGGCGTCGTCGCCGGGGCCGTAGGCGAAACTCATTCCCATGCAGCCGAGTCCGAGCCGGCTGACGTCAGGTCCGTTGGTACCGAGAATCATCGAATCTCCTAGTGAACAAGGCATGGCTGTGCCTGCCGACAGCAGCGAGTGCTGTCAGCTGAGAGGGGAGTAGGTCAGGGAGAGCAGTGACCGCCGTACGTGGCGATCTTGTATTCGGTGAGGGCGAGGGCCGCGGTCATCTCGCGGATCCGGCGCTGGATCATCGCGCGGTGTTCCTGCATGACGAGCAGGCGTTCGGGAGCGGTCTGCTCGCCCTGGTTCACCAAGTTGATGTAGTGGGTGACGGTGCTGATCGGCATGTCCGACAGTCGCAGCCGGGTGACGAACACGACCCGCGCGAGCGCCTCGCGGTCGTACACGCGGTACCCGGACTCGTCCCGGGCGACCTTGATCAGGCCGATCCGTTCGTAGTACCGCAGGGTGTGCGCGGTCAGGCCGGTCACCGCCGCGACCTCGGCGATCGACAGTTCGTCCGGCAGGTCGGTGGGCAGGTCGAGCAGTCGCAGCAGCTCCGGAGCGAGCGGCGGCAGCTCGGGAGCCTGGTAACCGTCGGCCAGGGCCTGCCGTCGGGCGGGGGAGCTGAGGACACCGGTCGTGTTCATGCTTCGAACCGTAAAGGTTAGAGCGCGCTCGAACGCAACTGTGACCCCGGCCACACGATGGCACGGGGTCACGGCTCGTGAAACTCAGTTGGTGCGGCAGTCCTGGCAGGTGCCGAAGATTTCCAGGGTGTGGCTGACGTCGGCGTAGCCGTGTTCGGCGGCGACCTTGTCGGCCCAGCGCTCCACGGCCGGGCCCTCCACCTCGACGGTGCGGCCGCAGTTGCGGCAGACCAGGTGGTGGTGATGTCCCTTCGAGCAACGCCGGTACGCCGTTTCGCCGTCCGCGGTGCGCAGAACGTCGACCTCGCGGGAGTCGGCCAGCGCCTGCAGGGTGCGGTAAACCGTGGTCAGCCCGACGGCCTCACCCGCGCCCCGGAGCTCCTGGTGGATCTCCTGCGCGGTCCGGAAGTCGTCGAGGTTGTCGAGCGCCGATGCGACTGCCGCGCGCTGACGGGTCGAACGTGTTCCGATGGCCACCGTGCCTCCTGTCATCTCGTCACCCGTATTCTCTCATTTCCCACCAAGTCAGTGCTCGTCCCAGTGATCCCCGTGTGCCGCGTGCAGATGTCCGTCGTGCACGTAGTCGACGTGATCGTCGTGCTCGACCTTGGGATGCCCGCACGCCGGGTTGTGCGCGTGTGCATGCTCCGGGCTCACCACGTGCGGCGCGGGCTCGGGGATGTCGATCTCGGGCTCCTCATCGGCAAGCGGTGCGCTGACGGCCTGCCGGCGCCGCAGCAGCGTACCGACGACCGCGGCCACCACGAACCCGGCCAGCGCCAGTACGACGATGGTCGCGCCGGGCGCCACATTCGCGTTGTACGACGTGATGATGCCGGCCACGCAAGCCGTCACCCCGATCGCGCAAGCAGTGATGAACGTACTGCGGAACGACCGCGTCACCTGCTGCGCAGTGGCGACGGGCACCACCATCAGCGCGCTCACCAGCAGCAGGCCAACCGTCCGCATCGCCACCGTCACGGTCACTGCGGCCATCACTGCGATCAGCAAGTTCAGCAACTGCACGCGGAGCCCGGTGACCCGAGCGAACTCCTCGTCCTGGCATACCGCGAACAGTTGTGGGCCGAGCCCGGTCGCCACGACCAGGACGGTCACCGCCAGCCCGACCACGACGTACAGGTCGGACTGGGACACAGTGGTGAGTGAACCGAACAGATAGGTGTTCAGCGTCGCTGCGCCCTGGCCTGCCAAGCCGATCAGCAGCACGCCACCAGCGATACCGCCGTAGAAGAGCAGTGCGAGCGCCACATCGCCGCTGGCCTTCCCGCGAGCCCGGACGAGCTCGATGGCTGTCGCACCGGCGATAGCGACCAGTACTGCGGTCAGCACGGGCGCTGTGCCGGTCAGCAGACCGAGGGCGACACCGGTGATCGCGATGTGCCCGATCCCGTCGCCCATCAGCGACAACCGGCGCTGGACCAGGTACGTGCCGATGGCCGGCGCCGACAATCCGGTCAGCAGGCCCGCGATCAGCGCACGCTGCATGAACTCGAGCTGGAACATCGTCACGACAGCCACCCCGGCTCGTCGTCCGCGCTGTGCGGGTGGACATGGGCATGCGTCTGGGAGGCGTGCGGCGGACCGTCGTACACGATCCGGCCGCGGCGCAGTACGACCGAGCGGTCGATCAGCGCGTCCATCGGGCCGAGATCGTGGCTGACCATCACCACGGTGGAGCCGCCGGCGACCCGCTCGCGGATCGCGTCGGCGAAGATCGCCTGGCTGGCCAGGTCGACCCCGGCCGTCGGTTCGTCGAGGATGAGCAGGTCCGGATCCGACACCAGGGCCCGGGCGATCAGTACCCGCTGCTGCTGTCCGCCGGACAACTCGGCGACGCCGTCCTTGCGGCGGTCGGCCATGTCGACGAGTTCGAGCGCGTGCTCGACCGCCTGCCGGTCGGCCGCCTTGAGCGGACGGAACAACCGCCGCCGCGACAACAGCCCGGACGACACGACCTCTTGCACAGTGGCCGGTACGCCGCCTGCCGCGGTGATCCGCTGCGGTACATAACCGACGCGCTGCCACTGGCGGAACCGCGGCACCGGCTGGCCGAACAGTCTCACCTCACCGCGAAAAGCCGGCAGCAGTCCGACGATGGTCCGGATCAAGGTGGATTTGCCGGAGCCGTTGGTGCCGAGGACGGCGACCACCTCGCCCGAGCGGATCCGGAGGTCGACACCTCGCAGTACGAGCCGTCCGCCCAGGTCGACCGAGAGATCGGTGACCTGGACGGCGGGGGTTGGGTGCTGGGCTGGATCGGTCACGCGCAGCTGTTCGCCTTCCGGAGTTCCTGCAGGTTCTCCCGCATCAGCGAGAGGTAGGACTCCTTCGAGTTCGCGTCCGAGAGGCCCTCGATCGGGCTCAGGACCGCGGTCTTGACGTGGACGTCGCGGGCGATCGACTCGGCCACCTTGGGGCTGACGAGCTCCTCGTAGAAGATCGTGGACACCCGCTGCTCGCGCACGATGTCCTGGACCTCCCTGATCCGCTGCGGGGTCGGCTCGGCGTCGGGGGTGAATCCGGCGATGCCGACCATCTGCAGACCGTACCGCTTCGCGAGGTACGCGAAGGCCTCGTGACTGGTCACGAACGTCTTGAGCCGGCAGTTCGCCAGGCCGGTCTTGAAGTCCTTGTCGAGCTTGGACACATCGGCCAGCATTGCCGCCGAACGCTCCCGGTAGCCGTCGGCATGCGCGCTGTCGGTCTCGATCAGCTTGTCGGTGACCGCCTTGACGACATCGGCGTACCGGACCGGGTCCAGCCAGAAGTGCGGATCGAGGGCGTCCTCGGTGTAGGCGGCCGGCTTGACCGTGCCGGTGGGAGGAGCGGCGCCGCCCTCCTCCTCGAAGTTGGCGCCGGTCGCCTCCAGCTTGGCCGCGGGCGCTACGTCGAAGCCGGCCTGCTTGCCGTTCTGGGCGATGGCCTCGTCGACGGCGGGCTGCAGACCCTTCTCGTACACGACCAGCTCGGCCTGCGCGATGTGGCCGACCTGCTTGGGGGTCAGCTCGAGATCGTGTGGCTCGACGCCGGGCGCCGTCAGGGTCGTGACGTGGACCGCGTCGCCACCGACCGTCTTGGCGATGAACTCGAGCGGGTAGAACGATGCGACCACGTCGAGCTTGTCGCCGCCGCCGGCCGGGTCGTCGGCAGCAGAGTTGCCGCAACCTGCGAGAGTGACGACCGCCAGGACGGCGACGCCGGCGGCAACAGCGCGAGTAACTGGTCTCATGACAATCATTTTCATTTAATTGGACATGGTTGTCAAAACAGGGAGAGTGGACGGATGCCGAGGCGGAACGTGGGACGCAGGCGAGCCGACAGTAGGCCGAACCGTCGCGTGCGCATCGACATTCCCTCCGGGCACGGTCACGGGCACGGTCATGGACAGGCGCTCGGCCGAGGGCGTGGCGACGGATCCGGCGCCGGTCACGGGCATGGTTACAGCGATCACGTCGTCGACACCTCGGTGGTGGATGCGGATGCCGTCGTGGCGCGACGGGTGCGGATCGTGGTCGCCGCCTTCCTGATCCCGCTGATCGCGGCGGCCGTGATCGCGATGGTCATTCTCTGGCCGGGTGCCGACCTGAAGGTCCCGGCGGCCGAGCAGCAGGGTGCGCGCGGAACGGTGATCGCGATGGCTCCGTGTCCCAAGGAGTTCGGCAACTGCGACCAGGCGACCGTTCATCTGACCGACACCCCGGGACTGAACGACAAGGGCCTCGACGCGCCGGTCCAGGTGCCGAAGGCCGCCCAGGTGGCGCTGCCGATCAAGGTCGGCGACCGGTTGCTGCTGAACGTGAAGCAGGACGCCAAGACCATCGACACGCGGTACGACTATGTCGATCACGACCGGAAGGTGCCGTTGCTGTGGCTGGCTGGCATCTTCGCGGTCGCTGTGATCGCGTTGTCGCGCTGGCGAGGAGTATCGGCGCTGATCGCGCTCGGCGTGACGGCGGTGACGCTGACCCAGTTCATCCTGCCGGCGATCGTGAAGGGATCGAATCCGCTGCTGGTCGCGGTCGTCGGCGGCTCGGTGATCATGGTCATCGCACTCTTCCTCACCCACGGGGTGAACGCGCAGTCCTCCGTCGCCCTGGCCGGAACGATCTCCGCGCTCGCGCTGACCGCCTTCCTGGGCTGGGCTTTCGTCAAGCTCAGTCTCTTCACCGGGCTGGCCAGTGAGGGCGCTTCGGCGATCAAGGGACTGGTGCCGGGGATCGATCTGCCCGGGGTGCTGGTGGCCGGCATCGTCATCGGTGCGCTCGGCGTACTGGACGACGTCACTGTCACCCAGGCGAGCGCGGTCTGGGAGTTGTCCGCCGCCAATCCATCGGCGAGCCGGTCCGCGCTGGTCGGAGCCGGCCTGCGCATCGGCCGCGCTCATGTCGCCTCGGTGGTCAACACCCTGGTTCTCGCGTACGCCGGTGCGGCGCTTCCGCTGCTGATGGTCTTCGCGATCGGCGGGGTTTCGACCGGCTATGTGGTCACCACGGAGACGGTTGCCGTCGAAGTCGTCCGAGGTCTGGTCGGCAGTCTGGGGATCATCGCGGCCGTCCCGTTGACGACCGCGCTGGCCGCAATGGCTGTCGCCGATCGATCGCGCGACCTGGTGGCGGAGGCGGAACACCTGCAGGGGTAGGAGAATCCGCGGGCGCGGCGTGACCGGTCGGGAAGTTCTTCCTAGGAGGTCCGATGTCGATCTAGAGTTTCTGTAGTCACGCAAGGTACGCCAAAGATTACTTTGTGTGGCCGTTGATCGTGAGGAGCAACGGCATGAGGTTCCGGCATCCCGACGGCTCGGTCGTCCATCTCGCGTACTGCACGAACGTTCATCCGGCCGAGGACCTCGAAGGGGTGATCAATCAGCTCGACGGGTGTGCCGCAGTGGTCCGCAAGCAACTCAAGGTGCCGGTCCTCGGCGTCGGGCTGTGGCTCGCGAACACCCTCGCCGAGCGGCTGGCGAATTCGCCGATCGCCCTCAGCAGACTTGCGCGTGCCCTCGACCGGAACGGGCTGGAAGTCGTCACCCTGAACGGCTTCCCGTACTCCGGGTTGCGCGATCGCGTGGTCGGCAAGAAGGTGTACCAGCCGGACTGGACCGAGCCGGCGCGCCTCGACTACACGCTCGATCTCGTCAAGGTGCTGAGCGAGTTGCTCCCCGCCGACGCGGCGTACGGGTCGATCTCCACGCTGCCGCTGGCCTGGCGGACGCCGTGGAGCCGGAGCCGCGACGCGCAGGCGCGACAGGCGTTCGGCAAACTCGACGAGCATCTCGCCCGGCTCGAGACCAGAACCGGCCGCCGGATCCGCGTCGCCGTCGAGCCTGAGCCCGGCTGCGTCCTCGAAATGATCGGCCAGGCCACCAACTGGCTGTCCCCGTACGCCGTACCTGCGCGGGGAGCGGCGGGTGCGCGGGGTACGCAGGGAGCCCGCGGGGGCGGTGGTTCGCGGGTGGGGATTTGTTTGGACACCTGTCATCTGGCGGTCCAGTTCGAGGAGCCGGGCAGGTCGTTCGCGCTCCTCGCCGAGGCGAACGTCGAGATCGTGAAGAGCCAGCTCTCGGCCGCGCTGCACGTCGCTTCGCCGTGGGATCCGGCGGCCCGCGAGTTGCTGGCGGAGTTCGCGGAGCCGAAGTTCCTGCACCAGACCCGCGAGTACGGCGGCCCCGGTGTCGACGACCTCGATCTCGTGGGCGAGCTGTCCGGGCACGCGTCCTGGCGGGCGCACTTCCACATCCCCGTGCACGCCCCGCCGCGGCCGCCACTGACCAGCACCACCGACGTTCTCGAAGAAAGCCTGCGGCACCTCGTCGGAAGCGCCCAACCGCTGACCCACCACCTGGAGTCCGAGACCTACACCTGGTCGGTCCTCCCGTCGCCACCCAAGGGCCGGGAGGAACTGGCCGCAGGCATCGCCGGCGAGCTCGCCTGGCTCCGCGATCGCCTGGTCGCGCTCGGCCTCACCCAACTCTGATCCACTTCGGCCCCTGCGACTCGCGCGGCAACCGCAGTACGGCCTGCTGTTGAAGGCTTCTAGGCTGACTCGCGAATGACGAGTTCGGTCGGCAGGATGACGGAATCGGCGTCGCCGTGGGCGAGCAGGTCGAGCAGCAGCCGGGTGGTTCCGGCCGCCTGGTCGCCCATCGGACTGCGGACGGTGGTCAGTGGGGGAGCGGTGTAGAGCGCAGCCTCGATGTCGTCGAAGCCGACCACGGCGACGTCGTCCGGGACCCGCCGGCCCGCTTCCCGCAGGGTCCGCAGGGCGCCGATCGCCATCAGGTCGTTGGCCGCGAACACCGCGTCGAGCTGCGGATCGTCGTCGAGCAGTTGCCGCATCGCCTCGGCACCGGAGATTCGGGTGAAGTCGCCGAGGGCAACGATCGACCGCCGCCCGGTGTCCCGCACCGTGTCCCGGTACGCCGTGAGGCGGTCCTGCGCGGCGGTCATGTCCAGCGGTCCGGAGATGGTGGCGATCCGCTGCCGGCCCTGATCGAGGAGATGCTGCACCGCTTTGGTGGCGCCACCGATGTTGTCGTTGTCGACGTACGGCATCAGCCCCGGTGTTGCCAGCCGGCCGTGGGACACCACCGGCAGCCCGGTGCGCGCGAGGGCCGCGGGAAGTGGGTCGGCGCCGTCCATCGAGACCAGCATGGCGCCGTCGACGTGGCCCGCGGCCAGGTACTGCTCGACGCGCTTGCGGCTCTCGTCGGAGCCGGCCAGCACGAGTGACACCTGTTTGCCCGCCGCCTCCAGTTCGCGGGAGGCCGCGCGAACCACCATCGCGAACATCGGGTCGTCCGAGACCAGACCCGCCGGCGGATCCGAGACGATGATCGCGATCGTGTTGGTCTTCTGGGTGACCAGGTTGCGGGCCGCGCCGTTCGGCACGTAGCCGAGCTCGGTGACGGCCGCCATCACGATCTGCCGGATCTCCGGGGCGACGGTCGGTTCGCCGTTGATCACCCGGGAAACGCTGGACTTCGACACGCCGGCCCGGGCCGCGACGGCATGCAGGGTCGGTCGTCGCACGGGTACTCCCTCGGCCTCGAACGTGGGGAGCGTTCCCCAAGCACTGAGCATCCCGGCGGTTCCGGAACCTTGTCAAGGCGTTCTCCCGGCTGACACCCAGGTTGTGTCCCGATCTCGGCCGAAGCCTTGACACCGTTCCCGGAGCAGGCAACTCTCAGGCTTAGGGAACGTTCCCCAGCCTCTCTTCCCGCCCCGCCCTGGAGATGCCCATGCAGACGCTTGCCCCGCCCCCTGCCCGCCACCGCGGCCGCCTCAGGACCGCGACTCTCCTCGCCGTCGCGATGAGCTTCCTCATCGCCCTGGTCGTCAGCCCCTCGGCGAACGCCGCCGACGCCCTGCTGTCCCAAGGCAAGCCCGTCACCGCCTCCTCGACCGAAAGCGTCGCCTTCCCGGCCACCGCCGCCGTCGACGGCGACCCCGGCACCCGCTGGTCGAGCACCTTCAGTGACCCGCAGTCGCTCCAGATCGACCTCGGCCAGACCGCCGCCATCAGCCAGGTCCAGCTCAGCTGGGAGGCGGCGTACGCGAAGGCCTTCCAGCTCCAGACGTCTGCCGACGGCAACAACTGGACCTCCGTCTACAGCACCACCACCGGAGCCGGCGGCAACCAGACGCTGACTGTCTCCGGCTCGGGCCGCTACGTCCGACTGCTCGGGACGCAGCGCGCAACCCAGTGGGGCTACTCGCTGTGGGAGTTCAAGGTCTTCGGCAGCACGAGCGGCACTGTGCCCGGCAGCAAGCTGTTGTCGTACAACAAGCCCGGTGTCGCCTCGTCGCAGCAGAGCGACGGCAACTGCTGGGAATGCACACCGGCCAGAGCCTTCGACCTCGACCCGGCCAGCCGCTGGGCGACCACGACCGACACCGGCTGGGTCGACCCGGGCTGGATCTACGTCGACCTCGGCGCGACCGCCCAGATCGACAAGGTGATCCTGCAGTGGGACCCGGCGTCGGCGAAGTCGTACCAGATCCAGGTCTCCAACGACGCGGCCAACTGGACGCCCATCTACACGACGACCAACGGCCCTGGGTTCAAGGAGACGCTGAACATCACCGGCACCGGCCGGTATGTGCGGATGTACGGCACCCAGCGCAATACGCCGTACGGCTACTCGTTGTGGGAGTTCCAGGTCTACGGCACGGGCGGTGCGCCCACCACGCCGCCGACCCCGCCGGCCGACCCGGCGAACCCGCCGCAGCTGATCTGGTCCGACGAGTTCAACAGCGCCGCCGGTGCCAAGCCGGATGCGAGCAAGTGGCGTGCCGACCCGGGCAACGGCCAGAACGGCGAGTTGCAGGTCTACACCGACAACAACAACGTCCAGACCGACGGCCAGGGCCATCTGGTACTGGAGGCCCGTCGTGAGGTGACGCCTGGCTCGGCGTGCCCGATCGACCCGGTCAGCGGCAGCGGGACGTGCCAGTACACGTCGGCCCGGATCAACACGGGGACGAAGTTCGATACGACGTACGGCAAGATCGAGGCCCGGATCAAGGTGCCCAAGGGCAACGGATTCTGGCCTGCGTTCTGGATGATGGGCTCGGACTTCCTGACCGGCCGCCCGTGGCCGTACAACGGCGAGATCGACATCATGGAGATCCTCGGCCGCGAAACGACCAAGGCCTACTCGACGCTGCACGCCCCGGCCTACAACGGCGCCGGCGGGTACGGCGGTTCGTACGGCCTGCCGGGTGGCGCCGACTTCGCAGCAGATTTCCACACCTGGACGATGCTCTGGAACTCCACCAGCATCACCTACCAGGTCGACGGCACCACCGTGTTCACTGTCGACAAGGCGCAACTCGAGGCGACACGTGGTCCGTGGATCTACGACCACCCGTTCTACCTGATCCTCAACCTGGCCGTCGGCGGCGACTTTCCCGGCCCGCCGAACTCGGCGACGCCGTTCCCGTCCCGGATGCTCGTCGACTACGTGCGGGTCTACCGATGAAGCGCTCTGTGCTTCGATTCGGCACCTTGCTCGTGATGCTGCTCGCGCTGTTCGGTGCCTACCTGGTGAGCACCGGCCGGCCTGCGCAGGCCGCTGAAACTCTGCTGTCCCAAGGACGTCCGACTCTCGCCTCCTCTGTGGAGAGCGCCGCCTTCCCCGCCGCCGCGGCTGTCGACGGCGACAACGGCACTCGCTGGGCCAGCAGTTTCGCCGACAACCAGTGGCTCCGGATCGACCTGGGATCGTCCCAGGCGTTCAGCCGGGTGCTGCTGCGCTGGGAAGCGGCGTACGCACAGGGTTTCCAGCTCCAGACCTCCAACGACGGCAACGAGTGGGTGACCGCCTACTCGACCACCACCGGAGCCGGCGGCGAGCAGAATCTCGTTGTCGATGGCAACGGTCGGTACGTGCGGGTCCTGGTCACCCAGCGAGCGACGCAATGGGGAGCCTCGCTGTTCGAGTTCCAGGTGTTCGGCGGTACGCCGGGAGGCGGGCCGATCGTCCGGGTGGCCGAGTTCCTCGCTGATTGCCCCTTCACCCACGGCCTGCCGGACGACCCGATCGTGTTCCCCAACCTGCCGGGTGCCTCGCACCTGCACAGCTTCTTCGGCGCGACCGTGACGAACGCGAACACCACCGTGCAGGACCTGGTGAACTCGCCTACCAGCTGCAACCCGGCGGAGGACAAGTCGTCGTACTGGGTGCCGACGCTCTACGTCAACAACCAGCCGGTCGAGCCGACCGGGACCACCTTCTACTACCTGGGCGAAGGCGTCCGCGACGATGTGATCGCCCGGACCCAGCCGCTGCCGTTCGGGCTGCGGATCGTGGCCGGCAACGCGAAGGCGACCGGCCCGAACGACAACACCATCTCCCGCTGGTCCTGCCTGCACGCCGGTGACGCCGGGGCCGGGCACGACTTCATCACCTGCCCGGCCGGCAGCATGCTCGAGTCCTACCTGGACTTCCCGCAGTGCTGGAACGGGCGCGACCTGGATTCGCCCGATCACAAGAGCCACATGGCGTATCCGGTCAACGGCGAGTGCCCGGCGAGCCACCCGGTGCCGGTGCCGAAGCTTCGCCAGGTCCTGCGCTATCCGGTGAACGGCCCGACGGCCGGCTTCCGGCTCGCGTCGGGTGGTGGCTACACGATGCACGGCGACTTCTTCAACGCCTGGCCCCCGGCCGAGATGGAACGCCGCGTCAACGACTGCATCCGCCCGATCATCAAGTGCGGCGCCAACGGTCATCCCTGACCCAGGCGCACCGCAGGCCGGCAGTCACCCGTAGCCCGCTGACCATCGGGCAACGGTTCGCCCGCAGCCCGCCTGACCGCCGGGCGGGTCCTCGTCCCAAGGACCCGCCCGGCCACCCTTCCGAAGGAGTCTGCCGATGAAAGCCCTTGCGGTGATGGCTGTGCTGCTTGGTTTACTGGGCGTGACCAGCGGCTGTGGCGATTCATCGGCAGCGTCCCCGCCGCCCGCCACCACCGTGGTCGAGACCGACCCGGCCTTCAATCCGACCGACCTGGCCTGGATCGAGTTGATGATCCCGATGGACCAGCAGTTGCTGCGCGTCCTGGCGATGGCGAAGCAGCAGTCCGCGAACCTCGCAGTACGGGCGTTCGCCGCCTCGATGGCGGCCGGGCATCAGACCGAGCTCACCCAGCTGATCGCCCTCCGCACCCGCGCCAAGGCCCCGACCGCCAACCAGCACGAAGGCCACGACATGCCCGGCATGATGACCGAACCAGAAGTCGTTGCCCTCAGCAACACCACCGGCCCCGCCTTCGACACCCTCTTCGAGAAGAACCTCAAAGAACACCTCGAACAGTCGATCATCGTTGCCCGAAGCATCCGCACCGCCGGCCAGGAACACGCAGTCAAAACCCTGGCCGCCTCAATCGAACACACCCGAGCCACCCAGCTAAAACACCTAGCCACCCTCTAACCCGTACGACGGCCCGCTTCGCGACCTCCTGACGTCGCCCGCTCGACCCACCCACTCCAGCACGCCGCTCCTCCGTCGCGACTCAACCCGGCTACGCAACCCTGCCCGGCGCACAGACCCCCGAAGCGCCCGCCCAAGAGTGGATCGGACTTCGCCTCGCCGCGGTGGACCGCCTGCGGCAGTTGGATTTGTGCTGGGGTGATGAGCGGCCGGCCATCGGTGGACTTCGTACTCCGTATGCTGCGGCCTGTGATTCGCTCGCTGACCTTCCATCGGTCGACTGCCGTACAGAATTGGAGCTGGCCGATCGCATGACCGTCTCCACGTCGTGGCCGAGGATCGCCGGCTGGCTCGCAGCGCACCACCCGACCACGGCCACCCTGATCAACCCGCCTGCGACGGCCGTCGACCTTCGCTACCTCGAAGCTGCGGTCAACCGGCCGCTCCCGGCTGATTTGGTCGAGTTGCTCGAGCTGGCCAACGGAACGGAGCACCGCGCAGTACGGGGTTCGCTCATCCCGACGCTCTACAACCTGGTTCCGGTCAAAGACATGCTGTCCAACCGGCAAATGCTGCAGAAGATTCAGCGACACATCCATGGTTCCGGCCCCTGGCCGGGCGACGGCCAGCCGGCCGGGCGACCGACGACGGACTGGCTCGACAGCTTCCTGCCGATCGCGGTGGCGGGTGACGCGGGTCTTCTGTACGTCGATTTGCGCGATGGTGACCAGTTCGGGTGTGTCTGGGAGTGGTACGCCGAAGGCGGCGGGGCGTCGGCGCCGTGGTGGAACGGCGTCGGCGAGATGCTCGACGATGTCGCGGGGGCGTTCGTCGACCGACGCCCCGCTCTGCAGAGCTACTCGAGTGGAGCAGTCTGGCCGGAGAAGCGACTGTCGCCGCGGCTGGCCGACTTGGACGACGGCTATTTGCGGTGGTCCGCGGTGTGGGACTGAGGAAGTGTCATCGACGGCCGCGTGGAGGCCTCGGGTCAGCCGTCTGCGATGCGTTTGACGGCGAACAGGACGATGACGAGGACCGAGAAGATCCGGATCGCTCGTTGGCCGGTGGTGACGACCGGCCAGGAGAGGAAGCCGAGCCAGCAGAGGAGTAGCGCCAGGAGCAGGAGGGCCGGTACGCCGACGGGGAGTGGGGCGAAGACGCCGATGAGGGCGAGGACCAGGGTGATGCCGGGGAGGGTGAGTTTCGGCATGCCGTGCAGCCGCGCCACGACCGGGTAGCTCGCCTTGGTGATTCGGGCCCGGAGGGGGCTGACCGGCTGGCTGCTGGAGGAACTCATGGTGCCCATTGTTCCCTGCGGGCGAAGCGGGGAGGGGCGGGGCCCTCACCTCCTCGAGCGTGAGGGGCGTGAAAAGGGAGGTGAGGTGGGGGTTACGGGGTGTGACGCCGTAGGGTGGCGCGGGTGTTCGTGGTGATCAGGTTCCGGGTCGAGGAGTCGGCGCAGGCGGAGTTCGTGGGCCGGCTGGAGACCGCTGTCGAGGTGCTGTCGCGGCAGCAGGGTTTCGTGGCCGCCCGGACCGGCCGGAACGCGGACGATCCCGAGTTGCTCGCCCTGAGCATGGAGTGGGTGAACATCGGCAGCTACCGGCGCGCGCTCTCGCCGTACGAGGTGAAGCTGGCCGCGGTACCGCTGCTCTCGCAGGCAATCGACGAGCCCACGGCGTACGACGATCTGGACGAGTTCGCGCCGCACCGCTGAACCGATAGCCTTGACCTTTCTCGTACCACCAATCTGGAGTCGAAAAGTGCCCGTGGATACCGTCGATGCCGTCGTCAGCCTGAGTAAGCGGAGAGGCTTCGTTTATCCGTGCGGCGAGATCTACGGCGGCACGAAATCGGCGTGGGACTACGGACCGCTCGGCGTGGAGCTGAAGAACAACGTCCGCACCCAGTGGTGGCGCTCGATGGTGACGAGCCGTGACGACATCGTCGGGCTGGACTCGTCGGTGATCCTGCCGACCAAGGTCTGGGAGGCCTCCGGGCACCTGGAGGAGTTCGTCGACCCGCTGACCGAGTGCCAGTCGTGCCACAAGCGGTTCCGCGACGACCACCTGCGCGAGGAGTTCGCCCGCCGGAAGAACAAGGACGCCGACGAGGTCAAGCTCGCCGAGATCGCCTGCCCGAACTGCGGCAACAAAGGCACCTTCACCGAGCCGCGGATGTTCAACGGCCTGCTGAAGACCTACCTCGGCCCGGTCGAGAGCGAGGAAGGCCTGCACTACCTGCGGCCCGAGACCGCGCAGGGCATCTTCATCAACTTCGCGAACGTGATGGGTACCGCCCGGAAGAAGCCGCCGTTCGGCATCGCCCAGGTCGGCAAGAGCTTCCGCAACGAGATCACCCCGGGCAACTTCATCTTCCGGACCCGCGAGTTCGAGCAGATGGAGATGGAGTTCTTCGTCGCGCCGGGGTCGGACGAGGAGTGGCACGAGTACTGGCTGAAGACCCGCTGGGACTGGTATCTCGACCTCGGGCTCAACCCGGACAACATGCGCTTCTACGAGCACCCGAAGGAAAAGCTCAGCCACTACTCCAAGCGCACCGTCGACATCGAGTACAAGTTCCACTTCGGCGGCAAGGAGTTCGACGAGCTCGAGGGCATCGCGAACCGGACCGACTTCGACCTGTCGACCCACTCCAAGCACTCCGGCGTCGACCTGTCCTACTTCGACCAGGAGAAGGGCGAGCGCTGGACGCCGTACGTGATCGAGCCGGCGGCCGGCCTGACCCGCAACGTGCTGGCTTTCCTGCTCGACGCCTACACCGAGGACGAAGCCCCGAACGCCAAGGGCGGCGTGGACAAGCGGACCGTACTGCGCTTCGACCCGCGACTCGCCCCGGTCAAGGCAGCCGTGCTGCCGCTGTCGCGCAACGCCGACCTGTCCCCGAAGGCGAAGGACCTCGCGGCCGAACTGCGCAAGAGCTGGAACGTCGACTTCGACGACGCCGGCGCGATCGGCCGCCGCTACCGCCGCCAGGACGAGATCGGTACGCCGTACTGCATCACCGTCGACTTCGACACCCTCGACGACCAGGCCGTGACCATTCGTGAGCGTGACTCGATGAAGCAGGAGCGGGTGGCGCTGACCGAGGTGACCGGTTACCTGGCCCAGCGGCTGGTGGGCTGCTGACGATGAACCTATCGGGGATCGAGCGGCCCGGCGTACTGCGCGGCGCTGTGTCGCGTGGAGCCATGCGGCGTGGCGCTGTACTGCGTGGCGCTGTCGTTCCGGGCGCGCTGCTGCTTGGTGCCCTGGCGCTTGCAGGCTGTTCGGACACGCCCTCCAAGGACGCGGGCGGCACGCCGTCGTCCAAGCCGACCGGTGGTTCGTCGACAGCGCCGATCCCCACAGCGTCGACACCGACGCTGACCCCGTTGCCGACGCCGTCCAAGCCCTGGCCGACGCCGAAGGTGACCGGCCAGCCCGCCTCGGATGCCCCGCTCGCGCAGCGGATCCGGTTCGCGATCGCCAAGCAGGCCCAGATCGCGGCCGGCAAGGCCGCCACCACCACGGTCACCTGCCCCGGCATCGAGGACGCGGAGAAGCCCGGCACGCACGACCTCAGCTGCACGGTGACGTACGCCGGTAAGTCGTACCCGGGCAAGCTCACGATCGAGGCCAAGCAGTACACGGCGACCTACAAGTTCACCTCCGACTCGGTGCCGATCGTGCGCGCCAAGGTGGTCGACGCGGTCCAACGGACCGTCACCGATGCCGCCAAGGTGACCTGCACGATGGACGACGTCGCGGTCGTGAAGCACACCTCGCAGGGCATCTCCTGCGACGTCACGAGTACCGGCAACGCCGTCCAGCCGTACCGCGCCCAGGTCTCCGGCAACGGCCAGGTCCTGGTCACGAAGGCCTGACATGTCTCTGCAACTAGGTGCTCTCACGATCGACACCCCGGTGGTGCTCGCCCCGATGGCGGGGATCACCAACGCGGCGTACCGGCAGTTGTGTGCCGAGCAGGGCGCCGGGCTGTACGTCTGCGAGATGATCACGTCGCGCGGCATCGTCGAGGGTGATCAGAAGTCGCTGGACATGCTCACCTTCGCCGACTCCGAGACCGTCCGCTCGGTGCAGCTGTACGGCGTGGACCCGGTCTATGTCGGGCGCGCGGTCGAGCTGCTGTGTTCGGAGTACGGCGTGGCGCACGTCGACCTGAACTTCGGGTGTCCGGTGCCGAAGGTGACGCGGAAGGGCGGCGGCGCGGCCCTTCCCTGGAAGCGGAACCTGCTCAGCGCGATCCTGCAGGCTGCGGTGAAGGCCGCCACGCCGTACGGGATTCCCGTCACGATGAAGACGCGGATCGGGATCGACAGCGCGCACCAGACCTACCTCGACGCGGGCACAATCGCCGAGGAGTCCGGCGCGGCCGCGATCGGACTGCACGGGCGCACCGCGGCCCAGGCGTACTCCGGCCAGGCCGACTGGACGAAGATCGCCGAACTGGTCGAGCACGTGAACATCCCGGTGCTCGGCAACGGCGACATCTGGGAAGCGTCGGACGCGCTCCGGATGGTTGCCGAGACCGGGTGTGCGGGCGTGATCGTCGGACGCGGCTGTCTCGGGCGGCCGTGGTTGTTCCGGGATCTGGCTGTGGCGTTCGCGGGTGGTGAGGCGCTGAATCTGCCGACGCTGGGTGAGGTCGCGACCGTGATGCGGCGGCACGGGCAGCTGCTGGCCGATCTGATGGGAGAGCAGCGCGGTCTGCGCGACTTCCGCAAGCACGTGCCGTGGTATCTCAAGGGTTTCCCGGCCGGTGGTGAGTTGCGCGCGGCCCTCGGAATGGTCGACTCGCTCGCCAAGCTGGACGAGTTGCTGTCCCAGCTGGACCCGTCGGCTCCCTTCCCGGTCCAGGAACTCGGCGCACCTCGCGGCCGCCAGGGCAGCCCGCGCGACCACGTCGTCCTGCCCCACGGCTGGCTCGACGACACCGACGGCCTGAGCACGGACATGGCTGACGCCGAGATCGGCGTCTCCGGCGGCTGACCGCCGCCTCCGCCTGCGCCGGGATCGGCGTCTCGGGCGGCTGACTGCCGCCTCCGCCTGCGTCGGGGATCGGCCTCTCGGGTCGCTGACCGCCGTCGCCGCCTGCGGCGGGATCCGCGTCTCCCGGGGGTAGCGCGCCGCACCCGGCCGGTCCCCGTGCTACTCCTCTGCGGTTGCTTGGCGGATGGCAAGTTGCTGGACGTCCGCGTCCGGGTGGCGGCGGAGGGCGAGCAAGCGGGTGCGCCACTCGGCCGGCCAGCCGGCGTACGTGCCGGCGGCGCTGACCAACGTGCAGGCGAGCAGGCCCGAGGCGAGGTTGCCGGTGCGCGTCAGCTCGTCGGCCGGACCGCTCAGATCGGCGGGTCGCCAGGTGGAGTTGACCAGAGCGTTCCTGACCAACTCGCTCAGGAAGTTGGCCGCAACCGGCCGATCAGCGACGAGCGACACCTGTTGCCGCAGATCGTCGGCCGGTGACGCCCACGAAGTTGCGGTGACCAGAAGGTGAAGTCGATGGGGCAGGAAGCTCGGTACGCCGGAAAGCTCGTCGGCAAGGATCCGCAGTCCTGCTCGACGCTCCAGCGGTTGCTGCCGTACCGCGGCCTCCACCGAATCCACCAGCACCGTCAGCCGACGCCACGCCGGCCGGTCGCGGTCCGCCTCGCCGTCGGGTGCGCCCGGATCGTCGTCATGCCGCAGCAGCAACCGGACGACCTCGAGCAGATCGTCCAACTCCCCGATGTGCCGGCGTCCAGCCATCGCCGCCAACGCGTCGACCGCAGTACGCCAGTTCGGGCTGCGTGACGAGAGATCGGTGACGAACTCACCGCAAACCTCCGCAGCAGCAGGGATCCAGCGACCCCACCGAGCCAATGCCGCCAAGGCAGCGGCCACCACTTCTGGCTCAGACCTGGCCGTCACAGCGATCAACAGGTCGCCGTAGCGCGCTCTGTACTTCTCCGCGATGTCCAAAGGCTGCCGAGCAGTCAGCGCCAGAGCAGTCGCATCGGAGTCGTGCACCGCCTGCTGCAGCAGGGCCCAGCTACCCGGCTCGTGCAGCAAGTACTGCGACGCGGTACTCGTGATCGCAGCACGCACATCCCGATGCGCCCCACCCCAGGCATCAGTCAGTACTTCGCTCGCCCCCGGTGCACGCAGTTCGCCCAGCAGCCGCGCAGCCTCCTTGCGAGAGGTCACCTTCACACCGTCGCCCACCAGCAACGGCTGGAAGGCTGCAGCCAACCGACTCGGCCGGACGAACCGTGCAGCGCGGGTAGCTGCGTAGACGGCGACCCGCGCGCGGTCGTCACCGGCATGGACAAGTAGGGCAGGCAAGGCGAGCTCAGGCTGAGAGGTCCACGCCAGCGCACCAAGGGCAGCCTCCTGCAGCAGCACCTGGTCGCTGGTCAGGAACGGGTCGACCGCGGCGCGACCGATGTCCGGGAGGTGCCCGAGCGCCGACACGGCCGCGGCGCGGGACCAGTCGGACATGCGCTTGTCCCGGGCGGCTGTGGTCAGCAGGTCGGCGTACCGGACGTGCTGGCGGGGGAGCCAGCGGCGGAGCGCCGAGTCGGGGACCTGCCAGGACGGCTGATTGCGGTCGAAGCGGTGACTGCGCTCGGGCTTGGCGAGGACCGGGTCCAGCAGGTCGGTGCGGACCTCGGTGACGGCCCGCCAGACAGCGTCCCAGCGGGCCATTCCGACGTCCCGCTTGATGATCCGGCCGACCCGCTCGGCCCGGGTGGAGGTGGGCTGCAGCCAGAGTTCGGCAGCCCGGCCGACGACGTACTCCTTGTTCGACCAGACGGCCTGCTCGAGCACGCGGTGCAGATGCTCGTTGGTCCAGCCCCGGCGACCGAAAGCCGCCGCGATCGCGAAGGCGAGGTCGAACTCGCGACGGGCCGCGGCCGCCTCGACGTACGGGCGTAGTGCCTCGTAGACCGCGAGTTCCCGACCTCGTGGCAGTCCGTCGATGAGGCCGTAGAGATTGACCGTGCCGCGGTTCTCGGTGAGCCGGGCGTGCGACTCCAGTCCCCAGTCCAGCAAGGCCGATTGGTTGCGCAGGGCACCTTCCCGGACGGCGTACTCCGCCAGCTGGTTCAACGCCGAGCGCACCAGCCAGGAAGTGTCCCGTGCTTCGAGTGCATCGGTCAGCAAGGTCTGCAGCGGCGTCACGTGCTCGTCGGCCAGCACGGACGGCGGTAGCGCGGCCGCCGCGGCGAGGACGGCCTGGCGAACCGGCTCGCGATCGTTGCGAACCCTCGTCGCCCAGGACAGGGCCGCCTGCACCGCCGCGGGTTGCCGACTGTGACCGGCGGACGAGATGACGGCTCGATAGACCGTCACTCGGTCGTCGGCCTCGGGACGCCGGATCTCGGGTTCCAGTAGCGCGAACGCCTCGTCGTACGGGAGGTAGGCGGTGACTTCCCAGCGGCGGCGGGTGTTCTCGGCAACGATCGGCAGTTCGAGCATCCGGCGGGCCTGCTCGTGCCGGAGGTTCTGCGGGAGGACGTCGAGGAGCGCGGTGGGCAGGTCGGTTCGGGAGAGGTCGAGTGAGCCGGTGATCGCCGCGAAAACCGCAGTACGCCGCGACGGCGGCAGGTCGGCGAGCAGGTCGGCCGCGTTCGGCCAGAGCAGGCGGCCGAGCGCGCCGAGTTCGTCGTCGGAGAACCGGTGCAGGCGGCGGCACACCGCCGGAGTGAGTGCGTTGCCGAGCAGAGCCGCTCGATCGGGGGTGAGCAGGATTCGCAGTACCAGCTCGCGATCGAGGTCGATGAGTCGGCCGAGGACCTGAGTGATTGCCCTAGGCAACTGATTGGCAGGGAGCGCGCGGTCGAGCAGGGCGAGGATCAGGTGGGGTTGTACGTCGTCGCGATCGAGCAGAGCGACCACGCCGTACGCGATGCCCTGCCACCACTCCTGCCAGTCGGCTCCGGTCGGGAGGGTCTGCTCGGCACACGCGAGGACGGCGGCCGGGTGCTTGACGGCGAGCCGCTGCCATTCGCCGGCGGACAGCCAATAGGCCAGCTCGGGAAGGAGCCGTCCGACGGTGGCGCTGTCCGTGCTGCTCAGGATGGCCGCGGCCGAGCGATCACCCCAGCGGTCCCGGTGCTCCTCGATCAGCCGGGTGGCGAGCTCGTGCCGGCCGGTCCGGCGGATCACGCGGAGCAGTTTGCCGCGCAGCGCGGCCGGCGCATCGTCGTACAGGGTGTGGAGGGTCTGGTCCGAGACCGCGACACCGCGCGAGACCGCGACCAGGGCGCGCGCCTGGACGGTGGGATCGGGGTCGGCCAGGAGGTGCGCCACGTAGTCGGCCTGGCCGGCGATCTGGGCCAGTTGCAGGCCGAGCACGCGCTCGAAGGCGGCGCCGCGGCTCAGCTGTTCGAGCAGGCCAACGAGCTCCTGCGTGCCGCGCAGCCGCTGGGCCTCCTGAGCGATCAGCCGAGAGCGTTCGCCGTACGGAAGACTGTCGAGGGAGCGCAGAAGCTCGGTCGCTTGCATCCCCACATCCTGCCCTGGACCCGTGTCAGGGCCTAAGGTCGTTGCCATGGCGAAGGAGCCGGACGAGACGCGTGACGGGGTACCGCTGACCAACCTCGACCAGCCGTTGTTCGACGGCGCGGACGCGACCAAGCGCGACCTGGTCGACTATCTGGACGCGGTGCACGAGGTATTACTGCCTGGACTGCGGGACCGGCCGCTGTCGGTGATCAGGGTCCGGCCGGGGCAGAAACCGTTCATGCAGAAGAACGTCCCGAAGTACACGCCCGAGTGGGTGCGGACCGTGCCGATGTGGGCCGAGGCGTCCAAGCGCGAGGTGACCTACGCACTGTGCGACGACCGCCGGACGCTGCTGTGGTTCGCGAACCAGCGGGCGGTGGAGTATCACCCGACCCTCGTCCGCGCCGATCGGTGGGACCGGGTCACGCACCTGGTGCTGGACCTCGATCCGCCCGAGGGGGAGACATTCTCGGCGGCGGTCCAGGCGGCGTTCCTGGTCCGCGAGGCGCTGACCGAGCTCGGGCTGACCGGCGCGGTGAAGACCAGTGGAGCCAAGGGCGTCCATGTCTACGTGCCGATCGACGACCAGGCCTCGATCGAAGACGCTGCCGCCGCGACTCGGGCGATCGCTGCCCGGGCCGAGCGGATCGACCCCGAACTTGCGACGACGGCGTACGTGCGGGAGGAGCGCGGCGGCAAAGTGTTCGTCGACTCGACGCGGGCCGGTGGAGCGACGGTCGTCGCGGCGTACAGTCCCCGTGTCCGCCCGGGCGCCACGGTGTCCTTCCCGGTCGGCTGGGACAACCTCGACCAGGTCAGCCCGTCCGACTTCACTATCCGTACGACGCCTGGCCTGCTCGCTGCGACACCGGCGTGGGCTGAGCAACTTCCGGCACCGCAGACCCTCCCCGCCGACCTGATCGCCGAAGGCCACGAGATCCCGGTCGCCCGGGTCGTAGCGATGCACGAAGGCAAACGCCGCGCCAAAGCCCGCCGCGAAGCAGAAGAGTCCAGCTGACCAGAGCCACCGCAACCTGACAGCTCACCAGCGCTTCGCCTGCCAGCAGGCGGCGCAGCCTGCCAGCAGGCGGCGCAGCCTGCCGAAGGCGGGGCGGGTGCGGTTGGGTCAGGCGGGGAGCAACGCGTCCAGGAGGAGGCCGGCGGCTTCGCGGGCTCGTTGGGCGGGCTCGGCGGAGCGGGAGATCGCAGACCGGGTGATGGCTCCTTCGCTGAGCAGGATCAGGTACTCCGCCAGCCGGGCCGGATCGGGTGCGTCGGCCGCCTCGGCGAGCTCGGTCAGGCGGCGCTGGAAGTCGGCCTTGTGCTCGTTCGCCAGCTCGGCCACCCGGGGTGACACCGTGCCGAGTTCACCGAACGAGTTGATGAACGCGCAGCCGCGGTAGTCCGGCTGCTGGAACCAGTCGTTCAGGAAATCGAAGGCCGCCAGGATGCGCTCCCTCGGCTCGCCGGCGGCGTCGACGTGCTCGGCGAGCATCGTGTTCCACAGCTCGTCGCGGTGCTTCAGATATGCCTCGATCAGCTCGTCCTTGGAGCTGAACAGCTGGTACAGCCGCTTCAACGAGACACCCGAGGCCGTCCGGATCGCGTCCATCCCCACGGCCTGCACCCCGCGCTCGTAGAACAACGCGTCCGCCGCTTCCAGCACCTGCCGCTGGGCGGTGGCTGTGTCGACCGTCATGGACCCTCCTCCGAACCGCGACTTGCGCTGAGAACCATCGTTCTCCTAGAGTAGCGGACATCGACGGAGAACGCTCGTTCTCCGCTCCGGACCTCACCCACAGGGAGTACTTCGATGACCGTCCTCGAGCCCGCCGCCCAAGCTTTCGCCGACGCCACCGCCGAGCCGCCGTTCCTGTTCCAGCTGGACCCGGCCGACGGCCGCAAGGCGGTCGACGAGGTGCAGACGACCGACTACCCGAAGCTTCCCGTCGACGAGGAGTGGGTCACCGCTCCCGACGGGACCAAGGCGCGCATCGTCCGGCCGGCCGGAGTCACCGGAGTGCTGCCGGTGATCCTCTACATCCACGGCGCCGGCTGGGTCTTCGGCAACGCGCACACCCACGACCGGCTGGTCCGCGAACTGGCGGTCGGCTCGGGCGCGGCGGTCGTCTTCCCGGAGTACGACCTGTCTCCTGAGGTCCGCTACCCGCACGCGCTGGAGCAGAGCTACTCGGTCGCCCGCTGGATCGTTGCTTCGGGCAAGGAGTATGGCCTGGACGCCGAGCGGCTGGCCGTCGTCGGCGACTCGGTCGGCGGCAACATGGCCGCCGCGGTGACGCTGCTCGCCAAGGAGCGCGGTGACGTGGCCATCCGTCAGCAGGTGCTCTTCTACCCGGTCACCGACGCGTCGTTCGACACCGCGTCGTACCACGAGTTCGCGGAGGGGTACTTCCTGCAGCGCGAGGGCATGCAGTGGTTCTGGGACCAGTACACGACCGACGAGGCCGAGCGGAACCAGATCACCGCGTCGCCGCTGCGCGCGACGCTCGACCAGTTGGCCGGACTGCCCGACGCGCTGGTGATCACCGCCGAAGCCGACGTACTGCGTGACGAGGGCGAGGCGTACGCCGCCAAGCTGCGCGCCGCGGGCGTCGAGGTCACCGCGGTACGGATCGGCGGGGTGATCCACGACTTCGTGATGGTCGACGCGCTCCGCGGTACGCACGGCGCCGAGACCGCGATCAACCTCGCGATCAGCACGCTGAAGAAGGCGCTTCAGTAGGCAGCGGCATGCAGTTCCGCGTAGGCGGCCGCCAGCTTCGGAAGCGTGTAATGGGCGTTCAGCCCACTCGGGTTCGGCAGGATCCAGACCTGGGTCCTGCCGATCGTCCGAACCTGCC